>NZ_CAXSVC010000022.1:0-103538 GCF_964240755.1 Bacteroides sp. HPS0048 | reverse complement strand
GCTTACAAATGTCAATTATACCTATTTTCATGTCAATTACTGTTTAATATTACCATGTAAATATACGAAATATAAACAAAACAATGCTAAATAATTAATATTCAATTAAATAACAACAAGAAAAGTACATATGCAATAGTAAATTATTTAATGCGTCGGCCCTGATCTCCGGTATGTAACGTTGTTTTAGATGTACATGTAAAGCAGTACGAGATGTGCATGTCGTGCAGCTCCACATGTGCATGTCGTACCGCTTTAGATGTACATGTAAAACAACACTGCCCACAGGGAAAAGGAACGTTCCTTTCTGAGAAAGACAAAGTGCAATACCGGGGAAGGATAACGATACTGCTTCGAGGGACTTCCGATATCAAAAAGATACGCCCGATAATATTCACTACCTAATAGGGTTTTAAGTGCATTTCACCACAGAGGACGCAGAGAACACGGAGTTTTAAATCTTTAATGAAACGCGGATTAACGCAGATTAAAAGACTGTGGATCTTTATTATCTATTTGTTTCTCTTTGCGAAAATCTGCGTTCATCTGCGTTTCAATGAATCATCGCTTAGTATACCTCCCCGTGCGGGAAGTATTCATGTCTATTCAGATTCGAGTCAAATAGTATACTAATCTGCGTGATTATGGCAAAATAATCATGTATATTTGCGCAAACTAATTATAAGAACAATATGGCAAAATACAAAAGAATCCTGTTGAAGCTCAGTGGTGAGAGCCTGATGGGAGAAAAAAAGAGTGGAATCGACGAGAAAAGACTCGCTGAGTATGCAGCACAGATAAAAGAGATTCATGAACAAGGTGTACAAATAGGCATCGTCATAGGTGGTGGAAACTTCTTCCGTGGGCTCACAGGAGCCGGCAAAGGTTTCGACCGTGTAAAAGGCGATCAAATGGGTATGCTGGCAACAGTTATGAATAGCCTTGCCCTTAGCTCAGCCCTCGTTGCCGCCGGCGAAAAGGCCCGCGTACTGACAGCTATCCGCATGGAGCCTATCGGCGAATTCTATAGCAAGTGGAAGGCGATTGAATATATGGAAGCCGGTGAAATCGTTATCATGTCCGCCGGAACAGGCAATCCGTTCTTCACAACCGATACCGGTTCCTCTCTGCGCGGCATCGAAATAGAAGCCGACGTAATGTTGAAAGGTACCCGTGTAGACGGGATATACACCGCCGATCCGGAAAAAGATCCTACTGCTACAAAATTCGATGATATCACTTATGATGAAGTGCTGAAACGTGGTTTGAAGGTGATGGACCTTACAGCTACTTGCATGTGCAAGGAAAATAATCTCCCGATTGTAGTATTCGATATGGATACAGCAGGAAATCTGAAAAAAGTAATCAGCGGAGAAGAAATTGGTACGGTGGTACACAATTGATTTATTAGTCATATTTGACACAGAAGAGAACACAGGGTATATAAAACATACAGCTTGCGTTCTCTTCTTTATATCCATTTTAATTCATACTATGACAGCGTTTTATTAAAACGCAAATGATCGGAGATTATCGTAAATTAGATGATTTACTGTAGTTGAGAGCCGATATTCTTTGTGTGAATTTACGATAATCTGCGTTTCAATGATACGGTCATTTAATTAGAAAACAAAGCCGGTTTCCTCGCCATTTTCATTATTTATAACTAACAGCCTGCTTTCTCTTTCCATTATTGTTGCAGATAAGCAAAAAATAATCTACTTTTGTTTTTCATTCAGTAAATAGTAAACTATATAAAGCAAAAGAATATGATAGACGTAAAGACTTGTATCAACGATTCACAAGAGAAAATGGATATGGCCATTATGTACCTGGAAGAGGCACTGGCTCACATCCGCGCCGGTAAAGCAAGTACCAGATTGCTGGATGGAATCCGTGTAGATTCTTATGGAAGCATGGTACCTATTAGTAATGTAGCTGCCGTAACCACTCCGGATGCACGTAGCATTACTATCAAACCGTGGGATAAAGGTATGTTCCGTATCATTGAAAAAGCAATTATTGATTCTGATCTGGGTATTATGCCCGAGAACAATGGTGAGATCATCCGTATTGGTATCCCTCCTTTGACAGAGGAACGTCGTAAGCAACTGGCAAAACAGTGTAAAGCTGAAGGTGAGACAGCTAAAGTAAGCGTACGTAATGCCCGCCGTGACGGTATCGACACACTGAAGAAAGCCCTGAAAGAAGGTCTTGCAGAGGACGAACAGAAGAATGCAGAAGCTAAACTGCAGAAAATCCATGATAAGTATATCAAGCAGATTGATGATATGCTGGCTGAAAAGGACAAAGAAATTATGACAGTGTAAATTAGTAGTTAAGTAGTCAAGTAGTTAAGTAGCAAGTAGCAGATTTTTCTGTTTATATCCTACTTAACTACTTGACTACTCACTACTTGACTACTAAAGGATGATGAGAGGATTGGTAATAAAGAATACAGGGAGCTGGTATCAGGTAAAGACTGATGACGGGCTGTTTATCGAATGCAAGATAAAAGGGAATTTCCGTCTGAAAGGAATACGAAGTACCAATCCTGTTGCCGTGGGCGATCGTGTTCAAATCATACTAAATCAGGAGGGTACTGCTTTTATCAGCGAAATAGAAGACAGAAAGAACTACATCGTTCGCCGTTCCTCCAATCTTTCTAAACAATCTCATATCCTTGCTGCCAATCTTGACCAGTGTATGCTGGTGGTGACGGTGAACTACCCTGAAACATCCACAATTTTCATCGACCGTTTTCTTGCCTCGGCAGAAGCCTATCGTGTACCGGTAAAGCTGATATTCAATAAAGTAGACGTTTACAATGAAGATGAACTGCACTATCTGGACAGCCTCATCAATCTCTATACGAATATCGGTTACCCCTGTTTCAAAATCTCAGCTAAAAAGGGAGAAGGAATTGATATCATCAAAGAAGAACTGAAAGGACGGATTACTCTATTTTCCGGGCATTCGGGAGTGGGGAAATCGACTCTGATCAATGCCATACTTCCGGAACAGGAAGTAAAGACCGCTGAAATATCTGCATATCACAATAAAGGAATGCATACTACTACTTTCTCCGAAATGTTTGCCGTAGCAGACGGAGGCTATATCATCGACACTCCGGGTATCAAAGGATTCGGAACCTTCGACATGGAAGAAGAAGAAATAGGACATTACTTCCCGGAAATATTCAAATTTTCTGCTGACTGCAAATACAACAACTGTACTCACAGGCACGAACCCGGCTGCGCAGTCCGGCAGGCCGTAGAACAACATTACATCAGCGAATCACGTTACACTTCTTATCTGAATATGCTTGAAGATAAAGAAGAGGGAAAATACCGTGCCGCCTATTAAATTATTAACTCTTTTTCACTCACTGCGTATTAAACTATCTTCCCAATCGCCTGTCTAAATTAAGACGTTATATACTATACTTAACAGGTACACAACACCACATCGCGTACCTATAATATAAAACATACATGGACAAGAGGATTAAATGGGGTATTATTATCATTGTAGGCGCCGGATTGATAGGAGGTGGCATCTACTCGCAAATGCCTAAACAAAACGCCGAACTGGCAGCAGCCGACAAAGTAACCCTAAGTCAAAAGGGAGGTAAAAAGATTCTGAATGTAAATGCGCGGATTATAAAACCGCAATTGCTTACAGATGAAATACGTATCAGCGGTAGCCTGCTACCCGACGAAGAGGTTGACCTTTCATTTGAAACATCGGGAAAGATTGTAGAAATCAACTTTGAAGAAGGTAGTGCCGTAAAAAAAGGCCAGCTATTGGCTAAAGTAAACGACCGGCAACTACAAGCACAACTACAGCGCCTTGTGTCTCAACTGAAACTGGCAGAAGACCGTGTCTTTCGCCAGAATGCTCTGTTGGAAAGAGATGCTGTCAGCAAAGAAGCTTATGAACAGGTGAAAACAGAACTTGCCACACTGAATGCCGATATAGATATTGTCAAGGCAAACATAGCACTGACAGAACTCCGTGCCCCGTTTGACGGCGTTATCGGTCTGCGACAAGTCAGCGTCGGAGCCTATGCCTCTCCCAGTACCATTGTAGCCAAATTAACCAAAATATCTCCGCTGAAAGTAGAGTTTGCAGTACCAGAGCGTTATGCCGGCCAAGTTAAAAAAGGAGCAAACCTGACCTTCCACCTCGAAGGACAACTTGACGGATTCGATGCCAAAGTATATGCCACCGAGTCAAAAATCAGTGAGATGCACTCATTGACCATACGTGCACTCTACCCCAACAGTAATGGTACCGTACTTCCCGGTCGTTACGTAAGCGTTCATTTAAAGAAAGAAGAGATCCCCAATGCAATTGCAGTACCTTCGGAAGCGATTGTCCCCGAAATGGGAAAAGACAAAATATACCTTTACAAAAACGGAAAAGCACAGCCGGTAGAAATTTCCACCGGTATACGTACCGAAGCTGAAGTACAGGTACTAAGAGGTCTGCAAGTAGGCGATACTATTATAACTTCGGGAACACTGCAACTTCGTACAGCATTGCCTGTCACTCTTGATAACATTGATTAAACCAGCCGCCTTATGAATATATCCGAATTAAGCATACGCCGGCCGGTATTATCGACGGTACTGACAATTATTATCCTCCTCTTCGGGTTCATCGGATACAGCTATCTTGGTGTACGCGAGTATCCGTCGGTGGATAATCCCATTATATCGGTATCCTGCTCCTACCCCGGTGCAAACGCTGATGTTATTGAAAATCAGATCACAGAACCACTGGAACAGAACATCAACGGTATTCCCGGTATTCGCTCTCTGTCGAGTGTCAGCCAGCAGGGACAATGCCGTATTACGGTAGAGTTTGAGCTCTCTGTCGATCTGGAAACAGCGGCCAATGATGTGCGCGACAAAGTATCACGTGCCCAGCGCTACCTGCCCCGCGATTGTGATCCTCCTACGGTATCAAAAGCCGATGCCGATGCCATGCCTATCCTCATGGTAGCCCTCCAGAGCGAAAGACGTTCGCTACTGGAACTGAGTGAAATAGCCGATCTTACCGTAAAGGAACAGCTTCAGACAATTGCCGATGTAAGTAGCGTATCTATCTGGGGTGAAAAACGTTATTCCATGCGTTTGTGGCTGGACCCTATCAAGATGTCCGGTTACGGTATCACGCCTATCGACGTAAAGAACGCAGTGGACAAGGAGAATGTGGAATTGCCTTCAGGTAGTATCGAAGGAAACACCATAGAACTGACGATCCGTACGTTGGGTTTGATGCATACGGCAGAAGAGTTCAACGACCTCATTATCAGAGAGGATAAGAATCAGATTGTTCGTTTCAGTGATATTGGTCGCGCCGAACTGGGTCCGGCGGACATCAAAAGTTACATGAAAATGAACGGAGTCCCCATGGTTGGTGTAGTTGTCATCCCCCAACCGGGGGCTAATCATATCAAGATTGCCGATGCAGTGTACGACCGTATGGAAAGAATGCAAAAAGATCTTCCGGAGGATGTACACTACAACTATGGATTCGATAATACCAAATTTATCCGTGCTTCCATCAATGAAGTAAAACAAACGGTATACGAAGCATTTGTACTGGTTATCATCATCATTTTCCTTTTTCTGCGCGACTGGCGCGTGACACTCGTACCGTGTATTGTGATCCCCGTTTCACTGATTGGCGCATTCTTCGTTATGTACCTGGCGGGATTCTCAATCAACGTGCTTTCGATGCTTGCAGTAGTTCTGTCGGTGGGGCTTGTGGTGGACGATGCAATCGTTATGACCGAAAATATTTATGTCCGGATTGAACAGGGTATGGCACCGAAAGAGGCAGGAATCGAAGGAGCCAAAGAAATTTTCTTTGCCGTTATCTCCACTACGATTACGCTGGTAGCCGTATTCTTCCCTATTGTGTTCATGGATGGTATGACAGGACGGCTCTTCCGGGAGTTCAGTCTGGTTATTTCAGGATCGGTTATTATATCCTCTTTTGCAGCATTGACTTTCACACCGATGCTTGCTACCAAACTGCTGATAAAGCGTGAAAAGCAGAACTGGTTTTATAGAAAAACAGAACCATTCTTTGAAGGAATGAATCGCCTATATAGCCGTTCGCTGGCAGCATTTTTGCGGAAACGCTGGTTGGCATTACCCGTCATCGCCGTTACTATCGGAATCATTGTATTCTTATGGGGCTATATTCCTGCAGAGATGGCACCGCTGGAAGACCGTTCTCAAATCAGTATCAGTACGCGCGGAGCAGAAGGCGTAACCTATGAATATATACGAGACTATACAGAGGACATCAACGACCTTGTCGATTCCATTATTCCTGATGCAGAATCCGTAACTGCCCGTGTTTCGAGTGGTAGCGGCAACGTACGTATCACACTGAAAGATATGAAAGACCGAGACTATTCACAGATGGACGTAGCCGAAAAACTATCAAAAGCAGTACAGAAAAAGACCATGGCACGCTCGTTTGTGCAACAGTCTTCTTCGTTTGGAGGACGACGCGGAGGTATGCCTGTACAATATGTTTTGCAAGCTACCAATCTGGAAAAGCTTCAGGAAGTACTGCCGAAGTTTATGGCAAAAGTATACGAAAATCCGGTATTCCAAATGGCCGATGTCGATCTGAAGTTCAGTAAACCCGAAGCACGTATCAACATCAATCGTGATAAAGCCAGCATTATGGGAGTCAGTACCCGCAACATCGCCCAAACCCTGCAATATGGATTGAGCGGACAGCGTATGGGCTACTTCTATATGAATGGAAAACAATACGAGATTTTAGGTGAGATCAATCGCCAGCAGCGTAACAAACCTGCGGACCTGAAAGCCATCTATGTACGCAGTGACAACGGAGACATGGTACAGCTTGACAATCTGATAGAATTGACAAACGGTATCGCTCCTCCGAAACTCTACCGTTACAACCGTTTCGTATCGGCTACTGTTTCCGCCGGACTGGCAGATGGCAAGACTATCGGACAGGGACTGGACGAAATGGATAAAATAGCCAAAGAGACGCTGGACGATTCGTTCCGTACGGCACTGACCGGAGATTCAAAAGAATACCGCGAAAGTTCATCAAGCCTGATGTTCGCCTTCATTCTGGCTATCTTCCTGATTTATCTGATTCTGGCCGCCCAGTTTGAAAGTTTCAAAGACCCATTAATCGTGATGCTGACAGTACCGCTCGCCATTGCCGGTGCCCTGATTTTCATGCACTTCGGCGGAATAACAATGAACATTTTCAGCCAGATTGGTATTATTATGCTTATCGGACTGGTAGCAAAGAATGGTATCCTTATTGTGGAGTTTGCCAATCAGAAGCAAGAAAGCGGCGAAGACAAGATGAGTGCCATCAAAGACGCTTCTCTGCAACGCCTGCGCCCCATCCTGATGACAAGTGCATCTACCATATTGGGGCTTATTCCACTTGCTTTTGCCACCAGTGAAGGTTGTAACCAGCGTATTGCCATGGGTACGGCAGTAGTAGGCGGAATGCTTATCTCTACACTGATGACGATGTACATCGTACCGGCCATATACAGTTATATTTCAACGAACCGGAGACTCACGCCTGTCCTTTCCAAAAACGAGGAAGACGAAACAACTCCAACGACGACCCATAATTAAGTAAGAAAGATGGATAAGAAGAAACTTTTAATCTCCCTACTCGCTCTCTGCACCTGCTCTCCCTTCCTTGGGAGAGGTTTCGGAGGTGAGGCATCAGCACAAGAGGTCTATACTTTGAAGTCCTGTCTGGAAAAGGGATTACAAAACAACTATTCACTACGTATCATTCATAACGAAGAACAGGTGAGTAAGAATAATGCTACCCCGGGGAATGCCGGTTATCTGCCTACTATCGACTTCTCAGCCGGATATAAAGGTACGGTGGACAATACGCAGACCAAAGTACGCGAAAGCGGAGAAACGATCAAAGAAAACGGTGTATTTGACCAAACAATCAATGTGGGACTCAATCTCAACTGGACTATCTTTGACGGATTCAATATCCAGGCAAACTATAAGATATTGAAAGAGCTGGAACGCCAGGGTGAGACCAATACACGTATCGCCATTGAAGATTTCATAGCGAGCCTTGCCGCCGAATACTATAACTACGTTCAGCAAAAGATTCGTCTGGCCAATCTGCATTATGCCGTGAAACTTTCCAAGGAACGGTTACGCATTGTAGAAGAACGTTATCACATCGGAAACTTCTCCCGACTGGACTATCAGCAAGCCAAAGTAGACTTCAACGCAGATAGTGCCAAGTATATGAAACAGCAGGAGCTATTGCATACCTCACGTATCAACCTGAATGAACTAATGGCAAATGCCAATGTAGACCAGCCGCTCTCTATCGTAGATTCCATTATCAGAGTCAACGCCAACTTAAACTTTGAAGAATTATGGGATGCGACACTGGCTACCAATGCCTCTTTGCTAAAAGCTGACCAGAATACTACGATAGCCCAACTGGACTATAAGAAGATAAACGCCCGTAACTATCCGTATCTGAAACTAAATACCGGCTATGGATATACGCTCAATAAATATGATATAGCTGCCAATAGCCAACGTGGTAATCTGGGATTCAATGGTGGGTTGACTGTAGGTTTCAATATATTCGATGGCAATCGCCGCCGGGAAAAAAGAAATGCAAGTATTGCCATTAAGAATGCCCGTTTGCAACGTCAGGAAGTGGAACAGGCCCTACGGGCTGACATCAGTAACCTATGGCAGGCCTATCGCAATAATCTTAAAATGCTGAATCTGGAACGTCAGAATCTTGTTGCAGCCAAAGAGAATCACGAAATTGCCATGGAACGTTATATGCTTGGAGACCTTGCAGGTATCGAGATGCGCGAAGCCCAGAAAAGCTTGCTTGATGCCGAAGAACGTATCCTCTCTGCCGAATATGATACCAAACTTTGTGAAATCTCACTGTTACAGATTAGTGGTAAAGTATTGAAATATCTGAATTAGTGATAAGTGAGTAGTGATAAGTGATTAGTACCATGCGGTATAATTGCGCAGCCAGCTAATCACTTATCACTACTCACTCATCACTAATTATCAATTTTCCCCCTATATAAAACAATTTTTACCGCCCCTTTCTTCCACTTTCCGCTACCTTTGCCTCCATACAATAAGTTTTAAACAATAACAAACCATGAAGAAATTAGTATTGATGGCTTTGTCATGTTTCTGCCTGACAAGCCTTTCTGCCCAAACGGACAATAATTACAAAGAAAAGCATCCTTATAAAGACTGGGTAAAAATTGCACCGCAGTTTGATGACGCTTTCTTCAAAACGCCGGAAGCCACCCGCATTGCCGACAATGTATTGCTCTATCAACAAACTACCGGAGGATGGCCCAAAAACATTTACATGGCTGCCGAATTAAACAAAAAAGAACGCGCAGAGGCACTCAAGATGAAAGAAAATGTAAATCTCAGTACCATTGACAATAAAGCGACCATCACAGAGATTAATTACCTGGCCCGTACCTATTTAGCTACTCAGGACGAGAAATATAAAGACGCTGTACTCCACGGATTGCAGTACCTTTTTGAAGCACAATATGAAAACGGAGGCTGGCCACAGTTTTACCCTCGTCCCAAAGGATATTACATTCATATCACGTACAATGACGATGCAATGATCAATGTAATGAAACTCTTGAGAGACATTACTAAAAAGAAAGCTCCCTATACCTTCCTACCCGATTCTATTATCCCAAAAGCCCAGGTAGCTTTAGACAAAGGAGTAGATTGCATTCTGAAAACCCAGGTAAAGCAAAATGGAAAATTAACCGTATGGTGTGCACAGCACGACCGCGAAACACTTGCTCCTGCCAAAGCACGTGCCTATGAACTCCCATCACTGAGTGGACAAGAATCTGATGACATCGTATTGTTCCTTATGTCACTCTCTAAACCTTCACCGGAGGTGGTCACATGCGTTGAAGCAGCAGTAGAATGGTTCAAAGAGTCGGAAATAAAAGGATTGAAAAAAGAATACTTCACCAATGAAGAGGGTAAAAAAGACTACCGGATGGTTCCTTGTACAGACTGTGACCCTTTATGGGCACGTTTCTATGAGTTAGATACCAACCGTCCTTTCTTTTGTGACCGTGACGGGATCAAAAAATATGATATCTCGGAGATTGGGCACGAACGCCGCAACGGATACAGTTGGTACAATAACGGTGGATTGAAGGTATTGAAGAAATACGAAGAGTGGAAGAAGAAGAAACAATAAAAGTATTGTACATCATCTTTTTATTGTACGGTAAGTTAGGCGATGTACGATGAATAGTAGATTAACTGCGCTATACCACAATAGGTATAGCGCAGTTAATCTATAACAAACATCTTAGAACAAGGTTTCAAAGATAAGTTTCGCTGTATCCACACAGTCTCCTTCCGGTTCTGCTTGATACGGATTCGTTCTTTTTACCCAAGCTTCTTCCACTGCGTAGAAATCTATTTCCGGAATCGTTTCCCCTTCCATCTTACAGGCAAGATTATCAAAATATAACTTCCAACGCATATAATAGAAATCCTTCAACAGACCGTTCCACTCCTTATGAGCATAATCCCGAAGGCCTCCCCTTTCGGCAGCGTTCCGGTTTCCCCAAGTAGTAACCTGTACACGGGTATTCCATTCGTACAACGCTTTCTCTTCAGGAGTAACACCCAGAGCACGAGCGCTGTTAATCCATCTTCCCAACCGAAACTCTGTACGAGTACCCAACAATTGATCCTGCAACAGTATCAGATTCAAAAATTTCTGAGAAGCCATTGCAAAAAGTTCTTTATCACCTGCACGATAAGCAGTCGTAACCGCTTTCTGCATCAGCCTTCCTTTCTCAGCAATAGCCTGACGAACAACATCTACCAAATCGTACTCAAAGTTAGTATTCCCTCTATACCGGTCGGCCACAGAAACCATCAGACGGGCAGCCTCTATCACCTCTTGCGGGTCATAATAATCTTTCATTTCCGACCAACTGGAGACCTGATAAACATCCAATCCCGGACGGGCACAGAACACCGACTCGTGTGTTCCTTGCTGGGTCAGCTCCTTCGGAGCATTATAGATAGAATTTGCCAGCTTGCCCCAGGCCAGTTGTAGAACCGGTTCGTCTTTACCATAACGTGCTTTGACGTATCCTTTCAGCCAATCCTCTTTCGTAAAACGCTCCGGACGCCAAGGCAACTCCATCAACAATTCGTACATCACAGGATTGTTTTCTATTCCTTCGGGTGTCATACCTACTCCTTTCAGAGTAGCGCGGGCCCGGAGATTTTCTTTCGCTAAATAGTAATTATCGATCACGTTGTCCATTTTCCCATGCAATCCGACATTGGCACCATAATTCAATAACATACAATATACCCAATTATGTTTTCCATATCCATCTTTACGATACCACTCTGATTCCGGGTCACCCCACTGCGGCCGGCACTCACTTGTGAGATCAAGTATTAATAAATCTCCGGTCTCCAAATTCCTAATCAGTTCAGGACGAGGATTTGCCTGCCACGCCTGAATCACCCAGACAGCTTTCGGATTCGCCTTCTTCATTGCTTTCATTACAGCTTTACCTACAGCATCCAAATTAACGCCGTCTGTACTACCACCCTCATGGAAAGGATCCATTGAATAGTAATTTGCCTTGCCATATAGTTTTTCCAGTTCTTTGTAATAGAGTGATGATATCTCTTCGAAACGCGAATCGTCAGGTTGAAGGAAAGCAGGGCGACGATAACCACACCACACACCGGGATCGGAAACATTCAAACCTAACTTTGCTTTTGCATTGTGAGGTACCATTCCACAATATCCCGGCAGGACGGGTTCTATCCCATACTCATGCATTCGTTTCAGAATTTTCTTCTGAAGCGACACCTGCTGTGTATACCAATGATCCGGATTCGGACCACCCCATCCTTCAAGATTATTCATCAGCCACCAGGCAAAGAATCCCGGTCCTGAAATGAATTCATCGATCTCCGTCTTGTTATATCCCAGTTTCTGAAGCACATTATACCATACTGTTTCCGTTCCGGTGATCACCAAAGGAAGATTGATACCATGCAATGCCATCCAGTCAATCTCTTTCTCCCACCGTTCCCAGTCCCAGAATGCCATAGAATAGGAGTATGTACAATAATTCAAATCATAACGCCACGGTAATTTCGTCTCATGACGCTCTTTCTTCATCACAGGAGGAAGAACGTCCGGCAGTGTAGCTGTCATCCCATTCCATGAAAGATGAATACCGGCATAATACTTCAGATACCAGTTCAACCCCGTTGCTATGCTGACAGAGTTATTTCCCCGAATCACCACCCGGCTACCTTTCTGATCAAGTTCAAAGAAGTCGGTATCAGACTTCACCTCTTCAATAATAAACTTCTTTGAAGCTCCTCTATCGATACGCTCTAATAAGCCTGAGATGGGAGAAGCTGAGACGATGGTTGTAATCACAGCTAACAGCAATACTGCACAAACCCGTTTCATTGTATTCTATAAATTAACCGACAATGTATTTTGCACCCTTACTAAAACAACGATAAATCATTGCTACAAAGAGCCATGAGATACAGAATGCCACCACGGCAGCGAGTGGAATCTGGATACTTATAGGAACATTCAGGGCTCTCATAAGAAGTACGGAAGGTCCGGCAAGAAAATAATGAACCATATAGATACCAAAGCCACAAAGTGTAAGATTGGCCAAAGCCTTCCGTATACGTTCCGAACGAATCTCCGCTTTCTTTGCCAGCATAAATATAGGAATCGTCATCATTACCACATTGATAGAACAGTAGGTGAAGAAGAGCTCGTACATTTCAGGGGTATACTCCGGTAACGCTGAGATATAGCGAAAGCCAAAGAATGTAATAATATAACCAACAATAAACATCGGAATACCAATAGCCAATGTTTTACGTAAAGACCAATCAATCCTTTTCAGATAGTGTCCCAACAACAGATATCCATTGAATCCGGCAAAAACATAGAGCATACCAAAAGTATTCCAAGAGCAAGTGCCCCATAAATATTGAGCTACAAACTGATTGTAGTAAGGTAGGAATAAAGTGACTCCCCAAACCAACAGAAACCCAAGTTTGGCACGTTCGGACACTTTTTCCACCCAGGCTGAGAAAATAGGCATATAGAGATAAAGTCCGATCAACAGATAGATGTACCACATGTGAACAGCCAGAATGGAAAAATTAAAAGGTATTTCTAATATATAACGAACTGCCACGGAAAGCGACTGGCGCATTACATCTTCTCCGGCATAAGGAAAAAAATCGAGTATCACTTGCGGACTAAGCCCCAATAACCCCGTCACCCACGGAAAAAGATTATATAAAACCGACCAGATAAGAAAGGGAAACAATACACGTGGGATACGCTTCTTATAAAACACAGAGGCATCGCCACGTACCGGTAACAACAAAGCACCGGTTATCATTACAAATAAGGGAACACACGGACGTAATACCGATCCATAAACAGCACCCCAGAATTTAATTTCATTAATATTAGGAGCGTCGCCCGGATAAAAATTGAAAGGATCTGTACAATGACAACAGACCACAGTAAACATGGCTATCAATCGTACGACGTCTAACCAAACAATGTGTGTTTTTGGATGTAGTAGCTCAGTCGATGTTTGTTTCATGATATGTATAAGATATTAAATTATAAAAAAGGCACCTGTACTAATACATACAGATGCCCGAAAAATTATTCATTGGTACAAGTTATACGTGTAGCCGCGACATTATTTGCCTTCGCAGCCACCACCTGCACAGCGTGGTTTAATCTGTTTGAAAAAGTCATTGCCTTTATCATCTACCAGAATGAATGCCGGGAAGTTTTCCACTTCAATCTTCCAGATGGCCTCCATACCCAGTTCGGGATATTCCACACATTCAATGCTCTTGATGTTGTTCTGAGCAAGGATAGCTGCCGGACCACCGATAGAACCTAAATAGAAACCGCCATACTTCTTACAGGCATCGGTCACCTGCTGGCTACGATTGCCTTTGGCAAGCATAATCATACTTCCACCGTGGCTCTGGAACAACTCTACATACGAGTCCATACGTCCGGCAGTAGTGGGGCCCATAGAACCACAAGCCATTCCCTGAGGAGTCTTGGCAGGACCGGCGTAGTAAATCGGATGATCCTTAATATACTGAGGCAGGTCCTCACCACGATCCAAACGTTCTTTCAGCTTAGCATGAGCGATATCACGACCTACGATAATTGTTCCGTTAAGTGACAGGCGGGTAGATACCGGATACTTAGTCAGTTCTTTCAGAATCTCCTGCATCGGACGGTTCAGATCAATCTTAACCGCATCGCCTTCACCTGTATTGCGAAGCTCAACAGGAATCAGGCTGCCCGGATTTTCATCTAACTTCTCAATCCAGATACCATCTTTGTTGATCTTACATTTAATATTACGATCGGCAGAACAAGATACTCCAAGGCCTACCGGACAGGAAGCACCATGACGGGGCAAACGGATGATACGTACATCATGTGCCAGATATTTACCGCCGAACTGTGCACCAAGTCCTATACGCTGAGCCTCAGCCAGCACTTCTTTTTCCAGTTCGATATCACGGAAAGCACGACCGTACTCATTTCCGGTAGTAGGCAGTTCGTCATAATAATGTGTAGAAGCCAGCTTCACGGTCAGCAGGTTCTTTTCAGCCGAAGTTCCACCAATCACGAATGCAATGTGATAAGGAGGACAGGCAGCTGTGCCCAACGTCTTCATCTTCTCCACAAGGAAAGGAACCAGCGTACCCGGATTCAAGATCGCTTTTGTTTCCTGATATAAATAAGTTTTATTGGCAGATCCACCTCCTTTGGTCACACAAAGGAATCTGTACTCCATGCCTTCTGTTGCCTCGATATCGATTTGGGCAGGCAGGTTACATTTTGTATTCACCTCATCGTACATATTCAAAGGAGCATTCTGAGAGTAACGCAGGTTCTCTTCGGTATATGTTTTGTAAACACCGAGTGAGAGTGCTTCTTCGTCACAATAGCCAGTCCATACCTGTTGTCCTTTTTCACCATGCACGATAGCCGTACCGGTGTCCTGGCAGAAAGGCAATACCCCTTTGGCTGCAACTTCTGCATTACGCAGGAAAGTGAGTGCTACGTATTTGTCGTTATCACTTGCTTCGGGATCGCTCAGAATCTTTGCCACCTGTTCGTTGTGCGAACGGCGCAACATGAACGATACATCACGGAAAGCTGTATTAGCCATAGCCGTAAGCCCTTCTTTCTCTACTTTCAGAATCGGATTTCCTTCAAACTCGCTTACCGATACATAGTCTTTGGTAAGCAGATAATACTCAGTCTTATCTTCTCCATGTTCAAACATGGGTTGATACTTAAACGGAGGTGTTGCCATATCTTTACTTTTTATTACGTAATGTTAGTTAGTGAGGCAAAGGTAATAATAGTTTTCCGAAGTACAGAAAATGGAGGGCTAAAAAAGATAAACAGAAAAAGGCTGTTACCGGGAGAATCTTGTCAAGAGCAGATTTATTGATTCTTAACTGAAAAGACAGGTACTTCGAGAGCAAACTACTATTCATTACAGCACAACAACGTTTGTAACATAACATAGTGGGGTAACCTGATAAGTAACGCCCCCAAAGTATCAATTTACCGAGATAACACATGACTCTGCCCATAGATTATAACCATCCAAACCTACAAACAATCTGACATCTTACTCTTTACAATAATTATAGACTTTCAGATTCTCTACCCGGCTCTTAAAATGTCCGGCTTCTTCCAACGGGAAAACCAACGTGCGGAAATACAACATAGAATCCTTCCCACAGCTAAAGTAACGCATCTTTGGTTCCAACTGGTCAATCAATTTCCCATCTATCTTAAGAGTCGTTGTACGAGATGTGCCTTCTATCTGAACATTTATCTTTTCACCCTCCCGAATCTTATATCTGAAAGTATCCAGGTAGCCATCACGTGCAAACCCCAAAAATCCATTGATCGGATCGGCCAGATAAAAAACTGCATCCGGCGAACGGAAAAGCACAGTACCCGATGCTTCTTTCTGACCTGTCAAATCAAAATTCACCGTGTAACCATATCCTATTTCCTGTATCTGATTCTTACTACCCGCCGGAACATCCGTTTTCCGATAAACCAAGGAACCCGGCTTTCCTACCCTACCCAACAGATTCACTCCCGGTGCTTCGCTCAATGCAGCACGAGTTTCATTAAAAGCGGTATAAGGTATAGTCGTGTTTTTGCCTGTCCACATTTTCACAGCCAAGGTCTGTAATGCCGGGAAGGTACGATAATGAATATCTTTCACTGTTATGCCATTGCCTACAAGATCATTCCACAAAGCGAACATACCACCCAAGATAGACGGATGCTTCTCTTCAAATCTCTCATTTCGGCCTATTTTAGCCGGTGTCCACTCTTTGTATAACTTTTCTTCGTCCAGATAGTCATGATAGTAAAAAGCACCCGGTACAATATAGATATCCCAATCGTACATGCTCACTAATTGGTATCCTTCCGCAATCATTTCCTGAGGATTGGCAAAGCCAGGATTCCATAAACTCATGACCACCTGTTCTGCCTTGACTGGAGTACTACCTTTTGCATGAGTCAATGCTCCCCATACACAAGCCTGCTTGCCATATTGCTCTACCAGACGAATATAGTGATCTGTAAACTCTCGAAACTTCTCAACCAATTCGGGTGTTTCATTGGAATATTCATCCGTACCCACATGTACCCGTTTACCACAGAATACTGGCTCGTCACCCTCCAAATATTCTTTAAACAGGGCGTCTATAAACGGATAGGTCTCCGGTGAGAACAGATCCAGATGATCCATACCATACTTCTTACTACCTATTTCGGGTTTATAACGTGAAAATGCCAAAGAATGTGCCGGAACATCGATCTCCGGAATAATTTCAATCCCCAGTGCCATTGCCTGTTTCTGCAAATCGATAAATTCTTTCTTGGTATAAAAACCGTCATAGGCCGTCAATCCGGGATACATATCCGATTCCAACCGAAAAGCCGAATAAGTATTCGTAAAGTCATTATCGAAGAATTTTTTGTGTCCGTTATCATTCAAATGAATTTGCAGAGTATTCATCTTGTAGTAAGACATGATTTTAACCAAATCCTGTAAATAAGATAAAGGAATAAACTTACGTGCACAGTCTATCATGAACCCACGAAGGGGATAGTCGGGATAATCCCGGATCTCCCCTTTAGGCAAACGATAATTATCATCTTGTTCTGTTATTTGTAACAAAGTACGGGTTCCCCAGTATATGCCTTCAGACTGAGGAGCCGATAAAAGTACTTTATCAGTTATTTTAATAGAGTAACCCTCTTTTGCCAATTGTCTATCCGGCTTCAATGTCAATGCAATATCACCGGCTTTTGGCTTACCGACTACGATTTCCGGTCTCCACTGAAACATTCTAAAGCAATCGTCGGCCATCAGTCCGGCAATACGAAGCAACTCCGGTTGTCCGGCATCGTACACAATTCTTGTATGGCTCCCTAAAGTCATATATCCTCCGGATGCTTTCCATTCTTTCAACTCCGGGATTACAAAAGGTTTCTTCTCTCCAGGAGTAGCCATCAATGCAACACTCATTAAGGAACAAAGTAACAACGACATTCCTATTTTCTTAGATACAATATTTAATATAAGATTTTTCATTCTCTTTTCAATCATCAAACAAAAACTACAATACTTATTTATTCAAAACACCAATCTTTCTGATAATGCCCAACTGCTTCCTCTTTATTTTCGTCAGTATGATTCCACCCTTAGTCTTAGGAAGCTATATCCATTTTTCTTCTGTAGTAGCTTTTTTCAGTGAAAGTCATATTCTTCACATAACAAAGTTTATTTAGGGACGCAATTGATTATTCACTATATCTTCTACCCTTAAAAAAAATAAACAGTGGACAATATACGATAATTTCATCATTACTGCCCACTGTTATCAGGATTTATTTATAAATACCTATCAGAAAGTACACTGACATATCTGTCATATTATCCCTACCTATCCTTATTTGCTATATCCTGGATTCTGGTCTTCAATGGAAATCATATCATTAGTAGTTAATTCCATCTGTGGAATAGGAATCAACTGATTACGTATCAGATACGTATTCCAGTCTTCCTCGCCATCACTGGGATACCAATACTCTCTCCAAGGGGCAGCATAATTGTTTTCAAGACCATAATGATAACAAGCAGAAGTTATATGGTGGTTATTATTGCGTTCAAGTAGCTTCTTTCGCCATTCAATACCCCGCCTTCTTGTATCCGTAAATCCATCAAATTCTGCTGCCAATTCAAAGAGACGTTCATGGAAAATGTATTCCCGCACTGCCTCTTTCGACAAAGTAGCCGATAAATCTTTCGGATAAGTGGCTATCGGCTTAGCTGAATTACGTGCGCGCTGCAACACCTTGTTTACCAAAGAAATAGCAGTTCCCGTATTTCCTAATTCATTTTCAACATCTGCCATCAATAAAAGAAAATCAGCAAAACGATATACATACAGATTGTTATTAGCATAACGTCCGGAACAATCATTAGTCATATATTTTCCGAAATAAGGCCAGTCATTAATATTCCAATCCGATGGGCCTTTTGTTTTGCAATATGCTTCACGTAATAAAGAATCCAGTTCTTCTACTTTCGGATTCGTCGGATCCTCATATCCACCATTGATATAATCGATAGAATCCACCAATTCTTTATGCGTAGTTACTATCGGTACTTTAATAGGAGGTCTTCCAGGTCTGACAATCGAATCGACCCATGTCGTATCATTAAAAGATTTTGTTACGTAGGGATAAGCAGCCTGCCATTCATCCGACGGCATTTTATTAACATATTTCACCCATTTAGAGATGAAAGTAACCTTCAAACGCGGATCATCCTGATAAGTACCATGTGCCCAGTCATAAAAAGATTTATTAGGCTGCGAACGTCCCCAAGTTTCCCCCTGAGAAGAGTTCTGAGGAGAAAATGTCCAGTGCAATGAATTGTATCCTACATTCTCAGTCGTATTTTTAGTAGCATCGATTACAAAGACAAACTCTTTAGAAAAACTGAGACGTGTACCATTATATAAAGTATTAAAATCCGGTTCAAGATCAAAATCACTTTTGTCTAACACCAAGTCACCATATTCCTTTGCTTTCTTAAAATAAACATCGCTGGTTTGCATTTCCGGCCACGTCTGCTTCAAAACGCCTGTAGCCCAATAATCTCCGTTTTCGGCAGCCCAAGCATTACAGCCCATCACCCAATACAATTTCGCTAAATAAGCATAAGCAGAATATTTATTAGGAGCAGTCGGTTTATTACTTGCCAAAGAAGAGGTTTCATCCAAATCAACAGCAGCTTCCGTCCAATCTTTTATAATCTGGTCAATCGTCTGCTGACGGGTAGCCCGTGACACAGCTAAACTTTCCCGATCAGACGGTGTTAATCGCAGGGGTACTCCTCCGTAAAAAGAATAAAGAACATAGTAACATACCCCTCGCATAAATTTAGCCTGAGCTACCATATTGGCTTTCGTACTCCAATCAGCACTCTCTCCGTCTTCACACGCCTTTATAAAAATATTGCAATTTGCAATTGCCTGATAAAGCGCTCCCCATACCAGATTATTAAACTCATTCTCCGTAGGAATAGCCCCGGCAGTATACTGACAACGATTATCGGATGTGTTATAAGAGGTCCAGCACAGACCGGAAGCTTCCGTATTAATCTCAGGAAGCAATTGTGCAAAAGACCCCTGTACAGCCATCAGACCATAAATTCCGGTCAGAGCCATTTGTGCAGACTGTTCGTCGCTGTATACTACTTTAGAGTTTGTAGTGTACTTTGGATCTTCGTCCAAACAAGCCCCTAAAACAGCTAACATTAAAAACAGATAAATTATATTGATTTTCTTCATAATCAAACCAGAATATTAGAATGAAACATTAAGTCCAAATATAAACGAACGGGTATGCGGCATTGAACTCGTATCGATACCCGGACGCGTTCCGTCAAAAGCAAAGCTGTTTACTTCAGGATCATAACCGGAATAATTGGTTATTATAAACGCATTTTTCACTGATGCATAAACCCCAATACTATTAAATCCAATCTTTGAAACCAGATTTTTGGGCAAATTATATCCCAATGTAATATCCGAACAACGCAGATAGCTTCCATCCTCCACATATCTGTCCATTATAACTTTAGGAGTTACCGCGCCGGGCGAGGGCATTTCATTTCCATGATATTCTCCTATCCATGGATTATCATTTCTCCACATTTTCTCAAATGAACTTTTATAAATCATACTGGTCGAATTAGACGGTAAGATAGAATAACGTGCATTCGTATTTAGAATATCATTCCCCTGTACCCCGGTAAATGCCATGGATAGCGATAAGTCTTTCCACCTAAAATCAGTCTGGAATCCATATGTAAAATCAGGGTTAGGGTCTCCCAAAATGACCCGATCTTTTTCATTAATAGCCCCGTCACCGTTCTGATCTACAAACTTCAAATTACCTGCTTTTACCGTTCCTATAGACTTAGTTGCATCTATCTTATTTATATAAGGATCATTCTCCTGAATAATTCCATCCGTCTGATAACCATAGAACAAACCTGGGGCCTTTCCGGCAATAAATATATTCGCCTCACCAAAATGATCGCCCAAACTATTTCCCATATATGCTTTCCAATATTGTCCTGTCCCCCACTCTTCTTCCGGCAATCCGAAATCCAGAATCTCAGGTCGGTTGAAAGCTATATTACCAGAAAGCGACCATGTAAAATCTTTCGTACGGATAATATCTCCATGCAACGAAATCTCTAACCCTTTATTAC
The DNA here is from genome assembly GCF_964240755.1 of Bacteroides sp. HPS0048. Lineage (NCBI taxonomy): Bacteria > Pseudomonadati > Bacteroidota > Bacteroidia > Bacteroidales > Bacteroidaceae > Bacteroides > Bacteroides sp. HPS0048. Next base: position 82,525 of record NZ_CAXSVC010000022.1, on the reverse strand, counting down.
GAAGGCTTCCCTGATTGATTGTCATTGATTTATAGCCAGTTGATGGTGGAAGATCGCGTTGTATCAGCAAATCTTTCGTCTTCTTGGAATACAAGTCGACAGTACCTCCGATTCGATCCTGAAAGAAAGAAAAGTCAACTCCGACATTATAGGAAACAGTTCTTTCCCATTTCAACCCGTCATTTTCCATTTTATCGACTACAAGACCTATCAATTTATCACCGCTACCGGTTGCCCCTTGTGCAGGTTTTTCTGCCCCCTGTGGCGTATTTGTAAATTGTGTACCGTAACTTGAGAATGTACTATACGGATCAATAGATTGAGACCCCGTTTCACCATACCCGGCACGAAGCTTCAATTGATTGATCCATGAATAATCTTTTATGAAATCTTCCTGTTCCAAACGCCATGCTACTGTTGCTGCAGGGAAATATGCCCACTGGTTACCTTTTTTAAACTTACTGGAACCATCGCCACGAATAGATGCAGTGAGCAAATAGCGCCCTTGCAAAAAGCTCAAATTTGCGCGTGCCAGGAATGACAGTAGTTGATAATCCCGTTGAGCCGGTTGTTTATACTCCACATTACCGGCCATGTGCATTCCATTGGAACGAAAACTATAGTTGTTAAAATCATTTCCAACAACCAGTGTATTCAGTGAACGATATGTATCATACGTGATACCAGCTGTAGCATTGATATCCACAATCCCCTTTACTTCATGGTTGAACTGAAACACATTCTCTACAGAATAATTGCTACGGTTAAAGTCCGACTGAGTAATATAGCCGTTCTGTGCAGAACCTGTATAAAGTGTAATGTTGAACCAACGGTCACGGTCTTGAATAGAGATATTACCACCGGCACGCAGATTATAAGATAGGAATTTAAAGATTTTCCAATTCAAATCCAGTGATCCACGAAATGTCTTTTCAATGGTAGTATCATCATAATCTTCCACCCACGTCCAGACCGTAGCCCGATCGGCAAGATTCGGAGTAGTCAGTTCCATTTCTTCTTCGGATTTTACATAAGGGGCACTTGACAGAGCAACGTTAGAGATAGAACCAGTTGCCCCCCCCGTCGTATTACCACCAGACATCATGTCATTCTGTTTGATAGATCCATTCACTGAAACAGCCATCGTAATGTTCTTGGCAAGTGTGGAATTCAAATTCAAACGGAAGTCACCTTGCTTTAAGCCGGTACCTTTTACCAATCCCTCAATATCCTTGTAGGAAGCCGAAGCAAAATAAGTAGTTTTCTCAGAACCACCGTTTACGGTGACAGAATAATTCTGTGAAAGAGCAGTACTATATATCTCTTTCTGCCAATCTATCGGATTCAAAAGTGTCCACTTCTCTTTTAACTTGGAGTTTTCACCATTTTTCCTATACACACCACCGTCTTGCAAGAAGAATTGAAAAGTATCATTCCACTCATTTTCACCGGTTTCCTTATTTATTTTCCACAGATTCCAATCCCCATTGTCATCCTTTTTATAACCTCCGCCATATACCAACCGGTATTGAGCATATTCCTCAAGACTCATCAATTCTAACAAATTGGCGGCATTGGCAACGGTAAAGTTAGCAGAAACTCCTACCGTCGTTTTCCCCGACTTACCTTTCTTAGTAGTAATCAAAATAACTCCGTTTGCACCACGAGAACCATAAATTGCAGTAGCCGAAGCATCTTTCAATACCTCGATACTTTCAATATCGGCCGGATTCAAAGAACTCAATGCATTGGTTGCAATGGTAAAAGTACCATCATTGCCGGAGTTGGCAAACTCTCCCGTAGAAGCTTGAGGAATATTGTCGATAACATACAAAGGCTGATTATCTCCACGCAATGAATTGGCACCACGTATCGTAACCGAAGAAGCGGCTCCCGGAGCATCAATAGAAGCTCCGATTGAAAGTCCGGCAATCTTTCCCTGCAACATATTATCGATAGAAGCTATTTTTCCTACCTCCTTTTCGTCCGGACGATAGGAAGACACAGCCCCCGTTAAGTCACTTTTCTTCATTGTACCGTAACCTACTACCACCACCTCATCCAACATTTCACTGTCGTCTTTCAAGACAACGTCAATGGTGCGCTGTTTGCCCACGGTAACTTCTTGTGTGGTCATACCAATGAAGCTAAAGACTAACACCGACTTTTCTGTTGGAACAGATATACTATAATTGCCATCTACATCAGTGATAGTACCATTTGTAGAGCCTTTTAGTAGTACATTGGCCCCCGGCATTCCAAAGCCATCTTCTGCTTTCACCGTACCTTTCACTATTATTTGTGAGAAGGCTAAAGCAGGAAGAAATAACAAACAAAATAACGCCAGGATACGTACTTGTGTTTTTCTTTCCATAATACTAAGATTTAATTAATATGTAACTTTTTTGTGTAATTTCCATTATTGGTACATACTTGTATCAGATAGGTCCCCTTTGTCAAAGATAGCGGGATTACATTTGTAACGGCATTCAAACGTTCCTGCATTACAACCTTACCATCGATTGCACAAATTTCACAGAAAGCATTGCCTGCATCCTTTTCTACAGAAAGAATTAAGGTTATCTGATTACCGGACGGATTGAGATAGAATGAAAATATTTCTTTCTTACCATTCTTTTCTATATTTTGTATCCCCACCGGGCCCAAATCTACTTTCGTAATCAATGTATCTACGTTAGATGCAAGTATATCATTTTGTGCACGTATCAAACTCTTATAATCTCTAACAGGTTGGTCATTACCCATATCAAAGTACATCGTTCCACGGCAATCTTTCTCTATAATAAATTCTTGTTTACGTTTCGTTTGGTTCACCCCATTATAATACTTAACGATGCCACCACAATCCCATGAATTCAAAGCCGGATCAAAATTACTATCATTCATTCCATATTTCTCAAACAGATCTTTATAGCCTTCCTCTCCGTTATTAACGAGCAATACTCCGTAAGACATCAAAATCTTATCTTTAGGAAATCCGTAACTTGTAAACCAATTGTAGGCTTCAGGATAATAATCCCAATAATAAGTTTCCTTGTTAGGGCCATATAGCTGGAACGTAAAGAAATCTACATCATTTATCATTGTTTTATCAAATCCGCCATAAGACACTTTATGCAATGAACAGGTAAATGTTTTTGTATCTCTATGCCCTGCCATAACTTCGTCAATCAAACGTTTTACGACATGGTTATAAATAGTCCAGTCAGACGAACTGTACATCCATTCCAGATCAACATCCAGACCATCACAATGTGTCAATAGTTTTTTTGCATCATTAATCATATTGTCCAGATATTCCTCTTTATTCAAAACACCCCATTTCCATTTTTCTCCATCCGGATAAATAATACCCATACGGATTTTCATACCACGATGTCCTGCATAATAATTACGAATGAACTCGATCATACCGATATAGCTCTGTGAGTCTTTACCGACATTCTCGGGATCATCCCCCTTCCAATAAGCATTTAAGAAAATATTATTCCAGCTTCCGATGTTCCATTGGTAACCGTTCTCAGCATCATTCTTTGCCGATCCGGAGCGGTCACTTCCCCAAACCATAACTTCATCCAGTTTTCCATCCAGATTATCTCCCAACGTTATTGTACTATTTGCAAACACCGGTACTACCTTTATTGTCATATCTTTACCACTAAGTTCAACGGTTTTACTGGAAATCTTATCATGCATTACATAATCAACGCTTATAAAAACCGGATTAAATCTACGACCTGTAATCTCTCCTTCAGCCGGTTTAAAACAAACACTCAAATAATGCCATTTTCCAACTTCCACTTGATTCTTCAGAGTAGCTATAGTCCCGCAAAAATCAACAACAATCTCCTTATTTGCTTCTTGTCCCAATTTAATGACCATGCAATTATCTTCGTCCTGATAGTTGGAGAATATACCGGCACCTTCTACCCATTTATCAATATAAATCCACCCCGACACAGTGGCAACATTAGGAGTACCGCAGCCAAATCGTTCAGTCGGATCAAAAGGTGCACGACCATCTTCTGCTACCATCTTAGATCCTATTCCATGAAAATCCATCACTCCCTTACGTCCTTCAAACTCAGCCAAATAAGACACATTCACAGGAACGGCGGAATTATCCGGATATTCCGGGAACAATGATCCGTCTTGCTGCACTTTGGCAGAAAGTAGAATCAAATCATTGGTCATCAGAAACATATCCCGGTTTATATTACCCCGGTCTGTAAAACGCATCAGATTTGTATATCCGGTCACTACGCGATAGCGCATTATCGCATTATCTTCAACAGCCACGCGTTGCATATTATTAATAATTCCATGGTGAGCAAACTGATAATCAACCAAATTCTCACATTGTTCCTGATCGCACTTCCAGTAAGAAACTAATGTATCGTAATTAGGATTAAACTTATTCAACGTATTGTTCCAAAAAAAGTCTTTCTGTTCCAATGCTTTCCTCCAAACACGTATTTCATCTATTTGACCTTTAAAATTTTTGCCAATATAACAGGTATTCACTGCATCCGGCAAAATAGCCGGTAACGTACCTGTTGTCTCTTTCTGTTCGTTATTCACGTATAACTTTACTGCACCATTATCATATACCATGGTCAATTGCGACCAGATATTCAATGCTATTTCCGGAGTGCAAGTAACAGAAGAAGCCCCGGCTTTAACAATCAGCGACTGGTTTTCTCCCAATTCTATAACAAGATTACTCTGGTTATAAAGCTGAGCACCTTTCACCCATTCTACAGGTTTAATCCATATTTGTACGGTAGCTTCCGCCAGTCCGTTCAACTCATTCATAATAGTTGACGTTTGAACAAAACCAGTACCATCATTATTTATCGCATAATTGGTCGTTTGCGAAAAAGAGTTTAAAAAGAAGCATCCCAAAATGCATGCTAACATAACTTTTTTTAAAACCATACTAATCAATTTAGATCATTAAATAAAAGATTAACAAAAGAAGAAACGAATCTTGACTCTTGCTGTGAAGCTGTAAAGATTCGTTTCCTAGATAGCTCAGAAAATTACAAAACAACTTTTCTACTGCTTTCTCCGATCTTGACAATATAAGCACCCTTTTGAGCCACAGGGATTGTTGTAACGCTTGAAATAGGAGCTTTGAAGGAAACCAGTTGTCCTGAAACCGAATAAACCTGAATAGGAGATTTTGCATCTACCACCGTAATTTCACCATTAGATGCCCAAACAACAGCGTTCTGATCAGCTGTCTTATAACTTATTCCGGTTGGAGAGTCATTCCATTCCACATCTTCCACTTTACCCGGAACATACTTATTATCAATTGCTCCGATTTTCTCCAGTTTAATATCACTAAATAGCACAATCGCATTTTCAATGCCACCACCTAACCACATCTTTATTACTAAAGGCAACTCTTTATAGTTAGGATCTGTATTATCTGCAATAGTTATATCCATTGTAGCAGTGCTCCAATAGTCGTTAAAGTCAGCATAAAAAGGCAATTCCAATTCACGATAAGAGCCGTTAGCCAGTCCGGTACCAGTATCTATTCCGTCATAAGCAGAAGTAGCTAAAGTCAATTTCATTGCATTGGTACCCGAATTTGCAATAACACGATACCCCATAGAAACACGATAATTTGCGGCCAAAGGAATATCTGTATTTGAAAGCCAGAACATAGTAGCATTAGGCATTGCCTTGATATTCTTTACAGCTCTGGGGTCAGACATGGTAGAAGCACTACCTTGATAGCAGAACAAATTGCCTAACTCACCACCATCTACAATTTGACATGCTTTATAGAACTCTTCAAACACAGCTTTATCTGCATCTGTTACATTAGCATACAGATCACTTCCCGGTCCTGTCACATCCCCACCAACGGCGCATGCCAACCCAATAGAACCATCCAAAGCATCCCCTAAACGGAAAGGAGCTTTACAGTTCCAATTAGTAGAAGCCATTTCTTTAATAAATAATCCTGCTGCGCTACCTTGCTGCTGCTTACTAAATGTCCATGCAGCAGGAGCATAATTTTGTGCCATTGTACACATAGAGAATAGGCAAGCGGCCGAAATTAAAAGTAAATTTTTTCTCATAATAATAAAAATTAAAGTTAATAATAGAATGATTTAACGTCACCAATATAAATTAATAATACGTTATTTTTTCATACCGCAAACATAATCTACATAATATCAATCGATGTTTAAAAACGGCTATTATTATTCTAAAAACGTTCCAAAAGCGCTTTAGAGGCTAAATAGGGACATTTTTAGAAATTACATGATTGATTTTAGAAATCCATGTAGCCAGAAGCACCTTACATTATGTATAACTCGAAAAGATAAGAATACCTCGTTTTTACACCTGTAAACGAGGCTTAAGAATCGTTCTTGCCAATGGGTTGGCAGAGTATTGCCTTCATGTTGGCAAAGGTTTGCCACCTTGTTGGCAATACCTTGCCAATACGTTGGCAAAACAAGCATCCACGGTCTGCCTCACCAAGTATCCGGTTAGATATAGAAAGTAACCAATATATTATTCTGCATACCTTTTGTTTATCTGCCTCATTTATCTTAAATTTGTCCGAACAAATCAGAAGAACCGATTATGAAAAACTCTATAAATGTGCTAAGCGGCTTATACAGGTTTGTAGGATGCATATTATCAATACAATGTAGCATTTTCTCTCTACACGCTTTTCCGGATTATTACTTCAAGCAATTATCATTACAGGAAGGACTTTCACAAACAACTGTCAACTGTGTGCTAAAAGATTACAAAGGTATCATCTGGATAGGAACTCAGATGGGATTAAACCGCTTCGATCAATACGAATTGAAAAACTACTTTTATGATTCATATTCCTCTCACTCATTACCAGACAATGAAATCTGTTTTTTAGAAGAAGATTCCTTACTCAATCTATGGATAGGAACCCGGGAAGGACTATCACTCTATAGCCGGGGAGAAGATAACTTCACTTTATTATATCATAATAATGCTCCCGTACAAGCCAAAACAGCTTGTCTGCTAAAAAATGGAGTGTTGTTTGCCGGAACCGGGCTTTGGTTATATAGCTATGACGACCGGAAATTACATAGCCTCCCAATCATTAATAAAGGCGAAACTATCAACGATTATTTTATGTATATCCAACCGTGGAAGAATGATATATACATAATAGGAACACTATGGAAAGGTGTTTACCTCTATCATGCCGATAGCCATCAGCTAACACCTTTCACCTCATGTGAGGAACAACACATAACTTCATATTTTATTGATAAGCACAAAAATCTATGGTTATCACCCTATGGCAAAGGGATAGTATGCTATGATATAAATGGCAATAAGGTAGCCAGTTATTCAACTCATAACTCCGAACTATGCAATAACGTAGTATTGGATATGTTGTCTTATAAAGATGAACTTTGGATAGCAACTGATGGCGGTGGAATAGCTCGCCTGCATCTGCCTACTAATACTTTCCGGACCATCGAATATCAAACGGGGAATAATAATTCATTCCCGACAAACTCTGTAAAATGCTTGTATGCAGACCGGTCACAAAATTTATGGGCAGGTACTATCCGGAACGGATTATTGAACATACGTGAAGTATACATGCGTACCTTTCAGGATGCACCGTTGGAAAACATTTTCGGATTGACCAATAAAACGGCCTTATGCCTGCATGAAGAAGACGGCTTTATATATGTAGGAACAGACGGAGGTGGCATCAACCGTCTGAACCAAACAGAAAACACATTTAAACATTACCCTCTGTGCTGCAAAGAAAAAGTGGTATCGATAGCTGGATATAGCCGCCAGGAACTGATTGTATCCTTTTTCGGAAAAGGACTTTATTTCTTTAATAAAACAACAGGAGCTTGTCGTCCGTGTAATTTCATAAACCAATCTCTCATAGATCAAATAAACCTGATGGGAAAGAGCATCTGTATACACCAGTTCAGTCCCGGCAAATACCATATACTGGCAGAACAGGTATATATTTATGATACGAAAACAAATCAACTTTCTCAGGTACGGATGGTAGATATACGAAAAGATACGGAAACGCCTACTAGCAACCTGAAAGTAATCACCTCAACAGATTCGGTAACTTATCTGAGTGGAATAAGAAATATCTTTCGATTAGATAATCATACCCGAACTTTATCTCCACTTTATTATACCAATCCGAATATTACGATAAATAGTGTATGTAGTGATGCACAAGGAAACTTTTGGATGGCAACCAATCGTGGACTAATGGAGTACAACCGAAAAGATAAATCAGTTAACAAAATAGAGACTTCACTATTCAGCGAAGCCAGAATAGTAGTCTACGACTCTACGGGAAGAGTATGGGTAGGTGCATGTAATATGTTATTTACTTATTCTTTATCGGACAAGCGATTCACCATTTTTGATGAAAACGATGGAGCTTTGGCCAATGAATATATGTACACTAATTATCCGGTATCACAATCAGGAGATATCTACCTATGCGGAGCAAACGGTTTATTGCGTATCTGCAAGGGGTATCCATTCAAAGACAGTAAAATGCCTTCCATAAAACTGATGGATGTAGAACTAAACGGAGCCACGATCACAAATCAGGTTTCAGAAAAGGGAGAATTGACTCTCCCATATCATTACACATCTCTCGTTATTAAACTGATCGGAAATGAAGAAGATGTATTCCGGAGAAGAATATACCGGTTCCATATTTCGGAAATGACACGAGATATTGAATCGTACGTTCCTACCCTACCCCTTTATTCACTACCTCCAGGCAACTATGAGGTATCTGTTTCGTGTAGTAACCGGGATGGCAGTTGGACAGATATGGTCCCGATACTCAGCCTGAAAGTTTCGGCTCCGTGGTGGCAAAGTATATATCTGAAACTATTGTCAATAGTTCTATTCATTGTATTCTGTATCTTTTATATGATATATTACAATCGAAAAAAAGAACGTAAACTTCAATGGGAATTAAAAGAGCATAAGCAAAATATGAATGAGGAAAAAATACGTTTCCTTATCAACATGAGCCATGAGTTACGAACTCCGTTAATGTTAATATATGCTCCACTCAGACGACTGTTAAGTAAAGATATGACAGTTGATGGAAAATTGAAAGAACAACTGGAAGGTATCTGTAAACAGGTAAGACGAATGAAAAACCTCATAGAAATGGTACTCGATGTGCGTCGTATAGAGATGGGACAAAATGTATTGCATCTTTCAACTACCCATTTCAACGATTGGCTGGAAGATATTGCCGGCAGTTTCACCGAAGAATTCACTAACAAAGGAGTAGATTTTATATATAACTTTGACAATCAAATTGCTGATTGGACATTTGATATGAACAAATGCGAAATGATCATATCCAATTTATTGGCAAATGCTCTGAAATTTACTCCAGCGGGTAGTACAGTAACACTAACTACACGCAAAGAAGAAGGGCATATACGAATTCTGATAACCGACGAGGGTGTCGGCTTGGACGAAGAGGATATGAAACATCTGTTTGTCCGTTTTTACCAAGGAAGAAATTCGAAAGAAGGAAGTGGCATCGGACTATCTTATGTGAAAGTGTTAGTAGAGCTGCAAGGAGGAAAAATAAATGCTTATAATAATGAAAAAGCGGGAGCAACCTTCTATTTTGATCTTCCGGAAAAGAAAAATGAGATATCACCGGAACAATCAGTCAATATATCACTTAATGACATACTTCGCTTTTCTGAAAAAGAAAAACCGGAAACAAAAGAGGAAGACGAAACATTCGACACTAAAAACTACTCCATACTGGTAGTGGAGGATAATGTAGAATTATGTAACTTTCTCAAAGAAGCCTTGAAAGACAATTTCCAAAACGTATACACAGCTAATAATGGTAAGGACGCCTTTATCATTGCTACACAAAGCCTACCGGATATTATTGTGAGCGATATTATGATGCAAGGGGGAGACGGACTGGAACTCTGCCAACAAATTAAAAAACAAGAGAAGACTTGCTTTATCCCTGTAATTCTACTGACCGCACGAACAGATGTTGAAAGTACAGCTTCCGGATATAAATCAGGGGCTGATATTTATTTAACTAAACCATTCGAAGTAGAAGAACTGACAATTATAGCACATAATTTACTGAAAAACAGAAAAATGTTACAAAAGCATTACCGGAATCATGTCAGCAGTATATCAATAGAAGGAAAAGAACCCAGTAACGCAGATGAAAGATTCTTGTTCAAGCTGAACAATATTATTATAGAAAATCTAAATAATCCTGATTTAGATGTAGACTTCATTGCTGAAAGAATGGGAATGGCGCGAACTACGCTTTATAACAGACTAAAAGCGCTGAACTATATGGGTATCAATGATTGCATCAATAACTTCCGTATAGAAAAAGCGCTGCAAATGTTACGCGAGACAAATTGCAATATGCTTGAAATATCAGAAGCAGTCGGCTTTAGCAGTCAACGCTATTTCAGTACATTCTTTAAAAAGATGGTAGGTTGTACACCTACCAAATACAGAGAAGAAAATCTTCAATAAGAAATATTTTTTATATATATCACCACAAAAAATAGTCTGTGGTGATATATATCCGATTTTCACCTTTTTACACTAACTGCCCGATACGATTTATTAATTCATCGCCCAAAGCATTCTTATCATCAATATGTTGCAATACAGCGGTTACAAACGGATTGCTCTCAAAATCACCACGTACCTGCTCAAAGTCGAGCTTCATTTCATCTTGAGAACCGTCGGCACCAAAACCAGTCATGGAAGACAAAGAAAACTCCTTGCGCGCATCACTATAGACCATACGATCCAGCCCGATAACAGCTTCTTTCCAGGAACGTACAATATCAATGATATTTTTCGCCGTAATCGTTTCGGGATCAAGCCCGTAGAACTCCTGTATCTTACCGTACGCCCATGTCCACTCGTAGGTATAGTAGTTATTATGCATCTCTGAGAAACAAGCATTGATTTCTTTCAGGCGATTGATTTCTCCACTCTCAATACCACACATCAGTTTCTCTATCTCACTCTTCGGAGCAATTAATCCGGAAATATCCACCCATTCGCCCGTACCTATTTCAGTATCTGGTTTCAAACGTTCACGAATATCTTCATTGCTTTGGAAGTTAATACCTTCGAGACGTTTAATAATAGAGTTACCCAAAAATTTATGAATAGCTATTTCATAAAAACGAATACCACTGTTGAGCGAAGAATTCTTTATTTTAGCACTCTGATAAGAATAGGTCTCCGAAGTTTCACCCGATACACGCTTCAAATCTTTCAGAATAGTACGCCCTGCAAACATCTTCTGAATGGTATAAGGACTCAATAGATTATAATTGATATAATCCAGCTTGTTCGGATCTTTTCGTTTATCACGCTTCGGCCATTTCTGAGCATCACGAATGGTTCCTACACTACGCAAATTAACTCCAGGGACAAGGAAAGTGGTATTCTGTTGTTCTATCAGATAAGAGAATGGCAGATTAGATGTATCAGCGTGATTAACATGACGCCCCATTACCAGCGAGAAAGCTCCTACACGCGCCGGCCAGAGAATATAAGAATCAGAAGTCGTTTTCGCACCCCGTTCCATTGTTCCCTGATGGATAGGACCTAATTTGTACATGTGATTACTTTGATTTGAACCTGAACCAGCATTCATAAACGAGAACATACCGGCAATCAATAAAGTTGATTTATGATGTGTCACCGTATAGGGGCCGGCGAAAATAGCACATGCCTCACCGTTCTCTCCCTGGCAATTGCTGAAAAACAAAGAGTCTGAAGCCGAATAGTTATGCCCCAACCGGCAAGCTTGTCCAATAAAGCAACGGGTCAACATTGTTCCATCATCAATATGCGAACCGGAAGAAACAATAAAGTCATCACAAATCACTCCATGCCCGATGTGCACCGGAGCAATTGCATTACTATTAATACTACCATTTGACAAACGGCAGGTCCCGCATATATGACAACAGTCTCCTATCCGCACATTTTTAATAGAACCGGTATTAAGTATCATGACCCGGTTTCCGATTGTTCCGACAGTAGAAGCATGCTTATTGGAATAATAATCGGTGATTTCCTTCATACGGTTGATTAGTTCCGGACGATGGCGGTACAGAGCTAAAATATAAGCCTGATGTGCCGAAAGTTTATCATTAATCAGTACTTCCCGCCCACCCGTTTCATTCAATACGGCAACTTCTACTCCATTACCAAAAGTGGTACGGCCATCTACAAGGATAATATCAACATTCTCAATAAATGCATCATCTCCGATTTCATAGTTCGCAATGTAGTTCTGGATGTTTTCAATACAGCAGTTATCTCCTACTGTTACGTTATGCAAGGTGACATGCCGTAGCCCGGAATGCTTCTTAATCCCACCCGGCAGAGTAAATTCCGACTGGAAAACTCCGAGTTTTACCTCGCCTGAGAAGCGGGTATGGTGCACATACTCGGTAGTAAAGTCCTTGGCCACAGAGATTTTCCCCCAATCATCAGCCAGACACGACTGGCTCTTCAACTGAAGCACTTCGTCTTCAGTCAATCTTCTGTAATCTTTTCCCATAAATAAAATAATTTGCCAATTTTCTAATATACCAATCTGCCAATGCCTCTCGGTGGCATAGTACAACCAATTGGCACATTAGCATATTGGCACATTGAATAATTATTCTTCCTCTTCTTCCTCGTAAGTCTGATAAAGAAAATCATTATAGGGATACTTCTGTACGTGTAGTTCTTTTACGCGTTTATAAACAACACTCTTCAGTTCTTCTATGTTGATTCGTTCGCGGGCGGAAATAAAGAGGCAATTATCCTCCACTTTAGCCATCCACGTCTTCATCAGTTCTTCGAGTGTTAAGTTTTCCTTTGTTTTGGGGGTAAGGTCGTCAGCCGCTTTCTCTATATAAGTATAAGCGTCTATTTTATTAAAAATCAATATCATTGGTTTTCCGGCACCACCGATATCAGCCAGTGTTTTGTTCACTACTTCAATCTGTTCTTCAAAGCCGGGATGAGAAATATCTACAACATGTAGCAACAGGTCGGCTTCACGCACCTCGTCAAGAGTAGATTTGAAAGAGTCTACGAGGTCTGTGGGCAACTTACGAATAAATCCTACAGTATCGGACAACAAAAAAGGCAGATTTTCTATAATCACCTTACGCACTGTGGTATCAAGCGTAGCGAAAAGTTTATTCTCCGCAAACACTTCACTCTTTGCCAAAAGATTCATGATCGTTGACTTTCCTACATTGGTATATCCAACAAGAGCCACACGAATCATACGTCCACGGTTCTTACGCTGTGTAGATTTCTGTTTGTCAATCTCAGCCAGCCGCTCCTTGAGCAGTGACATACGATTGAGGATAATACGACGGTCCATTTCAAGCTGCGTTTCACCCGGGCCACGAAGTCCTACCGAACCTCCTTTACCACTACCCGAACCAGAGCCACCACCCTGGCGTTCAAGGTGAGTCCACAAACGTTGCAAACGAGGCAACATGTATTTATACTGCGCCAGTTCCACCTGTGTTTTAGCATTGGCAGTCTGAGCACGCATAGCGAATATATCGAGAATGAGCGAAGTACGATCTAATATCTTAATCTTCAGCTCTGCTTCAATATTACGTATCTGTTTGGCAGAAAGTTCATCATCAAAAATGACCATTCCTACTTCCCGTTCGTTTTCTTCTTCGTTTAGGATATATTCCTTTATCTCTTCCAGTTTTCCTTTTCCCACATAAGTTACAGAATTGGCTGTCGGCAACTTCTGGGTAAACTTTTTCACAACTTCCGCCCCAGCCGTCTCGGCAAGGAATTCCAGTTCGTCAAGGTATTCTTTCGTCTTACGTTCATCCTGCGTCTGCGTGATGAGTCCTACGAGTACCGCTGTTTCGACCTGAGCTTCGGAGATTACAAATTCTTTCATTCTTTATTCTTATCTATAATAATGTGCGCAAATATATAGTTATTTTTGCAGAAAGCCTTGTTCTATAAGTTTATTTAATTCAGAAACAATGTTTTTATAATCTGCCCGGCGTCCACATTCATGCCATTCGGTTAAAGGATATTTATCATGAATATGTGCCATCAATTCCTCCATAGAGGGTGCACTACCCAATTGACTATACTCCTCGTACGTATAGGAAAGAAAGACAACATTCCGGCCAATCCCCCTATTGTCCAACCAATAGCCTTTTTCCAGCAGTGTAGGCAAACACAGTTTGTCACCTATACGAAGGTCACGCGGGTGCGGATAAGAAACAATAGTGGTACGGGCATCATTCATGATAACCGGAACCAGGTGTGAGTAGTCCTCCCTCGTTTTATAAATATACACAGGAGGAGAACTTACAGAGACCGCTCCACCTTTAGGAGAAGTAGTTGTAACTATTATCTGGCTATCCATATTCTGATTTTTTTGTGGTTGAATACCCGGAGTACGGCAAGCACCTGCCAACAACACAATACACATACATCCTAATAAATAAAAGCTTTGTTTCATACAAATGGTTTCACGATTTTAAACAAAAATAGTAATAAAAAGCAAAACCGGCAAGTGAGAATGCCATTTATCTCAAACTTGCCGGTTCTGTATAATCAGAAGTACACTCTCAAAACAATCACTTTATTACAAATTTATTACTACCAACTCCTTCTGTAGTAACGGCTCTCAAAATATATATACCCGGAATATACTCTTTACAAGACAGGCTAAATTCCATATTTCCATGGCATTCTGCCTCCTCCAACAAATGTCCTTGCATATCATAAATCATCAGTCTGGTCATTGCGACAGAGGATTTCACTATGATTCGATCGTCCCTATATATAACTGTAACGGGTACTATATTATCTTGTTCAACATGATTTATTCCTGTCAGATCTTCTTTGACAAGAATCTCCGTAGAGACTTCGCTTCCTCCTTTTACGCTTTCCCACTCAAAATCATTCTGATTATCTCCGGCTCTGTACACCATCCTGATCCGGTCGCCTCCAACAAGTGTCTCAGTGATTTTACAAGAAAAAACAACTCCACTACCTGATATTTGCCCTGCTGCATTCATCGCACTCAGGTCAATATTTTTAGAATCCGATATAAGTTGTTTCACCTTTCCCTGTTTATCTACCAAAGCCAAAGCTACGATTCCGGAAAAGTCACGAAGCCCCGCATTCGTTATAAATCCGGCTTTCACCTTAAATGAAGTGTTAAGACGAAAATCAGTCTCTGTAGTTGTCAACCCGGCAAAAGCTTCTCCGGAACTTGTTGTTCCATCAAAAAAATATAGCAAATCACGATAACCGGAACCGGATTCGGCTTTCTTGATACCGACTACAGCATCTTGCCCTATCGAAAATCCTCCTCCTGAATTACCTCCTATACCCTGCTGATCGGGCTCCAAAGTAGATAACAAATAATATCCATTGGCCATGCCGCCCCATCCCCAGTTAACATGATATCTATTAGCCTTGTAACCATCAAAAACGAACTGATGTCCTTCTCTTTTGGAATTACTGCCGCCATAGATCACAAGCCGTCCCTCGTCCAACTCTTGTTTCAATAAAGCGTCCCACTCATCATCCGTATACCACTCCCGTTGTAATACAGCCATACTTTTATCATATTTCATATACTCTATCATCCCCCTGGCTGCTATCAAAGTAAAGGCTCCACTTCCATTTGGCGCATATTCCATCTGCGACAACACCCCACAGTGATACATCAATGTTGCTACAGCATCAGCTTGCGTTCCTACATACTTTCCTATCTCATATACATGAGACATTTTATCCCACTGATATGGAACATTATAGGTTACAGATAACTGACTTCCATATATAGAAGGAGTATAAGTACATGTCCCGCCGCTTCCCTGATCCGGCCAACGATTGTATTTCATTACAATAGCCAGTGCAGTTGCAACACAACCTGTAGGAGTAGAACTTCCGGATATTTTGGGACATAAATTATTATAAGGAGCATTCTGATTCCAAAGAGCTGTTTTCAATAAAACTTCTTTTTCTGCATCATCAGCTAAAGCCCCGCGTTGCAATTGTTCCCAAAGCTTCATAACCGATTCAGATGGAGTTATATGCTGTTCTCTGGCCCAGTTAATCTGTTCACGGTAATATTGCATCCACCCCTGCAGATTGGAAGGCATATTTTCTACTTCAAATTCTCCGGTATCACTATAAGCCAGTACAGGAGATGCTACATCATCACCCGCAATAATGATAAAACCTCCTTCCGGTGTACGATTAAAAACATGAAAGGCTGGTGATGAGGTCATTACACGTGTTTGTACATCCTCACCATCCCAGATATACTCCAATTGCATACTATCACCTGCCCGGGTAGTTTCGTGAATTCCAAAGAAGTTACGAGCCAGTTGTTCTGCTTTTGACACAGGCACATTGTCTGCCCATGATAAAGAGCAAGTGAATAAAAAGAACCAAAATAGATTACGTTTCATAAGCACCTTATTTTGAGAGTGGTTTGTAACGCCACAAATGTAATACATTAATTTATAAGGGGGGAAAAACGAAGCGTGTCAATATGTGGTCAGCCTGAAAAAGCTTGATTGCTTTGGTTTTCAAAGTGTTATGGTAGAGTAGGGGAGAGTACTCTGGAAAAACGAAGCGTTTACATCGCTTTACATTGGGCTTACAATTGAGCTCTGTTTGAACGCCGTTCAAATGAAATGCTTTACATTGAAGGTAGGATAGGGGAGAAATTGGACATCGTGCAGTCAATTTACTCTTCGATTTGTTTCTGATTGGCTCTCATGTATAAAGGTAGGCAAAAAGATCGGTTTGTGCAAATAGAGTAGGGGGAGTGCATAGTACTCTCTCCTATTTTTTTATTAAAATTATTCCATATAGATGATATTTGGTATATTTGCAGCAAAATAAATGCAATATACTATGACTAAAGTTATCCATGTACACCTGATTTATGAGAAAAAGAACCTCTATTTCGGCAGCATTTCCGCCATATTTGATACTTTGACGGAGAGTGAGGTCGGTATCACCAAGAGCAGTCTGTTACATGCCGGTTTGACCGATGGAGCCGTAAAATACACGAAACGTGCGATGATTATCCAGTCGCACTTGATAAAGACTACCAGAAAGGTCTAAAACGGCCTTAGAACGTCTATAAAGCCGCTTTTTGCGGCTTTTTTTGTGTCTTTTGGGTGGTATCCTTTTCAAGTAGTACATCTGAAAGAATCTGTTACTCATTTGAACGGTTTGAACGGGTGGAAAAATGGAAAGGGTTTACACTTGGGTTTACAACTTGGGTTTACATTTTTCCCGTTACAAAAACGAAACGTTTTAGTAGGGTTTACACTTGGGTTTACATTTTGGGGTTATTTTTTAGCGATTTACCTATCTATACAATATAAATAGGATTTGTTTTTGCTTGTTTTTAAACTATTTGAGGGAGTAAACAATACATTGATAATATTTATTTACTCCCCTATAATTTAAGATATTGTGCTATAAATCAATATTTTAATTCTTTTTGCCCCCTTTACCCCATAAAACGCATTTTATCCGACACCTGCAAGTGTTGAACTTTCCGCACCTGAAACACGCCCCGCGCTTTCCTGTTTGAGTTGCACGATTGTTTGTTTAAGTATTCCTATTTCCTCTGCTTGTTGGGCTATTTTCTCTATAAAAAATGAAGTTTCAGAACTTGGATTGCTGGAATTATTAGTTTTAGAGGTGACAAATGCATCCCCCTCTCCCATTATAATCCATTCTATATTAGTCGTTGGGTATGATAATTTCAGACGGCGAAGAAGCTCTATTGATAATTTCTTTCTTCCGCTTTTTATATCACTGATACCTGCTTTATTTGTTCCTAAATCATTCGCAGCCTGAACATAATCTGTTATTATGCCCTTCTCTTTTAATTCGTCAAGAACTTGTATAAATCTGAAATTCTCATCCATAATCTTGATAAAGTATGAAAAATTACGCTATTTTATTTTGTAGTATGAAAATCTCATACTATATTTGCAGCGTATTCAAAGTGTGAACACCGCCCCAAAGCTACAAAAAAGGCTTGAGGTGGCAATGAGAAATATAAAAAGAAGAAAATGAAAGCATTGAAAGTAACCGTTGACTGGGCAGAAATGGACCTGTTTGCTGTCACCCTTAAAGAGTTGAATGATGACGAAAATATTTTCGCCTACCAGATTGATGCGTTGACCGGTATCGTGGTCTGTGAGAACGAGTGCGGGTTGGCTTATTGCCGTTCCTGTTTTGATTACCGGGTTGCCCCAACTATAGAAGAGGTTAAATAGAAAGTTATGAAACGGTACTATTTTGAATTGACAGACGGGAGTTATAATGATCTGGGAGCCTTTATTCCGGATGGTTACAATAAGGAAGTGGCTGTTAGGCAGGCGAAGAAGTGGATGGCAGAAAACAGTATCGTTTTAGCCACTTTGGTTGTGAGTAGTCTGAGAACGAGTAATGTGCTGGATGTGATTGATATTAATATACTTTAAAACGAGGATAGAATGGAAGCAAAATTTAAAAAGGGACAAAGTGTGAGAATCACCAAGAGAAACGGTGAGATCATTGATGGTATAATCCGTGATTGGGATTACAACATTTGTACTTTCGGTCGTGAATATAATGTTGATTATATGAAAGATGGTCAGGTTTGGACTGTGATATGTGTCCCGGAGGATGCAATGCAAGAACTTCGATAAGTTTTCTGGGCGGTTAGTTCAGTTGGTAGAACACACCAAACTCCTGTAAGGGAGAGGTCATGGTCCGCGGTTCGAGTCCGCGACTGCCCGCTATAATAATTAAATATCAGTGAATTATGAAAGAACGAATAGTCGTAGAATACAGTGAGGTGGGTAAAATAGCCGGTTTACTGGGTTGTTCCCGAGAAATGGTCTCCCACTCCCTTGCATTTCGCAAGAACAGCAAGTTGGCCCGTTCCATCCGCAAGCTCGCTATCGAGCGTGGTGGTACCAAGGTAGGTGATAACTCTCAAAAGAAAGACGACGATGAAAAGAGACCTGATGACACTGTTCGGTGACCAGCTGCGCTGGTTTGCCCGTCTGAACCGGAAACAGCGCCTTTGTGCGCTTTACTTCTGTCTGAGTTTCGGGATCCTGCTTTCCGTGGTCTTCGACCACCCACTGCCGGAGCTTCTCGTAGTGTTGAACTTCGGGGCTTCAGCGAGACTGATAAAGAGGCATGTCCCCTTGAATGGTTTAGAGGATTGATAATCAAGTTGGAAGATGGAATATTTTGATAATACATTGTGTGTGACCTGCGAAGAACTTACTTCAGGGGATGACCCGGTGATGAAGTATATAACTTTATACCAGAATGTCCGTCGCGGTAACATCGAAAGTGTCAACCGTGGCGGTGGCGAGGGCAATGTAGCCCTGTATTCCTATTCCTCCCTTCCCGAGAAGTATAAGCAACGCTGGGTTGCTCGCCATGGCGAGCCCGAGCAACAGATGCGAGAAGAAATGATTCGTAACATAGTGAAGAAAGACGAGAAGGCCGAGAGATTTTTTGAGGAGTACCGCTACGACAAGAACGGTGAGATGGTCGCTCTTCCCGTGGATGTGAAGAAGGAATACACCTGGAATGCCTCGGTACTGAACGCGCTGATGGAAGAGTTCAAACGCTTGAGTTCATCCAATAACAAGCTGACCGGTTTCCGCCGTAACCTTTGGGAGCTTCTGCTTGTCACGAGTGAGGAATGGCGTCCGGTGTACGGGCATAGTCTTCCGGGCAGTGTGGGCCGGTTGAAAGCCCTGATAAACAAGTTTCGTCCCGACAACTACGGTGTGCTTGTGAGCGGTAAATACGGCAACAGCAACACGCTGAAGATCGAGGAGGACGGTGGACGTTACCTTGTTGCATTGAAACGTAGCCGCGTTCCGGTTTATACTGATATGGAGATCTTCGAGGAGTACAACCGTGTCGCTCCAGAACGTGGTTGGAAACCCCTGAAGAGTCCCCGCAGCCTCCGCGAATGGTTCAACAGCCCGCGTGTCGAACCACTGTGGTACGATGCCGTTTATGGGGAAATGAAGGCACACCAGCGTTATGACCGTAAACACCGGACAATCCTTCCGAGCCGTCGTGACAGCCTCTGGTATGGTGACGGTACGAAGTTGAACCTCTACTATCGTGATGAGAACGGAAATAAGTGCACTACAAGCGTGTATGAGGTGGTGGATGCCTATAGTGAAGTTCTGCTCGGTTATTACATTAGCGACAATGAGGACTATATCGCCCAGTACCATGCTTTCCGCATGGCTATCCAAACGAGCCGGCACAAACCTTACGAGATCGTGTGCGACAACCAGGGCGGTCATAAGAAAAACGCGGCGTTGGGCCTTTTCTCGAAGATCAGCCGTATCCACCGCCCGACAGCCCCGTATAACGGCGAGTCCAAAACGATTGAGAACATTTTCTACCGCTTCCAGAGCCAGGTGTTGAAAAAACGTTTCAGTTTCACCGGGCAGAATATTACGGCAAAGAGAGAGACAAGCCGTCCGAACCTGGAATTCATCAACGCGAACATCGACTCCCTTCCCACACTGGAGGAGCTGAAGGAGCAGTATGCCGCTTCCCGTGAGCAGTGGAACTCAATGAAGCATCCGGTCACCGGCATCTCTCGTATGGAAATGTACAATACCAGCGTGAACGAGGCTACTGATACGGTAAGTGTGCCGGATATGGTGGAAATGTTCTGGTACACAACCGAAAAACCGTCTCTGTTCACCGCCAGCGGTATCGAGATCACGGTACGGGGAAAGAAATACCCCTACGAGGTTTTCTCCGCTCCCGGTGAGCCTGATCTAGAATGGCGCCGGCGTAACACCTACAAGAAGTTCTATGTCCAGTACGATCCTTATGACATGAGCAGCGTGCGCCTGCTGTACAAGGATAAGGGCGGAGCAATGCGTTTCGAGTGTGTGGCTTCGTTCCCGCTGATGATCCACCGTGCCCAGCAGGAGCAGACGGAAGACGAGAAACGTTTCATCCGCACCCAGCAAGAGGCCGTCATCAATGAGCGTATAAACCGTCAGGTCGTCGCCAAGGATATCGAGTATGAGCATGGTGTCGCACCGGAACAGAACGGTTTGCGTACTCCTGACCTGAAAGGGCTCGGCAAGGAAGCTCAACGCCAGATTGACCGCCGCACAAGAAAATACAGTCAGCCGCCCCGTCCTTCCATAGGTCGTGACATGAAAGTCATCAGCAACGTAACATGGGACAGTTTTGAGAAGAAGGAAGTGAGCATCCGTAAGGTGGTCGGAAAATTATAAGGAACAGATTTATAACAAGATAAAAATTATTGATTATGGAAATTACAATGAAAGAGAAAGACGCCATCAGCGAGAGCCTCCGGGCTTACGTGGCGAAGTATCCGAGCCAGACGAAAGCCGCGGGTAGTCTGAAGGGAGTCAGTGTGGGTACTGTGAGCAATATCCTGAACGGCCGTTATGAGAATATCAGCGACGAGATGTTCCGTAATGTCGCTTCGCAGGTCGGTGGTGTAAGCGCTACCGGCTGGCAGATTGTAGAGACCGGTGCTTACCAGGAGATCACGGCTGTGCTTTCCGATGCGCAGCGTTGGCGTAACGTCACATGGGTGACCGGTGAGGCCGGTTGTGGTAAGAGTACCACCGCCCGTGTTTACCTTCAGGAGCATAAGGAGGTTTTCTATATCCTCTGCTCCGAGGACATGAAGAAAGGTGACTTCGTTCGTGAGATTGCCCGCACGGTCGGAATCCGGACTGAAGGGTATAATATCCGTGAGGTATGGGGACTTATTTTGGATGACATCATCCAGATGGACGCACCCCTGCTGGTGTTCGATGAGGCGGACAAGCTGACCGAACCGGTGTTCCACTACTTTATCAGCCTGTACAATAAGCTGGAGGAGAAATGCGGTGTTGTGTTCTTGAGTACTGATTATATTGCCAAACGCATCAGTAACGGCCTGCGCTACCAGAAGCCTGGTTACAAGGAGTTCTACAGCCGTATAGGTCGGAAGTTCTATGAACTGGAACCCACGGATGTGAATGACGTGTTCGCGATCTGTTCCGCCAATGGGGTGACCGACAAGAGGGATATCGACAATGTGATAAAGGAGGCTTCGACATGTGACTTTGATTTGCGCCGTGTGAGGAAGTCCATTCACAAGGTAAAACGCATGACGGGGGAATGATTCCCGTTCAAATACCGTTCAAACGTAATTTAAAGGATATGGAAAACAAATTTGAATACCTGAGAATAGACGGCCGTAACCAGCTCCCCGCTCCCTGGAGTGATTATCCCGTTCTGACGGAATACGAGACGGTGACCGTTTACCGTAATGGACGCGACTATCTGGATGCCCTTGTGGGGCAGCAGGACGGCTGGTGGACCTCCGGCGTTCACATGGAGGTGGACGGTTCCGGCGGCGGTTTCAACCCGGGGCGCAAATGGGGACAGTTTGCCACCCGTGAGAACGCCCTTCTGTGGGCACTCGGCAGGATGCTCTGCCACGAGAAGCTGCGGGGTGCCGCACGGCAGGCCGTGCTTGACCGAATTGACAATATCCGACAACTAAGACTGTTCTGACTATGGAAGAAGAGAAAAAGGATAATAAAAAGGCCGGCATGAAGCGTGCCTTGAATGTCAGGGACATCTTGAACAAGAAGTATGACGTGTTCCCTTTCGAGGGGAAATGGAAGGACGCCTTCGACACTCCGGAAGTCCGGGGCTGCTGGTTCGTGTGGGGTAATAGCGGCAACGGAAAGACCTCCTTTGTGATGCAGCTCTGCAAGGAACTTTGCAAGTATGACCGTGTGGCGTTCAACTCCCTGGAGGAAGGAACTTCTTTGACAGTCCAGAATAACCTGCGGCGCTTTGGTATGGCCGAGGTAAGCCGCCATTTGGCGTTCATCAAGGAGGACATCCCCACCTTGAAGATCAGACTCCGACGTCATAAAAGTTTCAACATCGTGATTATTGACAGCTTCCAATACACACAGATGACGTATCGTGACTATATCCAGCTGAAGGAGGAGTTTCCGGACAAGCTGTTTGTTTTCATCAGCCATGCCCGCGGCAAAAATCCTAAAGGTGATGCGGCCACGAGTGTGATGTATGATGCAGATCTGAAGATATGGGTGGAGGGCTATGTCGCCTTCAGTAAGGGACGTTATCAGGGGTCCACAGGTGAATACACAATCTGGGAGAAGGGCGCCTATGACTATTGGAATGTGGCGGGGCCGAAACAGAAAGGGGGCCAGGCATGAGCAGGATAAAGAAACAGCTGGAGATCTGTCCTCCTGCCTATATGTGTAAAGGGACTAACCGCGAGAACTTCGTCAGTACCGGTCACAAGTGTGGTTACTGCAAGGGTAACGGCTGGTTCTGGGGAACGGAGGAAGGCAGCCGCGAGGATGTGCGGAAACCTTGTCCGGTCTGTGAAGGCAGTGGTGAACTGGATGCGGTTATAACAGTGGATTGGAAACCAACAAATAAATAATCATCATGGGAAAGAAGAAAACAATAGAGAACTGTGTGGGTACAGTTACTGTTTCCACCAGGATCCAGAACGGTGCCGTAACGACCACTTACCAGTTCAAGGCCGGTTTTGCCGCTCATGGCTGGACTGATAAAAGGGCTAAGGACGTTGTCCGGCAAATGAAGTCCGGTGTGAAAAATATGATTTTCGCGGATAAAGAACATTTCGGTATCACTGATACGTCCAAAGTGACATTTTACAGTGGTGTCAAGGTTCTTGAATGTGATTATATTCTTGAGAAATAACATATAATTAATTAACAATTAAAAATTACAGAAATGATTACAGAAAAACAGAAAGAGGCAGTAATGGAACTCTGCCGGTATGTGGAGAACTTTTGTAAGGAGAACGACCTTAGCGCTTTTATGAGCGTTGCGGCCAGTGAGGATCATCCGGACGGGCTTGAGCAGGTTGCGGGTTCAATCGTGACCGGCAAGGGTGACCATGTTGTGGGTTCCATATCTGGAACCGTCAAAACTGACAAACGTGTCTGCATGTTGCTGTCCATGGCGCTGATGCAGGCCCAGGTGAGAAAGGCGGATATCAATGTTATCCCGTTTTGGCGGGAAAATTTGAATTGATGAATGTAGCATAAACAGCCATGAGTGAGAATAACAACAAACAGAAACGTAAACGTGTTTGTCCGCATTGCGGCCGCAAGTTGTGGATGCGTGAATTTTATCCGCTGAAGAACGGAGGCCGGAGTTCCTGGTGTCATGAATGTGTGCTGGAATACAAACGGGAGCGGTACCGTAAGACCCGGAAGGTTCCCGATGGTACTTTCATGCACCGGACCCAGGGGCGGATTGTGGAGCATAACGGCTACTCGACGCGTATATTCTGGAACGGCAATATGCTTTCCATCATGCGTCGCCACTATCACAATACCCTCAACCGGGAGCTGGCTGAAATGCTCGGTGTTTCCGAACGCAGTGTCACCCGGAAGGCCCGAGAGATGGGACTGGAAAAGGACAAAGGTTTTGTAGCCTCCCTTAGCCGGGAACATCTGTTGCTGGCAAACGCGAGAAGTAAGGAACTGGGATATCCGGGCGGCTTCACCAAGGGGATGAAGTTTCGGGGAAACCAATACACCGGAAGGATAAGAGTTGAATAACCTGTAACACTTCAATATTATGAGCAATATATTCAAGAAATTCGAAGGTCTGAAGGTCCGTGTGCAAATCGTGAACGGTTTCGGTCTTCCGGTTGACCGCCAAGGTTACGTGGAGGTTGAGGAGAACTGGGCTTATCTTTACGAGAAAGGACAGAAAGGAAACAGATACATTATGGCGATCAACACCAACAGGAACAGTGTGGTGTCGGTTGAAGTGATTCACCAGAAACGGAATGTGGATAGCCGAACCTCTGGTGAATCAGAAGGAAAGTTCCAAAATGATACCTACCAAAAAGGTGTCATTTCTCTGGGAAAATGACATTCAGATTGAATTGCGCTACATAGCCGCAGTTTTGGCAATATCCGACAATGACAGGGATAAAATTGATGCCATTATCAGCTTTTAATTGCATCCCTTCCCGTTGGAACGATAAAATTTGAGACTCACCTTTACCGAAAATAAAGTTTGTTCTTTGTTTGCACATGGGACATTCGTACGGTGAACATTTCTTGTTGATCTCGGCCAAAATGGCATTAGCATTTTCTTCTGTAAATTTCATAATTGTAAAATTTAAAAGTGACAGACAAAAATAATGAATCAGGGTACGTTCTCCGGCATAATTGTAAAAGTTTTAAGTGACGTTTTAACTTCTTTTTGGAGGCGTACCCTTTTTAAAGGGATAACTTAAAACCGACATAGCCATGCAGATAGACATCAACAGCCGCAAGCAATTGAACAAACCCGAGAATTACTCGGCGTTTTACAGCCTTTTGAACCGCCTTCCGACATCCGATCGTGATGCGCTGAAGGAAAGCATCGTTTCCCAGTACACGGAGGGACGTACCACGAGTCTGCGTGACATGACGCTGAAGGAATACAGTGCCGCCGTGGCCGCCATGCAGAAGCTGGTACCGCCCACTTACCAGGAACAGCTCCGGAAGATTCTCCGCCAAAAGCGCTCCGCGGTATTGCACCAGATGCAGTTGTTGGGTATTGATACGGCAGATTGGGGCAAGGTGAATACTTTCTGCCTGGACAGCCGTATCGCCGGCAAGGAGTTCCGTGAACTTGACTGTGAGGCGCTGGACACATTGCAGGTGAAGCTGCGTGCCATCCGCCGTAAACGTGAGAATAAACAACAATAATAACCATCAAATTTTTTAGTTATGGACTTAAAAGAACAGTTAAAGAGCTTGTCCGCACAGGACAGAAAAGAACTGCTGAAACAGCTCCAGCAGGAAGAGAAGGAAAACAAGCGTAACCGGCGCGACGCCTATGAGGGCCTTCGTGCGCAGTTCATGCTTGAAGTGAAGAACAAGCTGCTCCCGGTTGTGGATGATGTGAAAGCGTTCCGCGACTGGGTGGAGAAAGAAGCCGCCGCCTTCCGTGCGGTGATGCGTGAATACGGCCAGCTCCGCAAGGACGAGCAGGCGAGTTTCACCATCGTGGACGGTGACATGAAGCTGGAGGTGAGAAGCAACAAGGTGAAGAGCTTCGACGAGCGTGCCGATCTTGCCGCCGAGCGCCTGGTGGACTACCTGAAGCGTTATGCCATGGGGCGCGAGTTGGGTACCGATGATCCGATGTACCAGCTCGGCATGACGATGATCGAGCGTAACCGCCAGGGTGACCTGGACTACAAGTCGGTGAGCAAACTGTACGAGTTGGAGGACCGTTTCGATAGCGAGTACACCGAAATCATGGACCTCTTCCGCGAAAGTAACGTAGTGTACAAGACCGCAGTGAATTATTATTTCCACAAACGTGACGAGAACGGTGTCTGGCATCGTATCGAGCCTTCATTCTGCCGGTTGTAATTATGGAAAAGACGAAGAATATCGCGCCACATGTCATGGCCTGCAAGCGTTGTGAAGGCAAGGGACGTGTCTTTTATCCGGATCAGGGAGGGGCTCCTTCATCTGCCACATGCCCGGTCTGCAAGGGTAGCGGACGGGTGAAGGTGCAAAGCAAGGTGATTACCCGCATCGAGCCGTTTGTTCCGGGTGAGGATGACACCGAACTGATGACCATGTGATTTTGTTCACACTCTAAACAGAAAACGCCGCATTCATATACGATGCGGCGTTTTTTTATCTATAATGACCGGTTAAATGCCTAATTTTGCAGCAAGTATCCCACAATTATGGCCAAAGGACGAGACAAGAACCTGATAGAACTCCGTGATGAAGCCCTGTGCCGCCGTTACTATTACTGGACGGAGGTACAGCGCCTGCGCTTTGATGACGCCCTGAAAGTGTTGTCCCAGCAGGAATTTTTCATTTCCGAGGAACGTATCATGTCCATTATCCGGCGCAAATGCCGGGAACTGAAGGATCTGGAAGTGAAACCCGTCCCGAAGGTGAAGAAGCCCCGCCTGACAGCCGTCCAGCTTTCGCTCTTTACCGGAGAATAAACCTCGCCGCACTTTCCTGCATTGCGGATTCGTCATGCAACGTGAAGGAATATACGGTTTCATACACCTTGATGTTTCCGGGCAGGGAATAGTCCCGGTTCTTCACCCTGACCAGCGGGCTGGCTTCTTCCGAGCACTGGAATCCCTGGAGTATCCTATACAGTTCCTTTGCCTTCTGCTGGCGTTCCTTTACTTTATCATAGGTACCTGAAGTGTAGTGCGTGTCGTCGTAACAGTCGATGGCCAGGCGTATGGTGATGAGTGACTCGCTTTTCTGTACCCCGTACCCGAGGTCGTTCCAGTCCGATTCGGTGTTTCCGATCAGCACACAGGGGAACGTGACCGGATAGCTGTCCTCTTCCGCCCCTGCTTCAAGTTGTCCGTAATCCTCGTCTATATAGGAGAGTTCCGGCATCTTTCCGGCGATGCGTTCCATGATCGCGATGAATATTTCTTCCATGTCTTTATAAATTTAGAATGTTTCTGATTTCGTTTTCTGTCTTTTCCGTTATCCTGTCGGACAGTTCGCTGCTTTCCCCGATGAACTGTCGCTGTGGTATGCGTATCCGGAGTTTTTTCTTTTTGGTGAGCGCCAGTCTTTTCCATTTCAGTGCCTCCGGGCTCTCCTGCGGTTCATTGCTTGCGGCAGAACCCTTCTTTTTGCCCTTTCTTTTGCCTGTGGCGGCTTTTTTAGCCTTGCCTGAAGCCTGGTAATACTTCGCCCACGCAAAGCGCCGCATTCGTGGCGTAACGGTCGGATGCACTTCCCCTCCCCAGTTGTTGACGGGGGCGTATATGAGGTCGTTGGCCACTCTCACCCGGTAGTCCCCCGGCACGTACTTGACAGAGCTGAAGAGGTGGTTCCTCCCGGATAGCAGCGTCCCGTACTGCCCTGCCGCATCGGTCCGTCCCGAGGACAGCCTTTTCGCTTTCGGCCACGGGTGTAATCCACCGTTTACGAAACCTTCCCGGCGGAAATTGTCCTGGAAATGGTCTTTTGCCATTCGTCCGGCTATGACCGGCATCTTCCGTTTCATCAGGTCATCCAGTTCCTTGCGCTTGGCTTTTATCAGCTTTGAATATTCTTTTATGTCCATAAATGACTGATTTAAAAAAATAATTTTATACTTTTGCAGACAAGGCGTTTTATGTGCCTTTTTGCGTTATGGAAATACCTAAACAAGTGTCGGAATTAGCAAACAGTAACGGTTACAACTCCGTTGTCTTATCAGCCAGTTCCCCTGAGGGAAGCATCTATTCCGTGGGGTGTGTTGATGGGAATGGTTTTGAGTTGCCTGTCGGTCTTCCCGCCTTTATTCTGTTCGACGGCCGGTCCTGCCGTCTGATGGACGGTGAGGAGGGGCTGGCACTTTCTTCCCGTTTATTTGGTGATGAATAGTCCCATGATTTTGGGATTTACCAGTTTGTTGTCTATTCTTATCACTCCCACGCGGTTGGCTTTCATGCTCTGTATGTAATTGCTTGCATCATCCTTTCCGGTTTGCGGGTCGAAGAACCTTATTTTCCCTTCGGACACCTCCGCACAGAACACGTGTGCGGAACCGCCTTTCCAGG
This sequence comes from Bacteroides sp. HPS0048, assembly GCF_964240755.1. NCBI lineage: Bacteria > Pseudomonadati > Bacteroidota > Bacteroidia > Bacteroidales > Bacteroidaceae > Bacteroides > Bacteroides sp. HPS0048. The sequence goes on along the minus strand of NZ_CAXSVC010000022.1, from coordinate 53,757 downwards.
CACAATATATCTCATATATTCCGTCCTCGCTGAATTTTTCCCTGAAGTATTCCTTCAGCCGGTTCGCATTCATTACTTGATATCCCTTTCTGACCTGCCATTTATAGGTATAGTCATAATCCGGCTTTGTTCCGTCCCGGTTCAGGAAACGTTCTTCCCATGTGATGCCTTGTTTTGCCATTTCGTTGTATGCGCTTTGCCGGATGTTGGGTTTTGCCTCGGTGTCGAACCCTAACCTTCTGAGCATGTGTGTCACGGTGCAGGTCTGGCAATTTACGCGGTATCCTTCCTCTTTCCCGAATTTCGGATTTTCCTTTCCCTTGTTCGCCTGTTCGTATGTCATCGGTTTGCCTTTGGTGATACCGAGGGCCTTTTCTATCCTGAGGTTGTTGTGGGCGATGTCGGTTTTTTCCTCCAGCGTCAGGTTGTCCGGCATTTCGGCTATCATCTCGTTGATGCGCCTGGTTAGTGCGTCCACGGCTTTTCTGGCTCCCGGGTGCGCTTCAGTAATGTAGGGATGTTTGTCTGAAAACAATTTGCCATCTTTTCCCGGATTGTTTTCCAGACCGTCATGTGCCTTGTTTCGCCCGTTCTCGTCCGGTACCGCTGTCGGCGCTTCATCCGTTGACGAGAGCGTGCACTTGCAGTTCCACCGGTCCCCCGGCCTGTGCACGTTCCAGAACGGATCATCGACGGGGCGTATGGTTCCCCAGAACACGCGGTGGTCCGCTCCCGGGTGTACGGATGTCGAGGGCATCCATTTGAGGTTCGGCAGGATATCCTTCTCCCGCTCGAACTGTCTCCAGTCGGCCGCCTGATGCGCCCGTATGACTGCCGTGTCGTATTCGGTACGCAGCCAGTCTACCATCTGGTGGTCCGCTATGGGCATGGCGAGTTTCAGCCACTGTTCAAACGGCCTTAAATTGCCGTTTTCGTCCAGCAGTAGTGCCGCCATGTCGTTTTGTGCCCGATGTACCTTGAACGCGGCAAATACGGCGTTGTTCGTCCGTATTTCGCGGTAGAAGTCATAATCCGGATCATCGGGCTTTCGTACTCCGAACCCCTTGTCGGTGGCTTTGTTCATTGTTTTCCACGTGGCCTCGAACAGGTTCTCCTCGATGTCGGTCATGGGATGGAAATCCTTGCTGTATATGTTCTTCAGGGCTTTCCCCAGTACCTCCTCATCAAAAGAAAACACGTTTTCCACCTGCTTGTTTTCCAACCGGTAGAGGTCGTTCATCACCATTCTAAAGCTGCCCCGTCTTTTCCCGGGGCTTTCGCGAAAAAACGTTTCAGCCAGTTATACGCGTTTTTAAGGGCGTTTTTCTTCTCTTTGGGAGCTTCTTTGCCGGTTTCCGGTATCTCCTCCTCTTCATCCTCCCGTTCCCCGGTGGTTGCCGCTTTCTCTTTCGCCTTCTGTATTTCGGCCGCTCCGGCTTCCTGCCGTTTTTTCAGTTCGTTGTAGTCTGTCGGCTTCTCGATCCCGAATTCCTCGTACAGATAATCGTCTCCCACCGGCAGGCCGAAGTTCGTACGCAGCTGGGTGAGGATGCTCATCTTCTTCTCCGGTTCGATGACTTTCTTTTCCGGGTAGCAGAACTCGCCGCCGGTGGTGTCTATCCCGAGCATGGCGAATATGTCGGTCATGTTGTAGTTGAGCACGTCCAGGATGTCCTGCCGGTCCGCCAGCGTGACCTTCTCCTCCACGTCCTTGTGGACGGTTCCGAGTGCCTGTGTTCCCTTGTCCGATGCCTCGGTGGTGAGCGTGTTCCCGAGGAACAGTTTCGATATCTCGCTGTTGCACCGTTCGCAGAGCTTGTCATACAGGTCGGAGCTTCCGGTCTTGTTCGCCGCTTCCCTGAGTTCCATCATTGTTTCCTGGGCGTGCACGAATACCGACATGCTTCCGGTACTTTCCGCGTCCGCCAGCGCCCTCTGCCGTGCCTCGTCGTCATCCGTGGGGTATGTGTATTCCCGGATGGGTGCGCCGAACACTTCCGCGAACTGTGCCCAGTCCGCCACGTCGTTCCGCTTGTATATCACCCATACGGCCGCCTTTGCGAGCATCCCGAGCTCTTCCGGTTCCCCGATGAACAGCAGGTCGGGGTATTCGTCCCAGGATGTTCCTGTGGTGTCCGTCTGGTGCCGCAGTATGAGCCTGCGCACCGGATCCACATGCTTGCGCGGTATCCGGTCATAGTTTACCCATTCCCCTTTGCGGTAGAACTGTACGAGCGTGAACCCCCAGAATTTCGCGTCCAGGATGTCGCCTATGAGGCGCCGGAACCACGGGGAGCGTATCTGTTCGTTTACCGCCTTGTCCGGCTTTCCGTTACGTCTGAACTCGATGACGGAGGAGAGCACGGCGTTTTTCCGTTTCTCGATGACACTTGTCAGGTGCGTGTCCATGAGAATGTCCTCATACAGGTCGTATAATCTGAACCTTCTGGAGTAATCCACGTTCTCGAAGGCCCGTATGGCCAGCATATAATCCGCTATGTCTATGCCGAAGCGTTTGGGTTGTGTCAGTATGATGGTTGCGGGTCCTTTCTGCCCGGGCCTCGGCAGGTTTCCGCTTTTGGTTATCTTTCCGGCCCTTTTCTGTCTTTTGCTCATGTTACCAGTGGTTTACACGTTTACGATTGCTTTTGATAAGGAAATTTGATTTTGCCGCCCTTGTCTCTTCGGGAAGCAGGGGCAGCCCGTCCGCGGATATCTCTTCGGCCGCTACCGCCCTGAGCCATTCGACGGCCCTTTCGTAGCGTTCCTTGCGCAGGGGTGAAAGGTTCCTCGGGTTGTGGATGCTGAAAATATGGTACACTGCGATGTCTATGGCCATCATCAGCACGAGCTGGCTCCGTTCGTCTCCGGTCCGGGTGAATATCCTGTCACAGTCATAGCGCTTGGAGAGGTAGCACCGCATCTCTTCGACGGCCCGGTCCTCGCATATCTCCACGACGGCATTGTCCTCCCTTGTCAGCGCGTCCAGTATCTCGCGGTGGATGCTCGCGTCGTAATCTGTAAGTTCTATAAATTTGCTCATGTGGGTAAAGTATTAAAGTTTACAGTCTGTACTTGTTGTGCGCCCGCATCTTCCTTGTGGAGATGACGGCCGGTTTTTCGGCCTGGTGCGCCTTGCGGTCTATGATGCGGTTTCCTCCCTCCACGCAGTCGGGTCCGTCCGCCGGATACGTCAGCATGAGGTTGAAGAGGCTGAACTGGTCGGTGAGCAGCTTCATGTGCGGGTTGTCCTTTTCCGCCTCGTTGAAGATGAGGTTCCCTTCGCTGTTGAGGGGTTCCAGGTTTGTCTCGATACGTGTGGCCTTGTCCGTTTTCTTCTCCTCGTCCCCCTGGATGTAGAGGGATATCTTCCTTTGCCGGCGTATGCGCCTGATGATGGGCTGGAACACCTGCTGGAAAAAAGGGTCCTGCAACTTGTTGTTCTCCATGTAGCAGTACACGTTCGTTTTCCCGTTCACGAATTCCAGCAGTCTGATGTACCATTCGATAAACGTGGCGTTTGTCTCCCTTCCGAGGAACCCCTTGATGACGTAGAGCTTTCCGGCCAGTTTGCCGAGCAGGAACACCGCCTTCGTGGAGCTCTTCTTCGTCTTGTTCTCGCCGGGCGCGGGGTCGCCGTAGATGACCAGGAACTTGAACTTCGAGAGCGCCGGCACTTTCCCGTAGATGATGTCCTTGAATATCTCTCCCTCGGCTACCGGGTTGTTGAAGAACTCCTTCTGTCGTGCCGCCGCGCTGACCAGCGAGAGGAAGAGGTCTATATCCTCTTCCGAGTTTTTCTGCGGCCACACAGAGACTCCGTTCCTGTCGCGTATGTTGATGATGTCCACGTGCCCGATGCCCTTTTCCTTCAGTTCCGTGGCCTTTTCAATGGCCCTTTTTATGCAGCAGTCCGCTGCGATGATGTTCCCGTTGAAGAGTATGCGGTAGTTTCCCGATACGGACATGGTCGGTATCAGGGCTTCCTCCAGCCATTTCCATTTTGTCTTGATACGTTCCGGGTTCCGGCATTCCTCGTCGGTATCGATATCGTCCACCAGGATGAAGTCCGGCCGGAAGTTCTTGTTACGGGTACCGCGCGGTGACTGTCCGGCCCCGATGGCCCGGAAAGAACATCCCGCCATGATGGTGAATTCCCCCGTTTCCCAATATCCGGGTTTCTTCTGCATCCCGTAATCCTGGATGATTCTTTGGTTTTCCTCGAAGTTGGCCATGAAAGGAAGCAGGAGCCTTTGGGCGTTGTCCTGCGAGTTGGAGATCAGCAGTACGTTGCGTACTTTTCCTGTAATTGCCAGTTTTGAGATTTCCATCATGGACCGTGCGGACTTCGCCAGCTCCCGCGACCATGCGCGTACCTCGTACCACCGGTTGTTCCTTGTCAACCTTCTGGTGGCTTTCTTGTGGAAGTCCGCCGCCTCGCATGAATAGTACATGGCGAAGTAATACCGGAACCACTCCTCGTCATCCTTTTCGAGCCTTTCCCTGCGTGCGCGTATTTCCGCTTCCGTGTCCGAGGGGTTGATGTCCGAATTCTCGCGTATGGATGCGATCAGTTCCTCCCATTCGACAAGTGCCGTGCGGTCCTGCGGTGTAAGTCTTTTCTTTGCCATGGTTATGAGACTTTTGATTTTACGAACGCGTCAAGCAGCGGCGTCACTTCTTTCGCCTGCGTGGGGTCGGACGCGCGCAGCCATTTAAGCAGGTCGGAGAATACGGATATGATGTCCGAGAGCCCGACTTCCGTCTCCATCTTCTTGATGGCGTTCGACAGTTTGGATATGGTGTCGGCTTCGGCTGTGTTCGGGAAGCGTTCCCCCGCCGGTCTGGCCATGATGGCGTTGTTGAGCTCGGCCAGCTGGCGGTACAGGCTTTTCAGTTGTTCCTCGCGTGTGATGGTGATGGATGTCTTGAGCATCTCCCATCCGTTCTTGCCTATCCAGTTGTTCACCGTGATGCGTGACACCCCCACGCGTTCGGCTATCTCCTGCTGCGTGAGGTTCTCTTTCAGGTAGAGCGTCTTCGCCCATTCCCTTTTTTGCTGCATGCTTAGTTCGGTCATATTTCCTCCTTTTTTACGTGCAAAATTGATAAGGAAAAGGGGCGGAAAAAAACGCATGCCGCATGATGACACTTTAAAACTTCATGACAGCGTTTTAAACTGAGTGTGATGAATATGCGGTTTGAAAAACGGCTTTAATCCCCCTAATTTCGCACCGTGAACTTCGCGGGGAACACCCGCCTAAAAGACTATATAAGCATGAAAAAGTTTTTCAACATCATACCCGGGGAAGACGCCTGTTGTATCCTCCTTTACGGTGACATCGGTGATTATGACGGCAATGTGCGCAGCGGGGATATCGCCCGCGAGCTTCTGGAGGCCGAGGCCTTGTCCGGCAGGATTGACGTTCGTATCAACAGCAACGGCGGCGAGGTGTATGCGGGCATTGCCATTTTCAACGCCCTGAAAAACAGCAAGGCTGACATCACCATTTACGTGGACGGCATCGCTGCCAGCATGGCCTCGGTGATTGCCCTTTGCGGCAAGCCGGTGCAGATGAGCCGTTATGCCCGTCTGATGCTCCACAGTGTCCAAGGAGGCTGTTACGGCAACAAGGAGGAAATGCGGGGATGCATCCGCGAGATCGAATCGCTGGAGGACACCCTTTGCGAGATGTATGCCGCCCGCATGGGAAAGGACAAGGAGGAAATCCGCTCGTTGTATTTTGACGGCAAAGACCACTGGCTGCGTGCCGATGAAGCGCTGGCGCTTGGCCTTATTGACGGTATCTATGATGCCGACCCCCTTCCGGAGGACAGTACCCCTGAACAGGTATTCCAAATATTCAATAACCGGCTGCACAAGCCACAAAACAAGAGTAACATGAATTTAGACGAACTGAAGAAACGTCCGCGGTTCAAGAACTGCGTGACAGATGACGATTTTCTCCGTGAAGTCGGGCTTCTGGAAACGGAAGCCGGGAAAGTTCCGGGCCTTGATGCTGAAGTCACCCGCCTGAAGGGTGAGCTGAAGGAGTTCCGGGACAAGGCGGATGCGGATGAAGCCGCCGCCCGTAAGAAACTGCTTGATGACGCGGAGAATGACGGGCGTATCGACGCCACCACCCGCCCCATCTATGAGAACCTTTTGTCCAAGGACCGCGAAAACGGGGAAAAGGCGCTGGAGAAACTCTCCCCGAAACGTAAAGTCATGACCGACCTGCGTGTGAACCCGACAAATGAAAGTCCCTGGAACAAGCGCATGACCGAGATTAAGGACAAGTTGAAACATTAATAAAAATATTTGCTATGGCAATAGTAGTAAGAAACACCAACTACAACGGTGAGGTACTGGAGAAGATCCTGGTACTCGCCTGTACCGGGAACGACCTTGTGGAAAAAGGCCTGATCATGGTGATCCCCGGCGTCGAGAAGAAAATCAGCCTGCCGCGTATCAAGACCGGCAAGATGCTCCAGAAACGCAAGGAGAACCCGGGCCTGGAGGATTCGAAGGGTAACTTCAATTACTCGGAGAAGTCCCTGGATCCGGAGGATTTCATGGCGTTCACCACTTTCAACCCCCGCGCTTTCGAGCATATCTGGCGCAAGTGGCAGCCGAAAGGCAACCTTGTGTTTGCCGAACTTCCTCCCGAAGCCCAGAACACGCTGCTTGATGAACTCAGCAAGAGTGTGAAATTCGAGTTGGGCTGGCATTACATCAACGGCGAGTTCGGGAGTGATGACGACCACCTTTTTAACGGTATCCTGACACAGGCTGCCAAGGACTCGGACGTGATAGTGGTCCCGGCTCCTGCCGATACTTCCATGATCGGCAAGTTGAAGGCTGTCCGCAAGGCCATTCCGAAAGCCCTGCGCGAGAACCCGAACCTGCGTATCCTGATGAGCATCGATGACTTTGACAAGTACGATGACGAACTGACCGAACGCGAGTACAAGAATACGAGCGAGACGGACATCAACAAGAAGCGTTACAAGGGTATCACCATCGAGACGCTGAACTCCTGGCCTGATGACCTTATCGTGGCCACGCTCTGCTCGATGAGCGCCGACGGCAACCTTTTCGCTGGTGTGAATCTCCAGGACGACGAGGAGGTGATCCAGATTGACAAGTGGATGAACTCCAGCGAGCTGTACTTCTTCAAGCTGCTTATGAAGGCCGACACGGAAATCGCCTTCGGTGAGGAGTTTGTGGTGCTTGACACCCGTACCGACCCGGTGTTCAAGGCGGTGGAACGTACCATTTCAGCCGACCCTTCCGCCCTTTCGTTCAAGGCCGCAGGTGAGAGCAAGTATGTGACAGTCACTGCATCCGGTGATTATAGTGTGACATCCGTCCCTGCCGGTTTTACGGCGGTCGGTACCGATGACGGGCTGAAAATTACCGCCGAGGTGAACAGTAGCGGCAAAGCAGTATCCGGTACGCTTGTGGTAAGCCTGGACGCTGATCCGGAAAAGAAGGTTGAAATAGCGTTGTCCCAGGTGGCCGCTGATGACGAGGAAGGCGGTGCGTGATGGGCAGGCTGAAGTATCTGGTCATTCATTGCACGGCTACGCCTGAAGGGCGTGAAGTCAGTGGCGCAGAGATTCGCGCCTGGCACACGAACCCGGTATCCAAGGGTGGCCGCGGCTGGAAACAGGTCGGGTATACTGACTTGTTCCATCTGAATGGCGGCGTGGAACGCCTGGTGGACAACAACGAGGACGCGAACGTGGACCCTTGGGAAATCACCAACGGCGTGGCCGGCTATAATTCCGTCAGCCGTCATATCGTGTATGCCGGCGGTGTAGCCAAAGACGGCAAGACCCCGAAGGACACGCGTACGGCGTGCCAGAAGCGTGCGCTTGAGAAGTACGTGAAAGACTTCCACCGCCGTTTTCCTGATGTGCGTATCGTGGGGCATAACGAACTGGCGGCCAAAGCCTGCCCCAGTTTTGACGTGCGTAAGTGGCTTGTTTCAATAGGTATCAGACAATAATAAACGGCAAGAAGATGGACACCCTGATAAATTTTTTAATGTTTGCCCTCCCCGGCGGTTTTGTCGGAAGCATCTTCACCTGGCTGTTCGGCCGGCGCAAGCGTGACAACGACATGCTGTCCCAGCTTCAGGCGTCCATCAACCTGCTGAGTGAGGAGAACCGCAAGATTCTGGAGGAGAACGTGCAGCTCCGGCGCGAGAATGCCGACCTGAAAGCGAACCAGGAGGAGATGATCCTGAAGCTGTCGTGCCTGACGAAAGAGGTCGAGCGGTTAAGAAAAGTAATAAGTAAACAATCGGTAAATGATGAAAGACAGAATCCGGGGGTGGACCCCCGTAATCCTATTATTGCTCGCCGTGTTCCTGCTGGCAGGATGCGGCACGTCCAAAGAGAGCCGGAACCTTCAGAGACAGGGCACGGTGCGGGCGGAGAGAATGACAGACAGCGCCGCCGTGTCCGCGGACGTGGCAGTAACAGCGGTGCGCAAAATGCAGGATCTTTTGGCGGACCGCCGGAGTTCGACCCTGATGCAGGAACCGGTTCCGGCACAGGAGGCGACTTTGACGATTCCCTTTCAGAACCTCCTTGACCTTCCCGAGGGTGCCGGTTACCGGCACCGGGACGGGCGTGCCTCGGTCGATATCCGCAGGCAGGGGGATTCCCTGGCAGTCACCGGGCATTGCGATTCGCTCATGCGGCGCTGCCTATTCTATGAAGAAGAAGTTTTTCGAAGGCAGGTCCGGGAAGACAGCCTGCTGCAAACAGTTGAGTTCTATAAGCAGGAACTTGTGCGTATTCGTAGCGAAACCGAACAGGACATAACAGAGGTCAAAACGGAGTTCAAACAACGTTTTAACCCCGTTAAAATCTCCCTCATTGCCTTTATCGCCGGTATGGCATCCGGCATAGTATTAACCGTTTTAATAAAGAGACGACTGTATGAAAAATAACAAGAATTTCATTTATGGCATCGCCGTCGTTACGTTCGGTGCCATGACTATCGGCTGGATCGAGAAGGGCAGCTGGGACTGGGGCGGCACGAAGCCCGAGAGTGTCGATGTCGAAGCCGAGCAGGTTCCCGACGCCCCCGTCCTGACATTGCTCCAGAAGAACGGGCAGGTATCGCCCACGTTCAACCTTATCCAGCTGGACTATAAGAATATCAAGGCCGTTTTGGGCGGCACGCTTGTAGGTCCGGCGGATGCCCCGACCGGCTGGAAGGCCCCGACCGAACTGGTGAACCTTTCGGGTCCGTGGACCATCAAGTTCGTATCCGGGCAGACGATGTCCATCCCGAACGGTACGATCCTTGCGAACCTCGGCGGGAAGCTGACGCTGACGGAGGTTTCCAAGCTGGAATGCCAGTTGAAGGTGAACAAGCCGGAGGACGGCTCTTCCCCTTACGAAATCAATGACACCGCGGCAGTGGAGGGCTAACGCATGGACGAGCGTGAAGCGAGAAAGGTGCAGAGGGAGGCATCCGAGGCATTGCTTGACCTGGGTGTCTCCCTTCCCCTGAAGGAATGGCGCCTGCCTTTCATGAAACGCCCCGTGCGGTGGCGCGTGACCATGCGCCGCCCGCGCCTTGCCGGGCAGATATGCATCGTGAGGTTGTACCTCTCGATGGGTGTCTCCCCCGAGGAGGTTTTCTCCTTTGCCGGGCGTGAGCGGCTGGAGTTCCTGGCACGGAACGGCGTCAAGGTTTCCCGCATGGTGGCCCATACCCTCTGCCGCGGCCCGGTGAGCCGGCGGCTTCTTGTCCGCCCCGTGGCATGGTTCCTGCGTGAGGCCGTGGAGCACCGTTTCCTGCTGGGCGCCCTGGAGAAGTTCATCAGCCTGATGGGGAGCGAGTCTTTTACGAGTATTATCAGCTCGATCGATCGGGCGAACCCGATGAAGTTGAGAATGAGCCAAAGAAGGAAGGGGAGTTAAGGACCGAGTTTGAAGGTTCCCATAGCCCCTTCGGTTTTATCTGGAACATCGCGAGCGCCACCGGCTGGACTGTGGAGTACATCCTGGAGAAGGTGAACTACCAGACGCTCATCCTGATGCTGTCCGACGCCCCGCGTTACGTCCGCCGGTCAGCAGCTGACTCCAAGGTTCCGCAAAGCGGTGGCGGTGGGATTGATCCGGAAGCCGCCGCCCGTGAAGCCGGCGACATAGTGAATTTTTACCAAAGCAATTTAGAACTGTAAACGATGAAGCCCGTAGAAATCGAATTCCTGATGAAGGACAACCTGACGGGGGGCCTTGACAAGGCCGGCCTTGCCGTCGATATCCTTGCCGAGAAATCGGAGAAGGCCGCCGCTGCCATCAACGCCCGTATTTTAGAGCAGCGCAAGGTCATCGACCGGGTGAATTCCGACCTGCACCGGATGGAAACGCAGCTCCAGAACATGAAGCCCGGCCCGGCGCAGGCGGAACTTGCCGCCGACGTGGCGGCCTGCCGCAAGGTCCTGGATGAGGAGCGTGCCGCCCTTGAAGGGCTTGAAAAGGAGCACCGCGAGGCGGAGAAAAGCGTCCGGAACCTCCGTAAGGAGTACGAGCGTATCTCCCTGGAGGAAGAACGCGCCGCCGCCGGCAGCAAGAGCCTGACCGACAAGATCCGGGAGCAGAAGGAAGTCATCGGGCAGATTGAAAGCGACATCAAGTCGCTGGAGAAAGCCTACCAGGGGGCCGCACCCGGCAAGGCGAAGGTAGCCGCCCTGGATGAACTGAACGCCGCGAAGAAAGCGCTTGAAGAGGAAAAGGGCGCCCTTGCTGGGCTCCAGGCTGAACAGGAGAAGACGCGTGCAAGCAGCAAACGCCTTTCCATGCAGCTGCGTGAGCTCCAGGACAACATGGCCCGCCTGCGGCTGGAAGGGAAACAGGACACCGAGGAGTACCGGAAGATGGCACAGCAGGCCGCTCTTCTTTCCGACACGCTTGCCGATCTGAACACCCAGACGAAGATCCTCTCGCACGATGACGCGAACCTCCAGGGCTTCATGTCGGGCTTGAGCGGCCTTGCCGGTCTGTTCACCACGGCCACCGGCGCGCTGTCTCTTTTCGCTTCGGAAAACGAGAACCTGGCAAAGATCCAGACGCGCGTGCAGAGCGTGATGGCCATCACGATGGGGTTGCAGCAGGTGTTCAATACGCTGAACAAGGATTCCGCTTTCCGGCTGGTGACGGTCGTGAAGATGAAGAACCTGCTGACAGCCGCCAATACCCGGCTGGCTGTCGCCCTGGGCATTTCCACCGGTGCCGCGCAGGCCCTGATGGCCACGCTTACGTTGGGTCTTTCAGCCGTTATCACGGGACTTGTCGTCGCCTGGGACAGATATTCCACCGCGCAGGAGAAAGCCGCGGAGAAAGCCCGGGAAATGGTAAAAATCGAGTCCGACGGCCGTGCACAGATGATCAAGACCCGTTTCGAGATCGAGAGCACGCTGGCAAGCCTGAAGAAGTTCACCGGCACGAAGGACGAGGAGAAGGCCAAGGTGGAGGAACTGAACCGCAAATATGGCGAGAGTTTCGGGTATTACGACACGATCGCCCAGTGGTATGACATCCTTCAGAAAAAGGGTGAAAAATACATCCGGATGCTTTTCCTCCAGGCCAAGGTGCAGAGCCTGGTGAACAAGGCCACCGAGGCGGACGAGAAGGTGAACGAGATCAAGGCCAGCCGGCCGGAAGACGTGGACGGTTCGATGGGCTGGTTCGCACGTATGGGGCTTTACATGGCCCAGAGCGATTCGTACGGACGGGTGGACGCGCAGTCCATGATATCGGAGTATAACGAGAAGGCGAAGGAAAAGGCCGTACGTGAGGCCGAGGAAGTCCGCGACGGCTATCTGGCTGAAGCCCGGAAGCTGCAGGAGGAATATCTGGATATCGGCAAGGAGTTCGACCTGGGTGACCATGCCAAACCCGACCCAAATGCCGCCAAAAAGGAGAAACAGTCGGAAGAGCAGCGTGCCTCGGAGCTTCTGAAGCTCCAGATGAAGAACCGCCAGGCAGAAATCGACCTTCTGAAGGAGAGCGGCGAGAAACGCCGCCGCCAGATCCGCCTGAACTACGACAAGGAGATCGCCGAGCTTGCCGCCCAGGAGAAGAAGTGGAAGGACGCGCAGAAGGGCGAACTGACCGGTGAGCAGGAATCCACCCTGAAGGAGGCGCGGGAGAAGGCTGCGGCGGCACGTGACGGCGACCTGGCGAAGGTGACCCGGGAAGAAAATGACGCCGCCCGCCAGTCGATGCTCGACTACCTGAAGGAATATGGCACGTACCAGCAGAAGAAGCTGGCCATCGCCCAGGAATACGCGGAGAAAATCCGCAAGGCGCAGGAGGCGGGCAACTTGGGTGAGGTGCTACGCCTCGGCCGCCAGCAGAAAGAAGAGACTGCTGCCGCCGAGATTGCCAGTCTGAAGGCGGATATCGACTGGGACGGCCTTTTCGGCAATTTCGGCGGGCTGCTTGAGGAGCAGCTGCGTCCCACGCTGGCGAAGCTGCGGAAGTATGCCGCCTCCGATGAGTACCGGAATGCAAGCGCCGAGGACAAACAGGTGATCAGCCAGCTGATCGCGAAGCTGGAGGATCGGAGCGCGGGCGGTATTAACCGGAACATGTTCAAGGATGTTTCCCGTGATCTTTCCGCCTACCAGACGACGCTGCGTGAGCTGACAGAGGCCAAAGAAAGGGAGAAGGCCGCCGCTGACGCTTTGGTGGTGGCACAGGAAAAACAGAAGAAGGCCGCTGAAAGCGGTGACCCCTCCGCCATGAAGGAAGCGGAAGAACTGGTGGCTACCGCGCAGGAAGCTTTCGACGCCGCCTCGGCGAGCGTGGCCACCCTGACAGAGGCGAACGATAAGGCGGCGCAGGACCTGCGCACGTCCAGCACGAACGCCGTTTCATCCCTCACCGGGTTTGCCGAGGGGCTCCAGAGCCTGAAGTCTGGTTCCCTTGCCGGCGTGGTTCAGGGGCTCGGCAAACTGGGCGAGGTGACGAAGAACATGGGCGGTGTGATGGGCAGCGTGGGCAGTACCCTTGCCGAGACGTTTTCAAACGGCGGCATCATCGGGCAGATCATCGCGGCGGTGCTTTCCATCCTTGACGTGCTGAAGGAAGGAATCGGTACGCTGGTAAGCGGTATTCTTGATTCCGTGCTCGGTGCGGTGAACGGTATCCTGGAGAACATCCTTTCCGGTGAACTGTTCACGCAGATCGGCAGCTCGCTTTTCTACGGGGTGAGGGACATCCTGGACACGGTGACCTTCGGCCTGTTCTCCTCGCACGGCAATGCCAGGGAGGTGAACGCGCTGGTGGATCGGCTGACCGAATCGAACAAGTACCTGACCACCGCCATCGAGAAGCTGACCGACGAGATGGCCAGCTCCGGCGGCGCACGTTCCACCGAATACTACCGGAGTGCCTACGAGAAACAGCAGCAGAAAATTGAGAACGACCGCCAGATGCTCGCGGCAAAGATGGGATACCACAGTTCGCACCACTCGAACAACTACTACATCGGCAAGGCCATGGGCAGCGGTGACTGGGACACGGTTTCCGCCTACCTGGGCAAGTCGGTGCGGGATACCGATTCCCTCTGGAGCCTTTCCCCCGAGGAGCTGGCCCGGCTCCAGGAACTTCCCGACATCTGGGAGAAACTCCATTCGGGCAAGTACGACCAGAGCCAGTGGCTTGACGAGTACGTCTCTGACGCGAACACGCTGCTGGAACTCCAGAGGCAATGGCAGGAAGCCATCACGGACACCTCTTTCGACGGTATCCGCAGCGGCATGAAGGACCTGCTGAAGGATTTCGAGACGGACTCGAAAGACGTGATCGCGAGCGTGGACGAGTTCATGGAGAACGCCATCCTGAAATCCATCGTGAACGGCACCTATTCGGACGAGCTGAAGAAATGGCAGGAGACGTTCGCCGAGTTCATGAGCGACGGTATCCTGTCGAAGGAGGAAGCCGACACGTTGCGCACCCGGTACTCGGACATTTTCGAGCGTGCCCGTGCCAAGAAGGAGGAGATGTTTGACACTGCCGGCATCACGGAGGAGGGTAAATCCACAACGCAGACCGGCCGCGCCGGCGGCTTCTCGGCCATGTCGCAGGACCAGGGCACTAAACTGGAAGGCATGTTCACTTCGGGCCTGAACCATTGGGTAAGCATTGACGAGAAGACCGAGGACGTGGCGGGCCGCATGGCCAGTGCCGAGGGACACTTGGCTAAGATTGCGGAGAATACCGGTAAAAGCGCCGGTTTCCTCGGCGAGATAAAGGAAGATATAAAACGAATCATACGTGACGGACTAAGAATGAAATCATCATGAGCATGGAACCAATCATGGGCGGGCTGTTCCTTATCAACGGCACCGATATCTGGACGGAGTACGGCGTATTCCTGACCGAAGAGAAGCGCGGCGGGCGTGACAACCTGAAAGCCATCCTTGCCGCGAGCAAGACGAAAGCGCACACCGCCGTGGACATACGTGAGGAGAACGGGGAGAAATATTCCGACATTCTGACAGTGGCCAACGAAGCGCGCGACATCACGCTGACCTTTGCCCTGTATGCCCCGGGTAAAGGGGAGTGGCTGAAGAAATACATGTCCTTCATCTCCTTCCTGAAAACCGGCGACAAAGGCTGGCTCTCGCTGTATCTTCCACAGCTGGAGCTGACATTTCGCGTGCATTACCTGGATTGTCCCGGCTTCACCCCGCTGACCTACCTCTGGCGGGAAGGCGTGCAGGCCGGCCGCTTCAAGGTGAAATTCCGCGAACCCGAACCAATCATTTAAACAACGTTCAAACACCATTCGAACATGCTTTTAACGGTATATGACAGTAACAGGCAGGCGAAGGCGGTCCTTTCCCCGGACGACAGCTCGACGCAGGTGAAGGCGATCCAGTCGGACAACGTGCTGACGCTCTCCTTCACCCTGTACGAGTATGTGGCGCTTGAGGTGAACGACTACGTGGATTTCGAGGGCGAGCGCTACTGGCTCCAGGAGCGTTACCTTCCGGATGAACGCAGCACGCAGGAGTGGAAATACGACGTGAAGTTTTACGGCATCGAGAGCCTGATGAAACGTTTCCTCGTCCTGAACGTGGTGGACGGCGACCCTGAGCCGGTATTTACGCTGACCGCCCCGCCACGGGAACACATGGCCCTGATTGTGAAGTCCATCAATGACGGCATGGGCGGCATCACCGATTGGAAAGTGGGGCGTGTGGAAGGTACCGAGAACGTGGTCATCGACTACGAGGGGAAGTACTGCCCTGACGCGCTGAAGGAACTTGCCGGCAAGGTGCCGGGCGCCGAGTGGTGGGTGGAAGGCCAGACTGTGAACCTCTGCCGTTGCGAACACGGTGAGGAGGTTACCCTGTCCTACGGCAAAGGGCTGACGGAGCTTTCCCGCGACAAGGCCGACGGCGCGAAGTTCTACACCCGCCTGTTTCCGATCGGCAGTTCCCGGAACATCGACCCGGAGAAATACGGCCACAGCCGCCTCCAGCTTCCCGACGGTGCCAAATATGTGGATGTGGACACGGAAAAGTACGGCATCCACCACCACTACGAGAAGGACGCCTTCGCGGATATCTATCCCCGCCGCGTGGGTACCGTGACCTCTGTACGCAGCGCGCAGGTGACGGATGAGGACGGCAACCCTTTCGTGATCTGGTATTTCCGGGATGACACGCTGAACTTCGATCCCAACGCTTACGAACTTGCCGGCAAGGTGAAACGTGTCTCCTTCCAGGAAGGTGGCGAACTTGCCGGTCTTGGCGAGGAAGAGGACGGCACCTACTATTTCGAGGTGAACTTCGACAGTGACACCCGCGAGTTCGAGATCATCACCATCTGGCCGTATGATGACGACACGCAGCTTCCCGGTGACCGCCTTGTCCCGAAAGCGGGTGACAGGTATATCCTCTGGAATATCCGCATGCCTGACGAATACTACGCGCTTGCCGAGGAGGAATACCTGACGGCGGTGAACAGGTACAACGCGGAGAACGCCGTCGACGTTTCCGTGTACAAGGGCCCGACAGACCACGTGTATGTCGAGCGTAACGGGATAGACCTTTACCCGGGCCGCCGCGTCCGGTTGGAAAGCACGGAGTATTTCCCGGAAACGGGTTATCGCTTGAGTCGTATCACGAAAATCACGCGGAAGGTGGCGCTCCCCTCACAGGTGGATCTTGAAATCGGTGACGCGCTTTCCACCGGCGTGATGGAAAGCCTGAAGGGGAGTATCGAGGAGGTGAGGAATTATACCAGAACGGCCGGCGCGAACCTTCCCGACATCATAAGGAGCTGGGATAACACGCTTCCCACCGACAACAACCTTTTCTCGGCCAGAAGAAGCCAGGCGGAGTTCATCAGCAAGAAGAAGGCCGACCGCGCGAAAAAGAAAATCACCTTCGAGGAGGGCGTCGGCATCGGTCCGGAGGAGAACGGCCACATTGACGGCAAGGGCAACGCCGAACTGCTGACCCTTGTTGTGCGTGAGCTTCTTCGCAGCCCGAAATTCGTGGACGGCCTTTTGGGTGAGGGTTGGCGGTTGTGGATGGAGGACGCCCTTTCGCACCTTACCATCGACAAGCTGACGGTGCGCCAGGTCATGGTGGTGCTGGAACTGCTTATCGAGAAGGTTCGCAGCGTGGGCGGCCAGCTCTGTGTGTCCGCCGCCAATGGCAAGATAAAGACCGCCGTTCCGGAGGACGGCTTTTATAAAATCACCTTCGAGCAGGCGAATACCTTCCGGGCGCATGACCTGATGCGTTGCGCCACGTTTACCGGCGGGAACCTGAAAGGCTACTGGGTGGAGGTTGCCGGCGTGGAGGGTGATTCCATCCTCGTGGGCGTGGATGAGTTCGGAACTTCCCTGCCTGCCCCCGGTGACGAATGTGTGCTGATGGGTAATACGGAAAACCCGTTGCGCCAGAACCTGATCCTGATATCCGCCACCGAGGACGGGCAGCCCCGCATGGACGTGATGGACGGCGTGAAGGCGAAAAACTTCACCGGCTGCCTTCGTGCCCGCCTGGGTAACCTGGACGGCATCAGCGACGACTGGTTCCCGGCCGACAACCAGCCGCACGGCAACGGCCTTTACAGCGACAACGCCTATCTGCGCGGGACATTCCTTTTGGTGACAGGCGAGGATATCAAGACAAAATTCGAGATCGTCGAGGGACGTATCACCAGTGTGGTGACCGCTCTGCGCCAGGACTTCGCCACCGATCGCGGGTATCTGAATAACCCCGCCTTTGATGACGGCCTTATGAAATGGAACACGGAAAACGAGACGGTGTTCTTCCTTGTGGGTAACCGCTGGGTCTGGGCGAACGGCAATGTGCTGACGAAGAAGGGTGACGGCGCGAGCGTGACCGAGGATGACGGCCGTAAGGTCGTGCGTATCCGGGGTAAGTACATTCTCCAGAAACGTGAGAACCTGAAAAGCATCCCCTCCATGCCTGAAAACGGCAGCGGGGAGAAGGAAGCCGTCCCGGTGTACCTGACCTTCTTTTACCGTTGTGCGGTCGGTGGAACCCTGCGGGTGGAGTTCGTGGGTGTTGACAAGACGGGGTTCGCCAACTTCAACAGCATGGAAGTGGAAGAGGAACTGCCCGCGACTGACGGCTACGTGCAATATACCTGTAGCGGTCTTTGGAACGGTACGGGAGACTTCAAGCTGTCTTTCACCGGGGACATCTACCTGTACATGCTCATACTCTCTACCGACCGCGTGGAATCGCTGGCGCACCGTTATAAAACACTTTTCGAGCAGTCGGAGCGTCTGGTGAAGATTTCGGCGGCTGTCTTTGATAAGGACGAGAATATGTTGGAAGAGACAGGTCTGATGGTTACTTCCAAATATTCCGGGTTATATGCCATTGACGGCGACGGAAATTTAAAATCCCTTGTTGGTGTCGGCGGTGACGGTATAAAAATCAAAGGCGACTACATTACCCTTGAGGGGCTTGTTACGGCTAACAATAATTTTAAAATTTTGCAAGATGGTAGTATTGAGACGCGCAATGCAAAAATATACGGGACCGTTCATGCCCAAGATGGCAAGATCGGCGGTTTTACGATAGAGTCCGGCCGTTTGTTCTGGAAAGCGGGTGATTATTTCGGCAACGATTCCCGCAGTTTGAAACTCGGAGTGTCCCAGACCGATATGGATGGGGTTGTGGATGTCGCTTTCAATGCCGCCACTCAGGGGCGGTTCGGAGTGAAGGTTGTCGGTTCCAATACGGGCGGTGCCGCCATTTATGCTTCCAGCAAATCATCCGGACAAAGTTACCCGGTAAGTGCCAATTCTTATGCCGGCTTTTTTGACGGGGGCGTACATGTGAACGGTGCGGTATATTGTGGCGACATCCTTTCGAACAATTATGGTACGGAATGGACTTTGGGCAGTGACGGGACCTATACTTACCGGAAGGGTGTTTCCGGGACTTTCAGATGGTCTGTGAAGAATGATTTTCTAACTAATAATTATACCCTTGAAGTTGTCAATGGTATTGTTGTCAAAATGTTGGGTATTTAATATCATGTAATTATGAAGGTAAATTTTAATGCGGATTTTAAGGATTTTAATGGTGAACCCCTGCTGGTTGATGGCAACCCGCAGGTAATCGGTCATATCGTGGCCCAGTGCCTTTTCAACGGGACGGGTATTCGTCCGAGTGGCAATATGCAGACAGACAACGGTAAGAAGATGCGTGCGTATCACCTTTGTATGCGGATAATGGACACTGGCGGTGAGATTGAAATCACATCGGAAGATGCCGTGTTGATAAAGGAGGCTGTTTCCGGACTGACTCCCGGCTGTTACTCGCAGGTTGTACAACTGATAGAAAGATAAGGAGGATAATTTATGGCACTGACAGAATCTGAAAAGAATGAATTGAAGAAGGACATCCTGAACTCCATCAAGTCTGAGAGCCAGAGTGTCGATGAACTGGCCGAGGTCACCTCGCTGGACAATATCAAGAGCCTTCCTGCGATGCGCGGCCAGGAGGTCGTGCTTGCGCCGGTTGCGTTGCTCCGGAAACCGGCGGAGGATGCTGCGGCGGTGGCTAACGCTGCCGCCACGAAGGCCAATAATGCCGCGACCGGCGCCACCAATGCGGCCCAGACCGCGACGAACGCCGCCGGTACCGCAAACAGGTCCGCTGAAACCGCCGATGCCGCTGCCGGTACGGCCACCGCCGCCGCCAAGAAGGCGGAGGATGCCGCCGCAGCCGTGGACGGCAGCCTGGTGGGTAGCATGACAGCCGTCCCTGACGAGAAGAACGACACGGTGAAACTGACCATCCTGGGCCGTAATGGGCAGGCAATCACCTCCACCGACATTCCCGGCGGTACGGGTAGCGGCGGCAACACGTACAACGTGACGGAGGAGGTTCCGCTGGAGAACGGCTACTATACCCTGGAGACGGCCATCGCCGCCGTAAACGTGAAATACCGGCACAAGGGCCGTTGCATCACCTACGAGGCCGCGCAGGGCAGATGGGAGACGAAACAGTTCACCGGCACGAGCGTGGAGAGTTGGGAACAGGCCGCGAGCTGGGAGGATTTCGGCGGGGCCGGCACGATGAAGAGCCTGACGGTGAACGGTGAGAAGCAAATCCCCGATGCGGAGGGCAACGTGAGCCTGACCATCGATAAGCTGGAGGTTGACGAGAGCCTGAACGCCGAAAGCACGAACCCGGTCGAGAACCGTGCCGTGGCGGCCAAGCTGGGCGAGGTGGAAGCAAACACCATCTTCGACAGCTCCGCCGAACTGAGCGACGACGAGACCACCGTCCACGTGAGCCTGAAGAACAAAAGCGGCGTCGAGGTGACCGGTTTCGACATCCCTGCCGGAGGCGGCGGTGGCGGCGGTGAGGGCAGCACGACGAAGATAGTGCTTGGCGCAAGTGTTGACAAGCCCACCGTCAAGGAAGGCGACCCGGTAAGGCTGACCTATACCTACGACCACCAGTACGGCAGCGGCGACGAGAAGGGCGAGAGTACCGGCCAGAAAGCGAAAATCACCGTCCAGGTGAGGCGCGGCGCCACCACCACCTATTCGGAGACGGTTCAGGATGTGAGCAAGGGCACGTACACGCTCGACCTGACGAAATACCTCCTTTCCGGCACGAGCGACATCTACGTGATAGCCGAGACCACCGACCCCACCACCGGCAAGGCGCAGAAGCGGCAGGCGTACGTTAGCGTGCGCAGCGTGACGCTGGCCCTGTCCAGCAGCTACAATATCGCCTCCGGCCTGGCTTCCGGCGGTTATGGCGCGCAGGAGACCGTGAACATCCCCTACGGCGTGAGCGGCACCGGCACGAAGGTGGTGACCCTTTACGTGGACGGCAAACAGCAGAACGCCCACACGGTCACCCGCAGCGGTACGACCAACAGCAGCTTCCCGCTCTCCATGTCCTCCCTGTCGGTAGGCCGGCATACCGTCCAGATGGTCGCCGAGATGGATGCCGGCGACGGCCTGACGCTCAAAAGCGAGAGCATCCATATCGATATCCTGAAGAGCGGCAGCAGCGTCCCCTACGTGGGGCTGATGGTCACCCACCGGGACGGCCGTATCCTTACCGGTGCCGACCACCTCTCCCCGGTCATCGAGGTGGGGCAGTACGAAAACTGCGAGTTCAAGTTTGCCGCCTACGATCCCGGTACCACCCCGGCGGGTGTGGGCATCTACAGGAACGGCACGCTTCTCCAGACGGTGAGCGTCCCGCGTACCGCCCAGACCTACCGGAACCGCTTCACGGAGCAGGGCCGACAGCAGATGCAGCTGAAGGTCGGTGCCACCGCCTACACTTTCCACATTGACGTGGTCGAGAGCGGCATCGACATCAGCGAGGCCACCTACGGCCTTCAAGTGAAGCTTAGCCCGTCCGGCCGCAGCAACAGCGAGAGCGACCCGGCGCGGTGGGAGTATAACGGCGTGAAGACAATCTTCGAGGGCTTCGACTGGAGCAGCAACGGCTGGACGGGTGACAGCCTGAAACTGACGGGCGGGGCGAAGGCCGTCATCGGCTACCAGCTGTTCAAGGATGATGCCGGCGCCTCCGGCGCTACCATCGAGATGGAGTTCCGGGTATCGGGTGTGACGGACCGTCAGGGCGAGGTGATCAGCTGCATGGATAAGGGGAAAGGCCTTAGTGTCACGAGCGAGGAGGCGAGCATCAAGACCGGCACCATCCTGCACTACACGAACGAGGACGGTGAGGACGCGAGCCGTGAAATCAAGATCGGCACGAAGTTCGCCCCCGAGAAGTGGCTGAAGGTCGCCTTCGTCATCGGCAAACGCGGTGACGGGCGCCTGATGGAACTTTACGTGAACGGCAACCGTGCCGGTGCTGACATCTACGACAACAGCTACTACTTCCGCCAGGACACCCCGGCGGGTATCACCGTCGACAGCGCGTCCGCTGATGTGGAACTGAAGAACATCCGTATCTACAACCGTGCCCTGAGCGATGACGAAGTCCTGGATAACCGGATGGTGGATGCCGGCAGCAGCGACGACATGATGCGCCTGTACGAGGAGAACGACATCCTGGGCGGCAGCGGCGACGTCGATATCGACAAGCTGCGCGCCAAGGGGAAGGGCGTGATGCGCATCGTCCGCAAGGGCGGCCTTGACGAGGTGAACGAGACGAACAACAAGAAGACCGACTTCATCGCCGACGTCTATTTCTGGTCCCCTTTCGGCAAGGAGTACGATTTTGTCCTCCGCGACTGCTACATCCGGATCCAGGGTACCAGTTCCACGAAATACCCGAGCAAGAACATCCGCATCTACTTCACCAAGGGCGGCGCGAACCTCAGTTTCGAGATCAACGGTACCCCGGACCCCCTTGGCGGCAACAGGTACATGATGCGCCCCGGGAGCATCCCGATGGACCTGTTCTGCATGAAGTCCGACTATTCCGACTCGTCCATGACTTTGAATACCGGTGTGGCGAAGCTGTACAACGACGTGATGCTCGAACTGGGCCTTCTGACCCCTCCGCAGCGTTACCAGCTGGAACAGGCGGGCGGTGACCTGAACGCGGTGAAGGTTAGGCAGAGCATCGACGGTTTCCCCATCGACGTGTTCAGCGCGGAGACCTCCGACGGGGAGAGCACCTACTACGGGCAGTACAACTTCAACAACGAGAAGAGCAAGAGCGGCCGGCTGTTCGGCATGGAGGGGCTTGACGGTTTCACCCCTTCCTGCCCGATGACGCTGGAGACGCTGAACAACGGCGAGAGGGTCTGCCTTTTCCAGAGCTCCGGCGACGCGGACCTTGCCGCCGGTTTCGATGCCGGCCTGGAAACCAACTACCCGGACGACGTGAAATGGGCGGGCCTGAACACGGCCCAGCAGTCCGCACTGAAACGCCTTTTCGGCTGGATCCGTTCATGTGTCCCGGCAAACGCCACCGCGGACGACCTGGGCACCTTCGTGAGTGAAAAGTTCAGGACGGAAATCGGCCAGTATTTTGATGTGGACCACCTGCTGACCTACTACGTGCACACCGACTACTTCGCGAGCGTTGACCAGCGCGCGAAGAACATCCTCCTGCGTACCTGGGACGGGCTGGTCTGGTACACCACCTATTACGACGGTGACACCCAGCTTGCCAAGAGGAACGACTGTTTCCTTGCCTACGACTACACGCTCGACCGTGACACGTGGGACGCGGAGGCGGGGAAATACGCCTTCGAGGGCCGCGACAGCTGGCTTTGGAACCTTGTGTTGGCCAACCTGCAGGACGAGCTGAAAGCCTGCGCCGCCGCTTACCGCGCGAAAATGACGGTCGATCGCGTGCTGTCGATGCTTGACGTCGAGCAGGCGGGCAACTGGAGCGACCGTGCGTACAATAAGAGCGGCTACCTGAAGTATATCCGCCCGAACATGGAAGAGGTTTACGGCAAGAAATGGCCGTTCATCTACGCCCTTCAGGGAAGCAACGCTGCGCACCGCAGTTACTTCGTGAAGAACCGTTTCGCCCTTCTGGACGCCAAATACGGCACGAGCAACTTCACGAGTGACAACATCGACCTGTATATGGCCCGTACCTCCTCCGATGCCGCCGACGTGGTGAAGATTACGGCGAGCGAGGTGTACGCCTTCGGTTACGGCACGAACAACAGCCCCAATATCGCGGGTACCGGCATCGTGGAGGGCGGCAAGGTGGCCACCCTTCAAATCACGGGGGCCTACACGGTAAACGACCCCCTGCGTATCTACGGCGCGAGCCGCATGCGTGTGCTTGACATGACCGGCGCCTCGGACCGCCTGAAGAACGGCTTTGACCTGGGTAAATGTACCGTATTGCGTGAGCTGAACCTGCAAAGCCCCTCCACCGGCTCTACTGGCTGGTGGCTGAACCTCGGCAGCTGCCGCCAGCTGCGTAAGGTGAACCTGCGCAACCAGGCACAGGCCAAGACCGGGAGCAACACCAGCACCGAGCTTGACTTCACGAACCAGACCAAGCTGGAGGAACTTGACGCGAGAGGCACACAGGTGCAGAGCGTGACCTTTGCCAAGGGTGCTCCGCTGACGAGAGCCTGGCTTCCCGGCACGCTGACCGTGTTGAAATTGGAATATCTGGGCAAACTGGCTACAAGCGGGCTCACGCTGGAGAACTACAGTAAAGTGAAGACGCTTATCGTTGACGGCTGCCCGGGTCTGAACTGGGAAACCCTGCTGAACCGCTGTTCCGGCGTGGAACGCATCCGCGTGACCGGCATCGACCGGGAGGACGACGGCACATGGCTGAACCGGTTCATGAAGATGGGCGGCGTGGACGCAGAAGGCAACGCCACGGACACGTGCGCGCTGGCGGGTACGGTGCGCCTTACCAACTATGTCGAGGATGAGAGATACGAGGCGTTGAAAGCCCATTTCCCGGAACTGAACATCCTCCAGCCCGAATACACGATGATCGAATCCGACGACGATGTGGCCGATGATGCCAATATCAGCAACCCGGACAACAGGACAGGTTACAAGTACGGTACGCCTTACAGGACGAGCGGGCATATCGCCGCCATCCTGAAACAGCGTCACCGTGTACTGGCGAAAGTGACCAAGAAAGCCACCACGCGCAGCGTGAAGATCGCGAACATCGATACGACGGTGAACAATCTCGACGGTGAGATGACCTATTACCCGCTTGACGACAATAATTCCAACTATTACGCCGATGGCAGCCCCGCCAAACTTGACGGCAGCGAGGGCGACTGGATGATGTTCGAGCCCTTCTTCTGGTCAAAGGGCATCAATGACTACCTGAACGGCAAGCATTACTCCTGCTACAGCAGCAAGGGCCGGGATGACATGCCCTCCGTTCCTGACGCCGATATCCTCACGCTGGATGACATCAAGGAAGCCGGCGGTTACCTGAGCGGTCGTAAGATCATGAGCGGCAAGGACACGCTCGCGAACAGCTACAGTGCCGACACCACGTATTCCGTCTGCAAGGTGAACGTCAGCGGGCACAAGCGTGTCCGGTTCCCGAGCGTTCCCGGTACGAACCTTGTCGGCAGCGTGTTCACTGACAATACCGGTGCCGTAGTCAGTTCCATCGTTGTTCCGACCCTCTCCAACAAGTTCGAGGCGGGCATGTACCTGATCGCTGACGTTCCTGCCGATGCCACAGCGCTGCACTTCTCCGTTCTGAACACCGCGGAGTTCGACAAGGTAGTGCTTTCCAACTCCGACAGGATCGAGGACATGGAGCCGGACTGGGTAGCCAATGACGAGCACCTTTGCGCGGTTGTGGGCAGTTCGGTTGTCGGTTCCAAGCTCCGTGCCTGTATCACCGGCGGCAGCACTACGGCGAGCATGAGCTGGGCCGACTTCCATTATTACTCTGTCCAGCGCGGCATGCAGCAGATTGACGCGCTGATGCACTCCCGTATCGCCAACCTCTTCTACGCCGCCTATGGCCGTCGTGACAGCCAGGAACAATGCGGCGCGGGCCAGCATACTAACAACCGTATCACCGGCGGTACCGCTTCACGCGGCATGACCGATACGATAGGTTATGAAGAGGCGCACGCCATCAACCCGAACGTGACGAACTCGCTTGTGGACAACATGGTCCACCAGTACGCCTGGTATCGCGGCGAGGATGACTACGGCGGTGCTACAGTCACACAGGTGAACAATATCTGCTGCCTTGGCTACGAGGATATCTACGGTCATAAGTATGACATGATGGACGGTGTTGACCTTCCTAATGACAGCGGCAACGCCGGCAAGTGGCGTATCTGGATGCCTGACGGCACGACCCGCATGGTGAAAGGAGGCACAAGCTCGGGTGTATGGATAACGGCCGTTGCACATGGCAAGTACATGGACGTGGTTCCGGTGGGCTCCGTTTCGGGTTCTTCCTCGACGCATTATTGCGATATGTACTATATATCCACCGCAGCCAGCCGTGTGGTTTATCGTGGCAACAACAGCGCGTACCCGAATGGCGGTGTCTCGATGTCGTATGCGTTTTACGATTTCTCGTTTACGAACGCGCACATCGGTTCTCGTCTGGCCTTCCGCGGCCGGCTCGTCAAGGCGGCAAGCGTCGCTGCGTTCAAGTCGGTAAGCGAGGTGGCATGACCGGCCGCGTAAAGCGTCAAAGCGGGAGCGAAGCGACAAAACGTCCGGTGTTCCCCTTGTTCGGGGAACACCGTTCTTTACGGGCGTCAGCCCGTTGAAAAATTTTTGTTTCCGGGGTTTTGTACCTGTTTGTTAAATAATAATTTATGAAAAATTGTACTTTTGCATTCAAATTAAAAGGTGGCGCTTCCCCATAAGCCGTGTGGTTTATCGTGGCAACAACAACGCGAACCCGAATGGCGGTGTCTCGATGTCGAATGCGAATAACGATTTCTCGAATACGAACACGAACATCGGTTCTCGTCTGAACAACAATCGAAAAGAAATTTTAATCGGCGTACAACACCGGGGACTTGTCCCCACCGTGGTGCCGAGGGAAGCAAGCCTCAGTAACAGCAGCCTTTTCGGGGCTGGAAAACTGAAAAATAGAGTGTCGGGAGGGTTTGGTAGGCCGGAAACGGTTCGAAGAAGCAGTGCCCGGGGGATTGAAGGCCCCAAAATGGAAAACAAAAGAAATATGCACAGAGCAGGTTTTGTAATAGAGGAAATCGTGAAGCCCTCCAACATGGAGGAGTCTTTCCTTCAGGTCCTTCGCGGCAGGAGGCGTAAACGCAGCCGCCAGGGACGCTACCTGCTTGCGCATAAACCCGAGGTGTTGGAGGAACTGGCCGCGCGTATCTCGGACGGTACTTTCCGTGTGAAGGACTATCGTGAGCGAGAGATTTTCGAGGGCGGCAAGCTGCGCCGTATCCAGGTAATCCCTATGTACGACCGTATCGCCGTACATGCCATCATGACGGTGGTGGACTGCCATTTGCGGAAACGTTTCATCCGTACCACCTCTGCCAGTATCAAGAAGCGGGGTATGCACGATCTTCTGTCGTATATCCGTCGTGACATGGTCGAGGATCCGGAGGGTACGCGGTACTGTTACAAGTTCGACATCACCAAGTTTTATGAGAGCGTGAAGCAGGACTTCGTGATGTATTGTGTCGGCCGGGTGTTCAAGGACAAGAAACTCATCGCCATACTTGACAATTTTGTCCGGCTGATGCCCGAGGGTTTGAGTATCGGGCTGCGTAGCTCGCAGGGTCTGGGTAATTTGCTTTTGTCTGTGTTTTTGGATCATTACTTGAAGGACAAGTACGGTGTCCGTCATTTCTACCGTTATTGTGATGATGGTGTCGTATTGGGTAAAACGAAAGCGGAATTGTGGAAGATTCGTGATATCGTCCATGGGCATATTCAGCATGTCGGTCTCCGGGTGAAGGGGAACGACCGTGTGTTTCCCCTGGGCGAGGGCATCGATTTTCTGGGATATGTGACTTTCGGTGCGGACCACGTCCGTCTGCGCAAGCGCATCAAGCAGAAATTCGCCCGAAAAATGCACGAGGTAAAATCAAGAAGAAGGAGGCGTGAGCTGATAGCGTCGTTCTACGGGATGGCCAAGCACGCCGACTGTCATACGTTGTTTAAAAAATTAACAGGCAAAGACATGAGATCATTTAAAGACTTGAACGTCGCTTATAAGCCCGAAGACGGCAAAAAGCGATTTCCCGGGGTGGTGGTAAGCATCCGGGAACTGGTAAACTTACCGATTGTAGTGAAGGACTTCGAGACGGGCATCAAGACCGAGCAGGGAGAAGACCGCTGTATCGTGGCCATCGAGATGAACGGTGAGCCGAAGAAGTTCTTCACCAACAGCGAGGAGATGAAGAACATCCTCTCGCAAGTGAAAGAGATGCCCGACGGCTTTCCTTTTGAAACAACCATCAAGACGGAAACCTTTGGGAAGGGTCGAACCAAATACGTATTTACATGAAACGAGTTGAAGGAACAGCCGGGGTGAAGCTGCTGGAATGCGTGAACCCGGTGAAGAACACGTGGCGCATCCGTTGGGACGTGCGGGAAAGGGAGGACGGTTCTGCCGACTATATGGAGGAGAACTTTTTAGGGAAGCCCTCCGGTGAGATAATAAGAAGCGTTATCCTGGGCTGGTACAACGAACAGATCGACCGGGAGATACTTTCCGGCTTCGTTTACGAGGGTATGCCGGTGTGGCTGTCAAGTGAGAACCAGTTCAACTACAAGGCGGCCCACGACCTTGCCGTGCAGAACGGCGGCGCGACGCTTCCGGTGACGTTCAAGTTCGGAACGGATGAGGAACCCCGGTACCGGACGTTCGGGAAGCTGGAGGAACTGACGGACTTCTATACGAAAGCCATGAAGCACATCCAGGATACACTGGCTGACGGCTGGAAAAAGAAAGACGCTTTTGATCCGGAGAAGTACCGGGTGGAATAAATCCTTCGGGGGGAGGATAAGAAAAAAGCCCCCGGCCTGTTAATATAGACGCCAATCATTTATTAACAACACACCCAAGCGGCGCGCGACCGGGGGCAAATACCCTCTGTCACGCCACTTGGGTGTTTTTTTTGTTGTCTAAAAAATGATTGGCGATGCAAAGATATAATTTTTTTGTTGTATGAAAGTGATTGAGATACTAAACTTTAACCGGGAGCTGTTGAAAAGGCTCCAGGCGGCCGGCATCCGTCTGGAGGATGCCCGGTATATCGACCTGTACGCGGACTATACCCGTCTGCTGGACCAAGGTGAGAAGGTCTCGTATGCTGTGGCCGTACTGTCCGAGAAATATTCGGTGAGCGAGCGCAAGGTTTATGCCCTGGTAAAACGTTTCCAGAGTGACTGCAAGACGCTTGCAGTGTGAACGGGGTGTTTTATGCCGTAGGGAGTGCCGTTTCCCCTTATCTTTAGGGTGTTTCAATTTTAGAAGGAGGAAATGGCTATGAACAAGTATTACCGTATCCTGGACAAGATTCTTGTCGCGGGAAAAACACAGACCAACAAGAAGGGAAACATACAATACCTTCTGAACGAGCAACTGTCGCTGACTCCGGCAGACCTGCTTGACATATTCGAGGGGCATAATATCGCCCGCAAGAAACTCCGCAGCGAGCTCCAACTGTTCATGCAGGGGGAACGTAATGTAGAGAAGTACCGGGAGGCCGGCATCAACTGGTGGGATTATTGCGGTTCTATCCTGGTGAACAGTTACCCCACATATTTTGAGAAGCTTCCTCCGTTGATAGCGAAAATCAACCGGGAGAAACGCAACAGCAAGAACTACGTGCTTTTCCTGGGTGAGACCGGTGCGGAAAGCAACCAGGCGCCCTGCCTGAGTCTGGTGCAGTTCCAGCTGGACGGTGGTGAACTGGTTCTGTCCGCCTACCAGCGCAGCAGCGATGCGAACCTCGGACTGCCTTCCGACATTTACCACCTGTACCTGATGGCCCGGCAGATAGAACTTCCCCTGAAGTCGATCACCCTCTACCTGGGCAATGTACATATCTACGAGAATAATATCCCGGGTACACGTGCGTTGATCGCCGGTGACGAGACGGTCCGCTTCGGGCTGAACGTGTGATTTGCTGTATATGCCTTGCAGCGGGAACAGTTCATGTTTCCCGCTGTTTTTCGTTTATTCTGGGGACCTTTGCGGCCGTTTTAAAGCAGAATGAAATGAGAAAGATGTATTTGTCCGCCCCGCTTCCTTTCGTGGGGCAGAAACGCATGTTTGCGAAGGAGTTTATCAAGGTGCTGGGACAGTTCCCGGACAGCACCGTGTTTGTGGACCTGTTTGGCGGATCGGGCCTGCTGTCACATATTACCAAATGTGTCAGGCCTGATGCCGTCGTTGTGTATAACGACTTCGACAACTACCGCCAGCGGCTTGCGAATATCCCGGTCACCAATGTGCTGTTATCCGATTTGCACCGGATAGCTGAAGGGAAACCCAGAAACAAACGTATAACCGGGGAGGTTCGCAATAAAATGTTTGCCCGTATTGAGAGGGAAGAGAAGGAGCACGGCTACGTGGATTATATCACGATTTCCGCATCTTTGTTGTTCGCCATGAAGTACGTGACTTGTTTGAAAGAAATGAAGAAAGAGACCATCTACAATAGGATTCGGAGGACTGATTATCCCGAAGCGGAAGATTACCTGGAAGGAATTACCGTCACCTGCGAAGACTACAAGGAAGTGTTCAAACGTTACAAGGATGTCCCGGGTGTGGTGTTCCTGGTTGATCCGCCGTACCTTTCCACTGAAGTAGGAACCTACAAAATGTATTGGCGCCTGGCTGACTATTTGAACGTATTGAACGTGTTGAAAAGACATGCATTCGTGTACTTCACCTCAAACAAGTCTTCCATCCTGGAACTGTGTGACTGGATGGGTCGGAACCCGTTTCTTGGCAACCCGTTCAAGGAATGCAGGAAAGTGGAATTTAGTGCAAACGTAAACTATCAAGCCAAATATACAGACATGATGCTGTACACGGTACCGGATGAAGAGCAGACAATCGCAGCCTAACACTGCATAAAGATAGTGATTTATTTTGAATCGGCAATGGCTTTTGAATGGTATTTTAAAGTTGTTCAAGGAAGGTTCAAGTGAAAGAAAAACGGTGGGCTTTGGTCATGCAGAACAGGACCGCGCTCACCGTTTTTTTTGTACGCGTCGTTTTTGTACTTTTTGAAACGCATCGTTTTTGTTAAGCGGCACGTATGGTTTTTCCGGATTTATTTATTTAAGCAGAATATCAATCCTATATACTTTTATATTAGATAAGGAAAAATAGAGGTCATTCTTTCACAAGAACGACCTCCCAAAACACTTTATTTATAATTATAGCCACCCTATTATGTATGGCTAAAATTCCAGCTTAATTATATTCCGGATTTTGCTGAATATTTGTGTTAGCATCTATTTCAGCTTGTGGTATCGGCATAATAGTACGATAATCATTCCAGTTAACTGTCACCAGGTCAGTTGCATTCAGGAAATGATTTCCACCTTTACGAGTGATTTCTATACCTTGGCGAAGTACATCATATAAACGGTGTCCTTCCAACACCAACTCTTTACGACGCTCTTTCATTATCAAATCCAATGTCGCTGTAGTTTTTACAGTTGCAGAATTAGCACGATTCTGAATCTTATATAAGTAATCGTCCGCCAATGTCTGATCCGGAGCAGCTTTCTTCAATGCAGCTTCAGCACCAATCAAATAGATATCAGATAAACGAATGACACGTACATTATTAACAGCTACTGAACCTGCACGTCCCGGATATTTATTAATAGTACGCTTTGTACCATTTTTATCCGTAATCAATAAACCTAAACGCACATCATTGGGATCCTCATTTAACAAATCAAGAAAATCCTTAGTCGCCACAACAGCTCCGTACTCAGAAGGAGCAACCACAGCTCCCCAAAGTTCACGGCCTCCTGCATAGGTCGTACTGGATAAAGCCAAATCAAAAATAGACTCACTCGTTTCTTCCAGTTTCCACGAATCTACATAATCTGAATTTTTAATCAGTTCATAAGGTCCATTCTCCACTACGTCTTTCGCATAGCCATAAGCAGCGTCATAATCACCTTTATAAAGATTGACACGAGCCAACAATGCTTTTACAGCCCATCTATTAAAGTGACCGTAATTTTTGTTCTCATCAATAAAGCTCAATGCATCTGTTAAGTCCTCTAATACAGCTGCATACCCTTGAGCTACAGTCTGACGAGCAGGAAGTTCTGCAGCAGTTAATACCTCCTTCACAACCGGAACTCCCAAAGAAGCACCATTATCTTTCAGATAAGGAGCTCCGTAAGTTATCAATAAGTTGAAATGGGCCAATGCACGGATAGCTAAGGCTTCGCCTTTTGAATTCTTAACCACATCAGACATTGGAACCTCTCCTTTATCTATTGCTTCCAATAATACATTAACACGATTGATTACTGCATAAGGAGGAAACCAAAGATCATCGGGAGCATTATTCTGACGATACGTGTATCGATAGTATTGTTCTGTACGATCACTTGTTTTGTTCGTCTGCGTATCATCTCCCCCGACTTCTGCACGTGCTATAAAATCAACTCCATAATAATAATAGCTGGTGTTATCTTTATCAGATACGCTTATCAATCCTGCATAGGCTCCATTCAAAGCTGTTTTTGTATCCTCTGCAGTAGTAATGGCTCCATCACTAACCAAAGAATCAGAAGGTAATGTAGTAAGGTATCCATCACAGGAAGTGAGGCATACGGAAGTCGCTACAATGACCGTCGTAAAGATTGATTGTATATTCAATTTTTTCATCATTTTCGTTTTTTGTATTAATAATTATAATCCAATTTCAATACCGAATGTCACACTTCTCAAAGTAGGAAATGCAAATGTCGGAATACCATTGATCGGTTGTTCCGGATCGACATTCTTATAAGAAGTCCATGTCAGCAAGTTGCTTCCCGACACGAACAAACGTACATTTTCCATTTGTGCTTTGCGGGTCCATCTTGAAGGAAGTGTGTAGGAGAGACTCAAGCTCTTCAAACGAAGATAATTAAGATCTTTCATAAAACGTGAACTTCCGTAATTACCGTACTGATAGTTGTTGATACGTCTTGGAACATCCGTTTTATCACCGGGCTTTTGCCATCTGTCTAACTGATCAATAGAAGAATTATAGAAAATTCCATAACCATCTGTATCAGTAATACTTGTTCTCATCGTATCAAATACCTTTCCTCCGAGTGAGAAATTAAAGAGCATATTCAATTCAAGTCCATTCCAAGAGAAACTATTTCTCCATCCACCGGTAAGTTTCGGATCGGGTTTGCCTATAATAACACGCTGAGCTTTAGCGGGATCCGTAGTCAATTCTTTGTTCAAACTACCATCAGCATTTTTCGTATTCAGCACCCACAATTCTTCACCTGTTTGCGGATCTACACCTGCCCATTCACGACTCCACCAAGAATAATAAGATTCGCCTTCGCGCAATATACTCGTACCATCAATAATATCTTTACCTTCATACAACTTGGAGATTTTATTACTGTTGTGTGATAGAGCAAGCCCGGAAGTCCATTTCACAGATGTATCTTTGAAGATATCTACGTTGATGTCCACCTCAACACCTTTATTGGTCATTTCACCCACATTTTTCAACATCGTTTTAAATCCAACGACCATAGAAGTAGGTACATCTTGTAGCAAATCGGTTGTCTTACGTGAGTAATAGTCAAAACTCACACTCACCCGATCAAAAAAACGACCATCAAAACCAATATTAAAGTTTTTATTCTTTTCCCATGACAAATCCGGATTGGGAACAGATACAGGAGCAGAACCGGCAATATCCTGGTAGTTATAACCATAACCATACAAACTCAGATGTTCATACAGAGAATTGGGTAATGTTCCATTAATACCATAGGAAGCACGTACTTTCAAGTCATTAATCTGATGCAGATCTTTCATAAAGTTCTCCTGTGTTAATCTCCATGCTGCAGATACAGACCAGAAGTTAGCCCAACGATTGTTGGCACCCAACCGGGAACTTCCATCACGACGATAGTTTGCCGAAACGTAATACTTATTATCATAATCGTAGTTAACACGTGATAATAAAGACAATAAATGGTCTTCTGTATAATAAGCCATACCTTCTGCCGGAGTAGAAGCATTAACAGACTCAGGCAATTTATCATGAGGATAACCGGTAGAAGCTGCTCTAACCGCTTCCTTTTTGCGATCATCTACATCCCAACCCACAAGTGCATCAAGATTGTGTTTCTCTTTGAATGTTTTAGCGTAATTCAATGTAGTTGAAGAATATACATTATGATACTGATACGGATAAGTTGCTCCAAGTCCATTTAGCAGCTGTCCATTATTAGAATTTACCGGCCAATAAGTGATGGATGTATTATTAACATAGTCATAACTTACAGTTTCTTTAAGAATTAGTCCATCAATAATTTCATAAGATGCCCATAAACTATTAAAGCTTCTGAATACTTTCGACTGATTTTTATCCAGATTAATATCTTCTACAGGGTGTGTATGCGGAAAGACTTGTTGTAAAACCGGATGCAGATAATAATTCCCGTTTTCATCATATATAGGCATATTAGGGGTACAAATGAAGCTCTGCAAGAAGAAAGGATTAGCATAAGCAGTACCTTCGCTTGTTACCGAAGAATTCTGTTTAGACAAAGAAATGTTAGCTCCCATCTGCAATTTGTTATCAGCCGATTTGTGAGTTGCATTTACACGTCCGATAAATCCATCTATGGATGAAGTTTTGGATTTTCCATCTTCTTTTTTGTATGCCAAAGAAGCAAAGAATGAATTACGTTCGTCTCCACCTTGTGCCGAGAATTCATAATTTTGTGAGGAACCATGTTTACGGAAAAAAGCATCTTCCCAATCTACGTTATAATTAGAATCTGCATAAAAGTCAGCATATTCCTGAGCATAAGCTCTTGCCTCTTCATCCGAAGCCGGACCGTTATAGTTTCCATTTTCATCGGGTATACCGTACAAAGTAGCCTCATTATAACATGCTTCGTATGTTAACTCATGACGTTGCTGACCATTCACATTCTTTCTGTTTTTCATTGCCCAATCAGAGAACCCCCAATTCGCTTTGAAATTAATTCTTGTTTTACCCACTTTACCATGCTTGGTAGTAATCAAAATAACTCCATTAGCCGCACGTGAACCATACAGAGAAGCTGCTGCAGCATCCTTTAACACAGTAATATTTTCAATATCACTCGGATTGATAGAAGCCATTACATTAAATGCTTTAGAGTCACCACTTACAGCTGACACAGCAATATCACCAGAAACAACAGGAACTCCATCTATTACATACAACGGATCATTAGAAGCATTCATTGAACCCGTACCACGAACTCTAATTTGTAAACCAGCTCCCGGCTGACCACTTGTTGAGTTCACCGTAAGTCCCGGAGTTGATCCTGCTAATGCTTCCTCGAATGAAGTTACAGGAATATCTTTTAATACTTTATCTCCGCTTACAGTAGAAGCTGCTCCAGTGAATGATGATTTTTTTGTGGTACCATAAGCAACCACCATTACTTCGTCAATCATCTGCGAATCAGACTTAAGTACAACTCTCAGATTCGGTTTAATAGCCACCTCTTGCGTCTGCATTCCGATATAAGAAATTTGCAAAGTCTTTGCAGAACTTGGTACGCTCGACAAAGTAAAATTACCATCTACATCAGTGATGGTACCTAAATTGGTACCTTTTACTAATACAGAGGCTCCAACAACTGGTTGCCCATCTTCTTCAGAAATTACAACACCTGTAACTTTCTGAGTTTGGGCAGTTACTAGACCTATACCTACAAAAAGACAGGTCAATAACAGCATTAATTTTCTTTTCATAAATTCTCTCTTAAAGTTTAACTTTACATTAATTGTTTCTTTACTCTAACAAAATGCAAATATATTAATAAATATGAAACAAGCAATTGTTTTTGTAAAAAAACCATGTGTTAATAACAAATTGTTATCAAAGCACGCAAAATAATGCTTAACAGCATATAATCACGGCTTAAAAAACCTAAATAGCACACCTATAACTAACATGTTGCACTGACAAAAAGTACGTTCTAACTGTATATTTTCTGTTATTTACCACTAAATTTAGCTAAAAAGAATCCTTTTTGATCGAAGAGAAAGCTTTATAAACAAAAATTCCGCATTTTTTTTAAACGACCATAGATAATTATCTAACTGGCTTTGCTGGCTTTTAGCAGATATTAAAACTTATTCAGTTCTTATATTGCACATATATACGTCTTATTTGTTTATAGTATTAATACAAAATCAAATTTATGGAGAAAATTATCTACAATTTAGTGTTTAACAGAAAGAAAAACCTAAATAAGAGGGGAATGGCATTAGTTCAGATAGAAGCTTATCTGAATAGAAAGAAAAAATACTTCTCAACTAAGGTTTATTTAAAACCGGATCAGTGGGACGCTAAAAGGAGAAGGGTTCGGAATCATCCGAATGCAGAAGCACTTAACCGAATGATTTATGAATACATGGCCGAAATAGAAAAAAAAGAGTTAGGCATGTGGCAACAAAACAAATCAATATCATTGGATGCCCTAAAAGATGCATTAGTAACCTCACCAGGAGAAGAAGAATCTTTTCTTGCTTTTTTTCGTAAAGAAATTCTAAACTCCCGATTGAAAGAAAGTACTAAACAGAATCATCTTTCGACGCTTGAACTATTGAGAAAGTATAAAAAGGACATCTCATTCACAGAATTAACTTTCGAATTTATATCTTCTTTTGATCAGTATTTACAAAGCAAGGGATACCATGTAAATACAATAGCTAAGCACATGAAGCATCTGAAGAGGCACATTAATGTAGCTATAAATAAAGAATATATGGAGGTACAAAAATACGCTTTCAGAAAATATAAAATAAAGAGTGTGGAAAATAAACATACTCATTTATCGCCAGATGAACTTTACAAGATTGAAAAATTAAACTTGGGAGATAAATATGAGCGATTGGAAAAAACAAAAGACGCTTTTCTGTTTTGCTGTTATGCTGGAATGAGATATTCCGATTTTGTAAATTTGACTGCTGAAAACATTGTGAAAATACAAAAAGATACCTGGCTTATATATAAGACAATCAAAACTCGTATAGAAGTACGACTTCCCTTATATCTGTTATTTAAAGGCAAAGGACTTCAGATTCTGAATAAATATCAGGATAATCTTTCTGATTTTTTTAAACTCAGAGATAATTCAAATGTGAATAAGGAATTACTTATTATATCAAGGCTGGCAGGGATAAACAAAAAAGTATCTTTTCATACAGCCAGACATACGAATGCTACTTTATTAATATACAATGGAGTAAATATTACAACTGTCCAGAAATTATTAGGCCACAAAAGTGTTAAGACTACCCAAGTCTATACAAATGTTATGGATATGACGATTGTGAGGGATCTGGAGAAAGCTAAGAGTACAAAACGTTCTCCATTATGAGAATGTATGGGGTATAAGATGACGTTTTAAGTAAACAGTTATTTAGATAAAAGGCGTTCATTGGTTACGAAACAGTCAACAGATATTTGTGCTAAGATAAATATTACTGTTTCAATAGTTAAACGTTGGCAACACAGTGCAGTCACTTTATGAGAAACACCACGACTCTCTACGAAAAACTAAATCTCACTTCCCGAGAATCAAAAACTTCCTTATAAAGAAACTATGCTGTATGTATAGGGCTTTGTGCAAAAAATATTTCAACTTTTTATATGCCTGTTTCTTTTCAATATGAGAAGCTTATCAAAATAACGTTTATCTTACTGTTTTGAACTTAATAAAATAGAGTAAGATGCAGTGTCCAATATATAAAAATGGGTTGTACACATAGTTATCAGCACTCTGAAAACAATGTATTATATTCATATCAAAAGTACGTATTTAATAATGCTTTAAATACGTACTTTTCTACACAAAACTATGCATTGTTATATGATAAAACAATGCATAGTTTGCTACTTTATGCAATATGCTTTAAAATATTGATTAACAATGTTAATCAATAAGTGAGCGGAAATGTCTTCACTGAATCGATATATCCTTACATGAATTAAGAAACCTACATTATTATAATGCTTTTATAATTTACTGCAAATAAACATGTTATGAGTACAATAAAAATTAACCTTAAGTGAATTTTATAACTGTAAAGTACTATAATAGTATCTCAGACAATATTGTGTATTGAATATTTGTACTTGTATATCAAATTATTAAATTCATAATTTGATAATAAATTAGTATTTCAAATAGATGATAAAAGGTGATATTTAAAACTTATATATTTCTGATTATCAACGATATATACATGTGTTTGATTTAATAAAGCCAAGTCCTAAGTATATTTTATAATCATCTTATAATAAGATGATTATAAAATATTTAGTTCTGCAAAGACTTTGCAGATTTCTTACATCGGAATGCAAACGCAAGAGGTGGTTATTAAACCAACTGTAAAAGTAATATTAAAATCTGACGCACAGGCAATTGATGAAGTGATGGTAGTAGCTTACGGTACTGCAAAAAAAACATCATTTACCGGTTCTGCCGCAACAGTAAAATCGGGTGAATTAAAAAAACGTCAGATGTCCAATGTGACAAAAGCAATTGACGGATTAGCACCAGGTGTTCAAGCAACAACGGGTAGTGGACAGCCGGGTTCTTCATCTTCTATTTATATTCGTGGTATGGGATCTATCAATGCTAGTAAAACCCCTCTTTATGTAGTGGATGGTATACCGTATGACGGTTCTATTGCGGCTATTAGTCCTGATGATATCGAAAATATTACTATTTTGAAGGATGCTTCTGCTGCTGCATTATATGGTTCACGTGGAGCGAATGGAGTTATTATGATAACGACCAAAAAAGGTGTAAAAGGTAAGACGGAAGTTAATTTCAAAGCTTCTGTCGGCTTATCGAGTCGGTCGCTTCCCAGATATGAAACAATGGATTCCAAACAATATGTTGAAGCTTTATATTCGGCTTTTTACAATCAACAAATAGCAGACGGAACTCCATCTGGACAAGCGGGAATGGCTGCTTTGCAAGAAATGGCTTCTGGCGCAACTAAAATATTTGGAGAAAAAGAACAATATAATCCTTTTAACTATGCTATTTCTGATTTGATTGATATTAATACAGGTAAAATACGTAATGATGCTACCTTAATGTGGGAAGACGATTGGATGGATGAGGTAACTCGTAATAATGCATTGCGTCATGAATATACTTTCAATTTGAACGGAGGTACGGAAAAAACACAATATATGTTCTCACTGGGATATGTAAATGAAGATGGGATATTAAAAACAACAAACTTTCAACGTTATTCAGGGAGAACTAATATTGAAACTAAACCTGTCGAATGGTTAAGTGCAGGTTTGGGGGCAAATTTTGCACGTAACATATCTAATACCGCAGCAACCGCTACAAGTTCTTCCAGTAATGTATGGTACTCAGCTTCTCTTATGGGACCTATTTTTCCCGTGTATCTGAGAGATAAGAATAACGGTGGAGCATTTATTTTGGATGCCGACGGAAATAAACAGTTTGACTATGGTGATAACCGTCCTACCGGACAGCAGCAGAACTTTAACTCTGTCGCTACATTATATGATGATAAATACAGTACAGTTGCAGATAATTTGTCAGCACGTACTCATTTAGATTTTGGTGATTTAAAGGATGGATGGGCTCAAGGTCTCAAATTATCATTTAATTTTGGTCTTGATTACTACAATGCAAATGCTTTGGTTTATTATAATCCGTTTTTTGGAAATGCGGCTACTTCCAAAGGGCGCGCTATTAAGCAGAACTCTAATTCGTTAGGATATACCTTCAATCAGATATTAACATACAACAGAGGTTTTGATAAGCATAATTTTGATATTTTAGTTGCTCATGAATGGTATGCATATGAGAGTAATACTTTAAGTGGAACAAAAACCGGTTTCCCTTTTGGAGGGCTTTATGAATTGGATGCTGCTTCAACAGTTTACAGCACAAGTGGGGCAAGTAAACAGTATCGTATTGAGTCATATTTTGGACGTATAAACTATAATTATGCGGATAAATATTATCTATCTGGCAGTTATCGCCGTGATGGCTCTTCACGTTTCTATAAAGATAATCGTTGGGGAGATTTTTGGTCAGTTGGTGCTAATTATCGTATCTCAGAGGAAGAGTTCATGAAAGATTTCACTTGGTTGAATAATCTTTCTGTAAAAGCGAGTTATGGTGTGCAAGGTAATGATGGACTTCTGGATGCCGATGGCTATAGTAATTTTTATGCATGGCAGTCTCTTTATGACCTAAGCTATTCTAATGGTAGTGAGTCGGGGGCAATTGTAAGTTCTGTGGCCAATAAAGAAGTTTCTTGGGAAAACAATCATAATTTTAACATTGGTGTGGAAGCTGCTTTTTGGGATCAAAGATTGCAAGTGGGACTCGAATGGTATACACGTAAAACTACAGACATGTTACTTTACTATCCTCTTCCGATGTCATCCGGTTTTGAGGGATATTACAGAAATTCGGGTAGCATGAGAAATAGTGGTTTTGAAGCAAATATAACAGGGCGTTTAATAAAAACCAATGACTTTCAGTGGGATTTGACGGTTATGGCTTCCACATTAAAAAACAAAGTGTTGAAATTGACGGATGACGGAAAAGACATACTTAGCGGTAGTCAGATTATTCGTGAAGGTGAGCCTATCTATTCTTATTATGTTTCTCGTTCAGCAGGTGTTGATCCGATGACGGGTGATCAACTTTATTGGGCTACGGTTGATGGTAAAGGCAATACAGTTGAACCTTATATCACGACAAATGAAACTTATGCTCAAGCTTCTCGCGTTGTTGCCGGTAGTAGAATTCCGGATTTATTTGGATCTATTAGTACGCAATTGCAATATAAAGGTTTTGACCTGTCAATTGCAACCAATTACTCTATTGGTGGAGAGATGATTGATGGTGTTTATCAAAATCTTATGAGCTTTTATTATGCAGGACAAGCTAAACATATCAACTTGGAAAGAGCATGGAAGAAACCGGGAGATGTAACAGATATACCGCGTTATCAAATCGGTAAAAATTATGCTTCGACAGATGATATGTTGATTGATGCTTCTTATTTCTCCATTAAGAATATTACATTGGGATATTCACTTCCTGTAAAAGTTGTTAAAAGAATAGGTTTTCAGAATTTGCGATTTGCAGTAACTGCTGATAATTTATATGTATTTACACATTTAAAAGGCATGGATCCTCAATATAGTATGACTGGCGGTACTACGTATGTTTACACTCCTTCACGTACTATTTCTTTTAGTGTTGATGTGAAATTCTAATGTAAATCAAATGATTGAAACTATAAAAATGTCAAAGATGAAAAAAATATTATATATATTGACTTTAGTAGGGATTTGCTCGTTTAGCTCTTGCAGCGATGCGCTTGATACAAATCCTACGGATAAAGTATCCGGAAGTCTTATTTTTGGGAATGCCGATGCTGCACAGGTAGCTATGAACGGAGTTTATCGGAGTTTATTTATTAATGGTTGGTCTGGCAATTGGAGTCATGAAAATCCTGGTCTTATGGCAATGACTCTGGTTAAGGATATTCAAGGAGAGGATCATTTAATGGCTAATCAGGGACAAGGTTGGTTTTTCTATGATTATTCATTCTCGACAGATGGTGACTGGACAACAACTGATGGTCGTCAATATGCTCAATGGAATTTTTATTATACCATAATATCACAGGTAAACTATGTAATTGACGCCGCTGATCAGTTAAAATCATTTGGTGCAAAAGGGCAGTCTGTATTGGCACAAGCGTATACAGTCAGAGGTTTTGCCTATTTTTGTCTGTACCATTTTTTCTGTAAGGGAAATTATCCTGTGAATAAACAGACTCCAGGAGTACCTGTTTATACGGAGGCTACTTCTGCTAATACTGTAGGACAACCTCGTGGAACTGTTGAAAATGTTTTTGAAAGAATTAACAATGATTATCAGACTGCGGTTGATTTATTTGAGGCTGCCGGTGTAGCACAGGCGAATCCGACGAATGTCGATCTCTATGTTACTTATGGTTTATGGGCACGGGCTGCTCAAGTTCAGGAGGACTGGGTGGCGGCTGCCAAATATGCGAATGCCGCTCTTGAAAAACCAGGATTGACCCGAGTTGCTTCTATGACAGATCTTGGCCAGTTTAATAATTGTAAAGCTCCAAGTGTTATGTGGGGATTCCAGGTTATAGCTGACCAGACTGGACCTTACGGAGCATTTTTGTCACATATGGACCCGGAGGGTGGTTATGGCAAAATAGCTCAACAGTGTATTGATGCATGGCTTTGGAGAATTATTCCAGACACTGATATCCGTAAAAGAACTTGGTGGGAAGATCCGGAAACTTCTAAATATTATCCTTATGGCCAAGTTAAGTTCCGCTACTCTGATTTTTCAACTTATTTGGGAGATGTTATTTATTTGCGTGCGGAGGAGTTGGTATTAATCGCAGCCGAAGCTGCATGTCGGCAAAATGATTACCCGACTACCCGTAATTTGTTGAAAGAATTGGGAGATAAGCGTGATACCAATTATGGTACTGTATTGGAAGCCCGTACTAATGCAGCAACTTATAATACAGATACTCACGGAGCATTTATGACACTAATGGATGAGATATTATTTCAACGTCGTGTTGAACTATGGAGTGAAGGTATGGGACGTGCTTTTGATCTTTGTCGATTAAACTTAGGTTATGATCGTAATTATAATGGAACTAATCACCCTTCAAAGAAAGCATTAAAACCTGGCGACAACCTGTTCGTTACTTTGATCCCTCAAAAAGAGTTTGATGGTAATACCAATATAAATATAGCCGATCAAAATCCTAGATAACGAGATATTATATTTAATATAAGAGATTTTTTAAAGTATGAAATTATGAGAAAAATAAAATATTTTGGTGCCATTGGTTTTATAATGCTCTTTTTGATCGCATGTGATCAAAATGCAACAGATGGTACTATATACAATGCTACTAATACAGAGGTCGCTTTTAATGAGGCCTCCGCTAATTATACATTTGGTACGGATGATCCGGAAGAATTCGAAGTGTTACTGCTCCGTGCTAATTCTATTGGGGCAGCAACCATTCCGTTGGTGAAGGAGGACGTTAGCGGATTATTTACAGTTCCTACTAATGTGGAATTTGCTGATGGTGCTTATGAAGCTGCTATAAAAGTGTCTTTTGATAGAACCAAATTAGCTGTTGGAGAAGATTACTCTATAAAATTAAACGTTCCGGAAAATCCGATTCAGGGAAAAATCAGAACATTCACTTTGACAATAAATAGAGATTATAATTGGCAACTTTTTGCAACTGGAACTTTTACATCCGGATTATTTGGTTCGTGGTCACAAGAATTATATAAAGCGGAAGGATTTAACAAATATAAATTTCCGGAATTATTTGCCGAAGGTTATGATTACAAATTTTCTGTTGCAGAGAATGGTAGTATTTCATTGTTTGGTGGATTGAATTCTAATGGTTTATATGATTTTGCAACTGGATATATTCATCCTACTTACGATATGGTATCTTTATATTTGGATCCGGATATTAATTATTCTTTTTTTGTAGAAACTACGAAAACGGCATGTTTTAACCATTATTATTATGTAGATGCCGGTAATTTTGGTTGGAAGGATGACTCATTTACATGGTAAGTGATTATTTAGAATAATATTAAGGTCCTCTTACATTTTATGTAGGAGGACTTTTGTCTCTATAAATAATCACAGTTTTCATTATTAGAAAAATAAAGAGTTATGAAATGTTTTTTATTTTTAGTGTTCTGTTGTATTCCATTTTCTTTTTTTGCAAAAAATGTCGATGTGATAACAGCAGAGAAAATAGCAAAATTTGTTTTGACCGGTGTCGATACACAAACAAGGAGTAATGAAATAGATGTAAGTTTGATTTGGACAGGTGAAGATGTGTGTACTCGAATGAATAACTCTCCGGCTTATTATGTATTTAATAAAGTTGGTGGTAATGGGTTTGTTATTGTTTCTGGAGATGATATAATAAAACCAATATTGGCATATAGTTACGTCAACAGTTTCCATGTAGAAAATATGCCGGATAATCTAAGAGCCTGGATGGCATATTATCGTGAGCAAATTAATTGGGCACGTGAGGAAAATATTGTATCTGATGAAGAAACGATTTGGGCTTGGGAAAGATTAAGGGATGAAATAGATTCAGCAAAGAATTCGGAAGAGGTATTGATTGAAACCGCTTTATGGGATCAGACTGCACCTTATAATTTGTTGTGTCCGACTATAAACGGTACACAGGCCCCAACCGGTTGCGTAGCAACAGCCCTGGCTATTGTCATGAAATATAATCGATGGCCTGATCAAGGAAGCGGAATGACTTTTCAGTATACAACGAAACAATATAAACAGACTCTTTCTGCTACTTATAATATTGTTTATGATTGGGATAATATGTTGAATAAATATGAAAAAGGAAATTATTCGACTGAGCAGGCAGAAGCTGTTTCACAACTAATGTATCATTGTGGAGTATTCTCAGAAATGGACTATACTCCCCGATCAAGCGGAGCTCTAACCCTAACAGCAATGGGAGGAATGGTTCGGTATATGAAATATGATAAAAGTATGACTTTGCAATCCCGTGAATGGTATACGGAAGCGGAATGGAATAGTCTTTTAAAGAAGGAACTTGATGCAGGACGCCTTATCATATATGGTGGTAGTAATAACAAAGAGGAAGGACATCAATTTGTGTTAGATGGTTATAAACAGAATGATTACCACGTCAATTGGGGATGGGGTGGCACTGCGAATGGTTATTATTCAT
The DNA here is from genome assembly GCF_964240755.1 of Bacteroides sp. HPS0048. Lineage (NCBI taxonomy): Bacteria > Pseudomonadati > Bacteroidota > Bacteroidia > Bacteroidales > Bacteroidaceae > Bacteroides > Bacteroides sp. HPS0048. Next base: position 9,718 of record NZ_CAXSVC010000022.1, on the reverse strand, counting down.
TGTCGGCACTGGATCCTGATTCTCAGGGAGTAGGAGGTAATACAGGAGGAGGGTTCACTGTAGGCCAGGATGCTGTTATAGGGGTGAAAAAAAGCGAAGAGGGATCTGGTTATTGTGATAATTTAGCTTTTATGTCTGGCTCTACGGAATCTGGTGAAATGTTTTCCGGATTGACAACCACGGAAACAAATTTTATTCCTCGAGTTAGATTTACTGTAAAAGCCGGTTTTTATATAAATTATGGTATACGCAATTTTTCTGGCGCGATTGTTTTAGCTTTAGTCGATAAACATGGGAACATAAAAGAATTCATTACTCGTGAAGTTTCTGTGAATAGCCTAAAAATAGGCTATGGAAGTGGAAATGTATTTTCATGCTCAATAGCTAATATTCCTGAAGAGGGTGATCGGATTTGAATGATGTATAAAAGTCAAGATGGGAATGAATGGAAGAGAATACGAGGAGATAGAGATACGATAACAGAAATTATAGTAAAAGAGTTGCCTGTTTCTGTGGTTGAAAACGTTGATTTTTCTGATGCAAATCTTATTGCTGTTACAAATGACATGACTAAAACTATTTATATAAAATCTCCAATACCTATCCTTGAGCTTTCTTTGGTTGACATAAAGGGACGAATAATCAAAAAAACGGAAGGACTTGAAAGTGTAGATTATACATTATCATATTCCAATTGTATTGATGGGACATATATTGTACAAGTTGTCACATCTGCTGGAATGAGTAGTACTAAAGTAATAATAAAGTAAACGGGATAAAAATTTGTTTGGGTTCCATTCGGCATTTGAGGGTATTTCAGTTTATCGATATCCGCGTTTTCTTTATTGAGAGAAAACTTCCCGTCATCCAATTACATAAATGTAGACGGGACACAAAACATCGTTTATGAATTAGTAAGAATACATTTCCATAAGCAATAGAATTAACTAAGCCGGAGCATATATTATAACAAACATAAGGGGTTGATCAAAGTTTAGCCATCCCTTATGTTTGCCATAATTGATGATTGAATTCCAAATGCTATAAACAAACTACTGAGTAAAAGTAGTAATATTCAATGTAATTGCAATTTTAAATTAACATTTTATCATGCTTGTGATTCTTGTCTCGGATATTAAATATCGGTATATTTTATACACACATCACAAGGTGTTTACAAAAATATTAATTTAGTAATATATTATTATATATCTAATCGATATCATTATAACATTTCTTCTTAGTATCTTTTATCATAAAATCATCTCACAACTGCAATAATGATTGACATTATTGGAGATGATTAATTACTAAACAAAGAAATAGTATTTCAACTTATCGTTCGTATGAGTTATTTCTGTTTGATTACCAATTAATTAAATTCATATTTAAACCTCAAACGAGTATCTCATATATATTTGTATTTTATTATGACCATATATATATTGTTGATTATCAAGCGATAAGATGAGATGAATACTATAATGCAAAGTTCATACAAATAGATATAATATACTGATAATTAAATATTTAAAAACATATTTAGTTCTGCAAAGACTTTGCAAATTTCTTACATCGGAATGCAGACGCAAGAGGTGGCTATTAAACCGAATCTGAGAGTTGTACTTAAGTCTGATTCACAGATGGTTGACGAAGTGGTAGTGGTTGCTTATGGTTCAGCTAAAAAAAGTTCGCTGACAGGATCTGTTGATATCGTAAAAGCAGAACAGTTAACCAAAGTGCCAGTAACCAGTTTTGACCAAGCATTGCAAGGTAAATCTGCAGGTGTTCAAGTGACTGCCGCCACAGGACGTCCGGGAGCAGGAGCAAATATTAAAATACGTGGAACAAGTTCCATTTCTGCCGGATCAGATCCATTATATGTAATAGATGGTGTACCTATGTCTTCTACGGATTTTGCATCTATAAATGCAAATGATATCGAGTACATGTCTATCCTAAAAGATGCCTCTGCGACAGCTATATATGGATCAAGAGGCTCTAATGGTGTTATTCTTGTTACCACCAAGAAAGGAAAAAGCGGAAAAACGACCTTTAATATACGGGCACAATACGGAATTTCAACTAAGACCACTGACAAGTTTGAAATGATGAATGCACAGGAGAAACTAACTTATGAAAGACAGTTAGGAAGCGGATATGGCGCTACAGGCGGTGCCAATGGTGGTGCAATGACAGACGAGGAAATTGCTGCTCACCCAAGTACAAACTGGGCAGATGAAATATTCCGTACCGGCGCAACTCAATTGTATGAATTGAACATGTCAGGAGGTAGTGAAAAGACTAAATTTTATATTTCCGGACAGTATTATGATCAAGATGCCATTGTTCCGGGATCATACCTTACAAGAGAAACAGCCCGTATCAATGTAGAACATACTGTAAGTGATCGCCTAAAAGTGGGAGTAGCAACTTCTGCCGGCATTTCTAAAGAAGGATTGTTAAGAACTGACCGTAATGCTTTAAATCCTTTCAACTATGTATATAGTGCTAACCCTTATGATGCACCTTTCAATGAAGATGGTTCTTATAATACAGATATTACAGTAGGAGGAGTACCATTAAATATCTTCGAAAATATCGATAACAATCCTTCATACATCAATCGTTTGAAAATTGTAGGAGCGTTCAATCTGGAGTGGAAAATCTGGGATGAAATTAAGTATGTAACTGTAGCCGGTGTTGACTTCAATCAAGCAATCCAGTACCAATATAATAAACCGGAATCTCAATTAAGTAACATATTGAGCCCTGATGGTCCTAAAGGTTATAGAAATGACAACTTTACTCAAAGAGCAACTTGGTTATGGACTAACATGTTGACTTACGAAAAAACATTCAACTCTGTACATGCAGTGAAAGCTGTAGTCGGTATGGAAGCACAGGCAAGTAAATACAGAAGAATTAATGCCATGGTAGAAGGATTTGCTACCGGAAAGCTGGATGCTATCAGCATTGGTTCAACTAATAAAGACGTGTTAGGTACAACTACTGAATGGAAAATGTTGTCTTATCTGGGTTCTGCCGGATATACCTATGACGATAAGTATATTTTAGATGTAGCTTTACGCCGTGACGGTTCTTCTCGTTTTGGTGCAGACAACCAGTTCGGTACTTTCTGGGCAGTCGGTCTGGGATGGAATATGGAAAGAGAAAAATTCCTGGAAAATATTGAGTGGTTAACACGCTTAAAAATCCGTGGTAGTGTAGGTACATCGGGTAATAACAATATCGGTGATTACGCAGCTCAAGGTGTATACGGTTATGGTAGTTATAACAGCGAATCGACAGCTTATCCAAGCCGATTGCCGAATCCCAATTTGTCATGGGAGAAGAGTATGCAGACCTCAGTCGGCTTGGATGCTTCTTTCTTTGACTCACGCCTGAGTGTGACTTTTGACCTTTACAAACGTAAAACAACAGATTTGCTTTTGGCAACCCGTCTTTCTATGACTTCAGGTTTCTCCAGCCGTATCGATAATGTAGGAGAAATGGAAAATAAGGGATATGAGTTAGCTATCAGTGGAGACGTTATCAGAACAAATGACTGGACCTTCAGCCTCAACGGTATGATTTCACAGAACAAGAACAAGGTTCTGAAATTATATGAAGGAAACGATATTACAATCGGCTGGAACAGCCTTGTAAGTGAAGGACATCCTATCAATGTATACAAAATGGTACGTTGGGCAGGAGTAAATCCGGCTAATGGTGATGCTCTCTATTATACCAAAGACGGTAAAATAACCAATGTATATAACTCTGACGACGCAGTAATCCTTGACGATAAAACTCCGGATCCTAAATACTTTGGTTCTTTTGGAGCCAAATTGGCTTATAAAGGAATTGAACTTAGTGGTGATTTCTACTTCTCGGGTGGTAATTATATCTATAATCATATTAATTTCTTTACTCAAAGTGATGGTTCAATGATAGACCAGAACCTTGATAAGAAACTCCTCTACAATCAGTGGACTAAACCCGGTGATATTACCAATATCCCTAAACAAAGTCTGAATAACCAAAGTTATCAATCAACCAGATATCTGGAAGATGCTTCTTACTTGCGTTTGAGGAACATAACCTTAGCTTATACCTTACCTAAAAGATGGTTAAAACCATTGCGTATGGAAAATCTCAGGATTTATGCACAAGGATTGAATCTATTCACAATCACTAATTTCTCTGGATTAGACCCGGAAGTAGGTGATTCACCTACAACAGGATTAGCTGCTACAGCCGGTCCCGCTGCATCTGTACTTGATTTCAGTTTCCCGGCAGCACGCACCATTATGTTTGGTATTGAGATAGGTTTCTAATAACACCTTTTAATTTGTAAAAAAGATAAAATATGAAATTATTAAAAAAAACAATAATACCCGTTGCAACTGTATTCGTTTTTGCAATGACAGGATGTGCTGATTTCTTAGATACTACTCCACATGATTCATTAAATAGTGATAATGCATTGGAAAGTATCGAAGACTTTGATAATACCACTAAAAGTGTGTATGAATCAATGCGTAGTCAATATTATACTGCTAATTTTATGCTGATGGTTCCGGATGTAATGTCCGACAACCTGGTACTGAACCGTAATGGCCGCCAGATATATAATGAATTCTCAGATTTCAGATATTATGCAGACACATATGGAATCAGTGGACTATGGAGTTCAGCATATAATGCCATCTTAGGTGCTAATGAGGTAATTACCCGCTTAGAGAAAGAAAATACTTTCCAGGGCAATGAGAAAACAATAAGCGACAATCTATTAGCAGAATGTTTGGCACTGAGAGGGTTGATACATTTTGACCTTGTACGTGCTTATGGAAAAGATTATAAAACTGCAAGCGATGGTGATCTTGGTGTAACTTACAAAGATTATACAGAAGTAGACCTTCCTTCCAGACATACAGTAAAATACGTTTATTCAAGATTGGTAGAAGATCTGGAAAACGCTAAAAAGTTAATGAGTGACAACTATAATAAAAGTATAAACAGCCGATTGAACAAGAAATCTATCAGCGCTATTCTTTCTCGTGTGTATCTGACAATGGGCGAAGATGCAAAAGCTGTGTCGGCTGCTACAGATGCTATTGCCGGAGACGGCTCTGATATTGCAAGCATTAGTGATTTCTCCAAAATATTCACTACAAGCATGGAAGTTCCTGAGGTATTATTCCGTATTGCAATTACTGCCGATAATGGATACCTACCCGGTAATGATTGGGGACAGGGTAGCGAGTCTTCTTATATCGCTAATTACTCGGTAACTTATAGTTTGAATGAACTGTATAAATCTACAGACATCCGCCGGTCACAAATTAAACTTGTAAATGGAGGAGCATACAATGTAGTATGGAAATATAATAACGGAGGTAAATCTACAGGTTTGATTGATATTCCTATCATCCGTGCTTCAGAGGTATATCTGACACGTGCGGAAGCTAACTATAATTTGAAAAATTATGATGATGCCCTGTCAGACTTGAATCTGGTGAAAGAAAGACGTTATTCTGATTATGAAGAAGGAACCGAATCCGGAGCCGCTCTGGAAAAAGAAATTCAACTACAACGTCGTTTAGAGTTGGCTTTCGAAGGACATCGCTTCTTTGATTTGAAACGTAGACACGAAGACGTACAGAGAGATGGAAAGGGTTTTATGGCTGATGGTTCAGGAGTACCCTCTTCTACTCAGCATGTATCGGCAGATAGCCCGTATTACGTAATGCCGATTCCGCAGTCTGAAATCGACGCGAATAAGAATATGGTTCAAAACAAGTATTAACTTTCAAAGAATACATAAATGAAAAAACTAAAATATTTAAGTTTGATTGGTGGCTTGTTACTTGCAATAACATCATGCGACGACAATGAGCCTCAATCATTTCTTGCAGAAGATACTTTTGTAAGTTTTCCTGAGGCAACAGCTTCCATTGATGAAAATGCAACAGAAACAATTAAAATTCCAATTGCTCTGGCAGGATTACCTAACGGAGAGAAAGTAACTGTAAATGTAGCAGCAGTAACAGAAGGCGAAGCTGTTCCGGCTATTGAAGGTACTGATTTCAATATCAAAAACAAAACAATCGTTTTTGAAGAAGGTTTTGGAACTCAGTATATAGAAATTGAGGCAATAGACAATGATCTGTTTACAGGGAAAAAAACATTTAATTTGGTAATTGCGAGTACCGTACCAGTTTTAAAAGAAACTGTGCAAAATTCTGTCAGAGTAAGTATTATTGATGATGAGCATCCGTGGGCTGCTATCATTGGTACATACAGCATAACAGGTACTTCCGGATTTGATGGAACTGATGTAAGTATACCGGCAGTGGTTACTGCTTCTGATGATGACGTAAATGTCTTGAATCTTAATTTCGGTTATGGTACTTTGGCTACTATGAGTGTTGAAGAGGTAGAAGGTGAGATTATGATTTCTATCAAAGACAATCAGTACATCGGCCCAACACCTAAACCAACAGATAATTGGAACCGTTATTTCAGAGCAACTCATGTTGACGGTGAAGATTTATATACGTTAAATGCCTTAACGGGCATCTTTGAAGACGGAGTCATAACTTGTGAGTACGGATTGGGCTTCCAGGCTATCCATCCTACAACAGGAGCATCCGGCGGATATTTCACATTATTTGAAGACGGAATTGTATTTACTAAAGCAAAATAGCGGATTTTGTCTTATAAATAAATTTATTTGCAATAAGGTCACCTTTAGGGTGGCCTTATTTGCCTAAAAACAACTATATTATGAAAAAATATATATCTATAATCCTGCTATTATGCTATTGTTGCCTGTTAACGTATGCAGCCCCTTTCCGTTTTTTGGAGACGATTGTGACTCAGGCGGATGGAAGTCAATTAACTCTATATGCATCAGGAGATGAATTTTATCATTGGGTGCATGATAAAGACGGATATACTATTGTGCAAGCGGATGATGGTTACTGCTACTATGCAGTGAAAAACGATAAAGGTGAAATGGTCCCCTCCTCTTGCCGGGCAGACAAGGCATTACCCAAAGAGGTAAGTATCAATCCCTGGCTGAAGATTCCGAAAAAACGATATGAAGAACGGCGGGAGCAAATGCGAAATCAAGCTATAACAAGAGCTTCAAGGCCTCAATATGCATCTCATAAAAATCCATTAAATAATATTGTTATTTTCGTCTCTTTTCAGGATGTCACTACATTTTCAAAAAAAAGAACAGTATACGATAGCAGGTTCAACAGTACAACCTCTTCCAGTGGTTCCTTAAAAGATTATTATCAAGAAGTTTCATATAGTAGCCTTGATATAACTTCTCATTTCTATCCTAAAGCCGCTGATCTAGAAACTAAAACTGACGGATATATTGACTTTCATAAAAGAGGGTTCTATCGTCCTTATAACGCAACAACCAATCCGGATGGGTATAGAACAAGTGATGAATCGACAAATAGAGAACATAATTTAATTGTAAATGCCATTGATGCTGTAAAAGCTTCTATTGAAGAAGATTTCACTCCGGAAGAATTGGATAATGACAATGACGGTTATATAGATAATGTATGTTTTGTTGTTCAAGGAAACAGTGATGGCTGGAGTGACTTATTATGGGCACATCGCTGGTCATTATACACCAAAGAATGTTATATTCATGGCAAACGCGTGATGGATTATGTATTCCAACCCGAAAATCAAGTAACTATAAATACACTTTGCCATGAAATGTTTCATGCATTGGGAGCACCGGATTTGTATCATTATAGCGAAGAGAGCAAAAATCTGGATCCTGTAGGCAGTTGGGACCTGATGAACAGTGGTTGGTGCCATATGGGTGCCTATATGAAATGGAGATATGCAGGACAAAGTTGGATAAAAGAGATGCCAACCATCACACAACCTGGTACCTACACTTTACTTCCGTTGTCACAAAGTGCAGAAAACAGTTGCTATAGAGTGAACTCCACCAATCCCAATGAATATTATGTATTGGAGTACAGGAAGAAAGAGGGACGTTATGAAAAAAATCTGATCCGTTCCGGATTACTTATCTATAGAATCAATACAACAGTTAAAGATGGAAATCGTAACGGACCACCGGATGAAGTATATATCTATCGTCCATTTGGTTCATTAACAGAAAATGGTTTCCTGGATGAAGCTGCCTATCAAACTAACTCAGGAGCCGTTATGACAGATAAAACTTTTCCAAAACCTTTCTTGTCAGATGATTCTGATGGTGGTTTAAGAATAACTAATGTAATTATGGAAGATGACAAATTAACATTTGATATAAATTCCATTCCAACAGGTCTTGAAAATCTTTCAGACAATAGAAAAATACAGTTATTGTTTAATGAGGGAATACTGTATGTAACAGCGGATACGAATGTTGACCATATCATAGTAGTAGACATCTCTGGAAAAATTCTGGAAGATGTTAAAAACGTTACCCAGCTCTCATTAAAACATCTCTCGAAAGGTACTTATATTGTGTCTGTTTTATCCGGAAATGACATATACAAACGAAAAATATTTATAGAATGAAAATAACCTATATTGGCTTGATTATCTTATTGTCAGGTATTTCTATCAATACTAAAGGGCAAAATACAAATCATCATTTTATATTTGATCAGTTCAGAGAGGCTACCGTCTTATACAAGAATCAAAAAAGGACACATGCCACTCTTAACTACAACAAGGCTACAGAAGAGATGATTTACACCTCGCAAGAAGGGAAAAATATGGCGCTGTATCCGATAGATCAGATTGATACCATATATTTTGATAAACGAAAGTTTATCCCGGTGGATAATCGGTTTTATGAGGTTCTCACACAAGATAGATATACTTTATATGCTTCCTATCGTTGCCGTATGAGTGTCCGGGCACAAAATATCGGTTATGGTACTTCTTCAACCACAGCTATTGATAATATCTCGTCACTAAATACATCCGGTGAAATATATCAATTGAAATTACCCGAAAACTATAAAGCAGAGCCTTATGTTTGGTATTATATTGAAATAGCTAATGAATTGAATAAGTTCTCTAAAGCCAAAGAATTAATAAAGTTATTCCCTGATTTAAAAAAGGAAATAACATCATTCATAAAAGAGAACCGAATAAAAAACAGTACTCAGGATATAGTTGAAGTAGTTCAATATATATCCGACTTATAATTTGAAAAAATGAGTGGGACGCATTTGATAATGGAATATTCAGTAAATATTCCTAAAGATGATACGTCCCACTTTCGTACAACATTAATATTGATTTCCAACTAACTAGTAAAATGCTCGAAAGTCTGTACTTACCACAGGTACAGACTTTCGAGCTATATTAAACATTGCCACTCATCCCAAAAACATTATCCGGAACAATAGAAATAGTCTCGTTCGTCAAATACGTTTGTTAATATCGTTAATGTACTTTTTTAACAGTAAGGATTTACTTTACAAGAATGTACACTTTAACATACCAAGAGTGGTTCTTCTTCAATTTAGTTGAAAAGTACATTTTCCATAACCATCTTTATTTTGAGTAACTCTAATCCTGCCCTTCCATACATGCTTCGCTTCACTACCTTTAGTTTGTTAACGAAGCCCTCAGTAATCCCATTGGTAATATTGTACTTGATTGTGTTTTTGATCGCTTTGTAATCTTTCCTTATTCCTAATAAAAAAGT
>NZ_CAXSVC010000021.1:0-110405 GCF_964240755.1 Bacteroides sp. HPS0048 | reverse complement strand
TAAACAATTAATATTCAATTAAATAACAATAAGAAAAGTACATATGCAATAGTAATTTATTTAATGCGTCGGCCCTGAGTCCCGGTAGACAACGTTGTTTTAGATGTACATGTAAAGCAGTACGACATGTGCATGTGGGACAGTATGACATGTACATGTGGAACAGTATAACATGTACATGTAAAACAAAACAGGGCACCGAGAAAAAGAATGTTCCTTTTCGAGAAAGACAAAGCACAACACCGGGTAAGGACAATAATATCGTTTAGAGGCATCCCATAGCAAAAATAAGCTGCACCTTCACATAAAAAATAAACTCTTTCATTTTATTCTGCACTCAGTTTGTATTATCTTTGCCTACAAATCAAAACTACATGGAACTCTTAGTATATAAAGCCTCTGCCGGCTCCGGGAAGACTTTTACGCTTGCTGTAGAATACATCAAACTACTTATTCTTAATCCGCGTGCCTACCGCCAAATACTTGCTGTGACCTTTACGAATAAAGCTACGGCCGAAATGAAAGAACGTATTCTCAGCCAGCTTTATGGTATTTGGACTGAAGATCCGGATTCTGATGCTTACCTGAAACGGATCATAGAAGAAACGGGAAAGCAAACTGATGAAATACGAAAATCGGCCGGAATAGCTCTTAGCTATATGTTACACGATTACAGTCGTTTTCGTGTAGAAACAATAGACTCTTTCTTTCAGTCTGTGATGCGTAACCTGGCACGCGAACTTGAGCTAAGCCCCAATCTGAATATCGAACTGAACAACAGCGAAGTGCTGAGTGATGCAGTAGACAGCATGATTGAAAAACTGGCCCCTACCTCTCCCGTGCTTGCCTGGTTACTGAATTATATCGATGAACGTATTGCAGATGATAAACGCTGGAATGTGTCGGAAGAAGTGAAAAGTTTTGGCCGCAATATATTCGACGAAGGATACATAGAAAAGGGGGAAGGACTTCGGCAAAAGCTGATTGAAAATCCGGAAATTATAAAAAACTACCGTCGTGAACTAAAGGAAATGGAGACGGAAGCCCTTGAACAAATGAAAGGCTTCTACGATCAGTTTGAAGGAGAACTGGACGGACATGCATTAACTGCAGACGATCTGAAGAATGGTTCGCGCGGAATAGGAAGCTATTTTCGAAAACTCAATAATGGGATACTTGGTGATGATATCCGTAATACAACGGTAGAAAAATGTTTGAGTGATGAGAAGAACTGGGCAGCAAAAACCTCTCCGCGTTATGAAGATATACTTCGTTTAGCTGCCGACAGTCTGATGCCTTTGCTGAACGAAGCAGAGAAATTCCGTTCCAGGAATAACAAGATCGTAAACAGTTGCCGGCTCTCCATGCAGCATCTCAACAAAGTGCAGCTACTGGCCAATATAGACGAAGAAGTACGCCAACTGAACCGGGAAAATAACCGCTTTCTATTATCAGATACCAATGCCCTACTCCACCAGTTGGTCAAAGACGGTGACTCTTCTTTTGTATTCGAAAAGATAGGAACGAATATCCGAAACGTAATGATAGATGAGTTTCAGGATACCAGCCGGATGCAATGGGGAAATTTCAAATTGTTATTATTGGAAGGACTCTCCCAGGGAGCCGACAGTTTGATAGTAGGCGATGTGAAACAATCTATTTATCGTTGGAGAAATGGTGACTGGGGAATACTTAACGGATTGAATGACCGGATAGAACACTTTCCGATTCGTGTGGAAACACTAAAGATCAACCGAAGAAGCGAAACGAATGTCATACGGTTTAACAACGAACTATTTACAGCAGCAGTAGAGTACCTGAACACTCTGTATAAGAATGAATTGAGCAGCGACTGTGAAGCATTGCAAAAAGCCTATTCAGACGTAGCACAAGAATCTCCTAAAGAGAAACAGATGGGATACGTCAAAGTCTCTTTCCTTGAACCGGATGAAGAGCATGACTACACAGAAAAAACACTTATAAGCCTGGGTGAAGAAGTGGAACAGTTGCTGAACTCAGGAGTGAAACAGAACGATATTGCCATTCTTGTCCGCAAAAATAAAAGTATCCCCCGCATTGCAGATTATTTTGACAAAACACTGCAATACAAAATTGTATCTGATGAAGCCTTCCGGCTGGATGCTTCACTTGCCATCTGTATGATGATAGATGCACTACGCTACCTTTCTGATCCGGAAAACCGGATAGCAAGGGCCTCACTAATTATGAATTACCAATTAAAGATTAAAGATTTTAAAGGGGAATTGGATGCATTACTTACAGGAACCCCTAAAGAGTTACTGCCGGAGGCTTTTATTGAAAACATAAAGACTCTAAGGTTAATGCCTCTTTATGAGTTGCTGGAAGAGCTATTCAGTATCTTCGAAATGAACCGTATCAGTGCTCAGGATGCTTACCTGTTTGCTTTCTTTGATGCTGTAACAGACTATCTGCAAAGTAATTCTTCTGAGTTGGATAGTTTTATCCACTTCTGGGAGGAAACATTATGCAACAAGACTATTCCCAGTGGAGAGATAGAAGGAATCCGTATCTTCTCAATCCATAAGTCGAAAGGACTGGAGTTTCACACAGTACTCCTGCCTTTCTGTGACTGGAAAATGGAAAATGAGACCAATAATCAGCTCGTGTGGTGTACTCCGGCAGCAGCACCATTCAACGAGCTTGATATCGTCCCCGTCAACTACTCTACACAGATGGCGGAATCCGTATACCGGGAAGACTACCTGCAAGAACGCCTGCAACTATGGGTGGATAATCTGAATCTGCTTTACGTAGCCTTTACCCGTGCCGGAAAAAATCTGATAGTATGGAGTCGAAAAGGACAACGCAATACAATGTCGGAATTACTCACTGCAGCCCTACCAGAAGTAGCGCGCAGAAATGGGACAGAATGGGACGGAGAAGAACCCTATGAACAAGGAGAACTTTGTCCCTCTTCGGAAGAGAAGAAAAAAATATCTGCCAACAAGCTTACCCGGAAAGCAGAGAAACTGCCGGTCAGAATGGAGTCCATGCGGCATGAGATAGAGTTCCGGCAATCCAATCGCTCAGCGGACTTCATCAAAGGAATTGAGGAAGAAGAGTCGGAAGACCGTTTTATCAACCGTGGACGCTTGCTACATACCCTGTTCTCGGCTATTGAAATGGAAAAAGACATTGATACGGCCATAGAAAGACTGATCTTCGAAGGCGTTATCGGTAGTCGCAAAGTGGAAGAAGAGATACGGGAAGTGACTCATAAGGCTTTCTCCATGCCCGAAATACAAGAATGGTACTCGGGACGTTGGCAATTGTTCAATGAATGTGCCATTATATATAAAGAAGACGGAGTATTGCAAACCCGCCGACCGGACAGGGTAATGATGCTGAACGGGCAAGTAGTGGTAGTGGACTTCAAATTTGGTAAACCGAACAAAAAGTACAACAAGCAGGTGCAGGGATACATGCAATTACTGACGAAGATGGGATACAGCAATATCAGCGGTTATCTGTGGTATGTAGACGAAGGTAAAATAGAGAAAGTACGCAATTGATAGCAAGAGAGATGAAAACAGCAGCTCTGATAGGCATCAGCAGACATCGGCTTACCACAGACGGTGAAGGGGTGACAACACTCGTAGCATTCCACGGATGTCCCCTACGTTGCAAATATTGCCTGAATCCCCAATCATTTGCCCAAGAGGGAGTCTGGAAACAATATGACTGTGAACAGCTCTATGAAGAAGTTAAAATAGACGAACTGTACTTCCTTGCTACCCATGGAGGTGTTACATTCGGAGGTGGAGAACCGGCACTGCAAAGTAACTTTATCAGTGAATTCAGGAGACTCTGCGGCACCGGATGGAAAATAACCATTGAAACATCTCTGAACGTGCCACAAGAGGATATAGAAAGATTATTACCGGTGGTCGACCGTTATATCGTCGATATTAAAGACATGAATAATGATCGTTACGAAACATATACCGGGAAAAGTAATACGCGTGTCATCGAGAATCTCCGTTGGTTGGTGATACAAGGAAAAGCGAAACAAATCACTGTTCGCGTTCCTCACATCCCGTCATACAATACGGAAACATATATAGAGAACAGTATACATCAACTGAAAGAAATCGGATTGTCCGATTTCGATCGGTTTACCTACCGAACTTAAATACAGATAATGCTTATGAAACGAGGAAAACAGACTTGCAGGATTTTAAAAGAGATCCGCCGGCAAATAGCCGAAGCGAATGATATTGAATTCATCACTTCCGAATGCCAATATCAAGGCGAGTGCTTAGGCACATGCCCCAAATGTGAAGCGGAAGTCCGTTATCTGGAACAACAGTTGGAACGGAAAAGAATGGCAGGAAAAGCAATCACAGTGTTAGGTATATCTGCAGGATTGGTGGCAACAGCACCACTGACATCGTGTACAAGTCCGAAGAAACCGGATCATATTTCTACTTACGACAGTATTGCCGAAACTGATACAACGGAAACAATCTGTATGGAGATGGAAGGAGATATAGCCTTAAAAATCGATACTCCGAATATTAAAGATGTTTCAGCACCGCCTTCTATACCAATGGTGGGAGAAATTCCATGCAATTTACAAGATAGCACGGCAATAGATACACTGGTCGTAATAGACGAAGAGCCCATCGAAGGAGAAGTTCCTGAGGACAACGAAGCGTATGTGTCCGCCTGTGACAATATGCCGGAATTTCCCGGAGGTACCAAAGCCTTGATGGAATATCTGGCCCGAAACATAAAATATGAAGGCCCCATAGCACAAGGAGACATAGGCATATCCGGCCGGGTAATCATTCAAATTATCATCGACAAAGAAGGTAATGTCACTGATCCCAAGGTAGTCCGGTCCGTTGATCCTTATCTTGACAAGGAGGCATTACGCGTTGTCAGCCATATGCCTAAGTGGACACCGGGAACACAGCAAGGCAAACCGGTGGCTGTGAAATATTCTATTCCGGTAGTTTTCAGAATGCAATAATTACTAAAGTGCCGTATTTGAGTAATGAAAGCTGTCGGCAAAGCATTGGCCCTTGAGCATTATTTGCGTACGAAACTAAAATCGTTATATCATAAAGTATGAAAACATTTCTCCAACTGGTCGCTCAAGACCTTCATAGCAAAATAGGAAACGATTTATCACGTGTAGCAATCGTTTTCCCCAACAAACGTGCCAGCTTGTTCTTCAACGAACATTTGGCTTCACAATCCGATCATCCTATCTGGTCTCCTGCTTATGTCAGCATTAGCGAATTGTTCCAGCAACTGTCCGATCAGAAACTGGGAGATCCCATCCGGTTGGTGTGTGAGTTGTATAAGATTTTTCGTGAAGGGACAAAAAGTGAAGAATCTCTGGACGACTTCTACTTTTGGGGTGAACTACTTATCAGCGACTTTGACGATGTAGACAAAAATCTTGTAGATGCAGATAAACTCTTTACCAATCTGCAGGATCTGAAAAATATTATGGATGATTTCGACTTTCTGGATAAAGAACAGGAGGATGCTATTCGTCAATTTTTCCAGAACTTCTCCATAGAAAAACATACCAAACTGAAAGAGAAATTTATTTCTCTTTGGGACAAGCTTGGGGACATTTATCGGAATTATCGTTCACAACTTGCCTCTTTAGGCATTGCTTACGAAGGAATGCTCTACCGCAATGTCATTGAAGCACTTGATACGAATGCTTTGCGGTATGACAAATATGTATTCGTAGGTTTTAATGTGCTCAACAAAGTGGAAACCCGCTTCTTCTCTCTACTACAAGAGGCAGGCAAAGCACTTTTCTATTGGGACTATGATTTGTTTTACACCCGTCTGCCCCAGCAAAGACATGAAGCAGGCGAGTTTATTCTCCGTAATCTGGAGAAGTTTCCGAATGAACTTCCCGAAACTGTATTCGATTGTCTGCGTTATCCCAAGAAAGTACGTTTCATTTCTTCTCCCACAGAAAATGCCCAGGCACGTTATCTTCCGGAATGGGTCAGAGATACATTGTTAAACAAAGATCTTCAAGAAAAGCCTTGCGAAGAAAAAGAAAACGCAGTAGTACTTTGCAATGAATCTTTATTACTTCCTGTCCTGCACTCTATTCCGTCAGAAGTAAAAAACGTCAATATCACCATGGGATTCCCATTGGCACAGACCCCGGTTTATAGTTTTATCAATGCTGTCGTTGAGTTGCAAACAACCGGTTATCATTCTGAGACTGGTCGTTACAGCTATGATACCGTACAGGCCGTACTAAAGCATCCCTATACCCGCCAAATCTCTCTCAAAGCTGAACCACTGGAACGTGAACTGACAAAGACCAACCGCTTCTATCCTCTGCCTACAGAACTGAAGCAGGATGATTTTCTATCACTGCTCTTCACCCCAAGAAGTGGTATCCGGGCAATCTGTCTTTACATCACAGAGTTACTGAAAGAAGTATCTACCCTCTATCGCCAGAAATCGGAGCAGGATGATATTTTTAATCAACTCTATCGTGAGTCATTGTTCAAGAGCTACACAATGGTAAATCGCCTGCTCAACCTGATTGAGAACGGAGAGTTACAAATACGTATCGATACTTTGAAGCGCCTGCTTAGTCGTATCCTGAATGCAACTAATATCCCATTCCACGGTGAACCGGCTATCGGCATGCAGGTAATGGGAGTACTCGAAACCCGTAATCTTGACTTCCGTAACCTCATCATGCTTTCACTCAACGAAGGGCAATTGCCTAAGTCCAGCGGTGAGTCTTCCTTCATCCCTTACAATCTCCGTAAGGCTTTTGGTATGACAACCATCGAACACAAGAATGCAGTATATGCTTATTACTTCTATCGCCTTATACAGCGGGCAGAAACTGTAACATTGGTATATAACACTTCGTCAGACGGCTTGAACCGCGGAGAATGGTCACGTTTTATGTTACAGTTCCTTGTTGAATGGCCACACGACATCAGCCGGGAATTTCTTGAAGCCGGTCAGTCACCACAAAGCAGCCGTGATATCTGTATTGAAAAAACACCGGAAATATTGAATCGCCTCCGCAATACATACAACTTCGAATCTAATCAAAAAGCATTTGCTCTCTCTCCATCGGCGCTCAATGCCTACCTGGATTGTCGCCTGCGTTTTTATTATCGCTATGTAGCCGGGCTAAAAACTCCCGATGAGGTAAGTGCGGAAATAGACTCAGCCCTGTTTGGTACTATTTTCCACCGTTCAGCGGAACTTGCTTACGGTGATTTAAGTGCTAACGGCAAAGAGATAAGAAAAGAAGATTTAGAACGCCTTCTACGTGATGACGTTCGTTTGCAAGGATACGTAGATTGTGCCTTCAAAGAAGAATTCTTCCATGTTGATCTCAACGAACGACCGGAATACAATGGAGTGCAACTGATAAACTCCAAGGTAATAGGCTCATATCTTCGGCAACTGTTACGCAATGACCTGCAATATGCACCTTTCTCTATGGTAGGTATGGAAAAAAAGGTACAGGAAGAAGTGACAGTAAATACTCCTGAAAGTCCGATAAAGATACGGATAGGCGGAACGATCGACCGCATGGATTGCAAAGGTGATACACTTCGTATTGTTGATTACAAAACAGGAGGAAGTCCCAAAACACCAACAAACATTGAACAACTGTTCACTCCCGCCGAAGGAAGACCGAATTATATCTTTCAGACCTTTTTGTATGCAGCCATCATGAGCAGGCAGCAGTCCCTGAAAGTAGCTCCTGCCCTACTCTATATTCACCGGGCTGCTAATGAAAACTATTCTCCAGTTATCGAAATGGGCGAACCTCGGAAGCCAAAGATACCAGTCAATAACTTTGCCTTCTTTGAAGACGAATTCCGGGAACGGTTACAAACTCTGTTGGAAGAAATCTTTGGGAATGAAACGCCCTTTACCCAAACAGAAAACACGAAAGTCTGCGAATACTGCGACTTCCGTGCTTTGTGCAAAAGGTAAATCATCGTTTTATTTTCCTGCTTCTCCTATTTTGAAAGAGACAACTATATCCCCTTTCTGTAACCGCCCAATCAGTATTGTGGCAGGATGTACTGGAAGGGGAATTGATTCTTCCATATCAGAAATAACTTGATTATACACTTCAACTCCGAAAGGATCATATAATGAAAGACGATATCCATCTCCGTCTTTTACAATCAGCTGATTATCGATAATCGAATAAGTAGGCGCAGAAAGAACCGCCTCTTCTATTCCATCGGGAAAGTCCGAACAGTCATAGATCATTTCATCTCCCGTATAACAACGTAGCAACTTATACTGCGGAGCATCCAGATAATAACCGGAATTGTCTAAATAAAGTAATAGATTCAATGATCCCACATCTTCCAGCCACACATGTTTAATATCTCCCTCTAACACAACACGTTTCAGTGATTTCCCCATACATTGTATCATGTCTGCCTGTATCACTTTATAAGGACTATATCCGGAAGGTGCGTAATATACTTCTGTACGATAAAGCCGTGTACAAAGATAAACCTGCTTACCGACAGAATGATTAAAGTTATAGAGAGAATAATCATAAGCCAAAGTAAGGCCGCTTCGACTATTAAAAGTCCAATAAATTACTCCATTCACATCATATAAATAACCACCATCATAATGATACCCATTTTTATAAACCGGATAACTTGGATAATTATTTATCAACTGAGGATTCCCAATGGTTATTTTATCGATATTATTCTTGGGATTCTGAATCTCCCAAGTCTTACCTGGTTTAAGAAAAGTGGATTGATAATTAGGATCAACGACCTGACCACTATGATAAAGAGCGGATTTATCCGAAGCAAGTACTTGTACAAGGCTTGTACTCGTATTACTACCATCAGTTGGAATCGCTAAATCAGCGCCCCAAAAACCTAATGTACTCCCAATACCTTCAATCCAAATATCTCCATTACTATAATTAGAGCTGATTTCCATCACTTTCCGTCCACTTTCAAAGTAAACATTCTCCACTGTCAATGTTACAATATTACCAGGAAAACCTAAATCAGACAAATTACCTCCAGTATTCCAAGGTATAACGTATGATTCAATCTTGTCTCCTTTTTCTTTAGAGAAATCATACAATAGTAATCTCTCCGGATCATTTGTATATTCCTGAAACGGATAATACCACACTTTACGATCTTCTTCCAGAAAGGCTCCAATTAACGCCTCATTCATATACAGTTTCTTGCAGTTTTTATCTCCGAGTAGCGTGTCTCCTCCTAATTCATAAAAGCAATCGACATCTACATACTTATCACGCCAACCTCCATAACTGAAATAATTTGTTTTCCATTGTGTACCAGTCTGTGAGAATTCCGTTTGAGCCTGCATATAAACAGGATACATACAACACAAAAACAATAATAGAATAGTAGTATTTTTCATAATATCAATATTTTGGTTGAACAATCCTCAAAGGTAATAATAAAGAACTAAGACGTTATATCTTAACAAAGAAATTATTCAAAAATTATGCTTTAGACAACGAGGCCATCACCAACCGGATATCTGCATACGACACGTCATCGCCTAAGCCTGCTTTTATAAGCGTAATGCTTGGGGCATCGGCGTGTTGTTGTAGATACTGTGTTATTTTATCAACCTTCTCTTGTGGGACCAGATCATTAATTCTAATTACTCCCGAACGTACATAATGTTCCAAATGTCCGGCTATCGTACCGGTTACCAATTCACGGGCCTTAGCGATCTCCTCAATGTTCATGCCTTGACGGAACATAGAGAAGCTCACCTCTTTCGTGTCTTGCTTAGGAGTTTTAACTATCACTGTTGCATCCGGCTTTGTGGCAACCACCTCCTCTTTTATCTTTTTCTTAGGGGCCTCTGGCATCTCAGGACGTTCCACATTGTTCTCTTTCACATAGTTATTCACCATATTCAGTAATACATCCCCATATTTCTCGGCGCCTTTCTTTCCAAAATAAGGAATACGAACCAGAGAGGTCACGTCCACCGGCAACAAATTGACAATACCTAATATGGCTTTCTGTTGGATTATTGTATACACAGGAACTCCTGCCTGTGCGGCTTCTGAGTTTCGCCAGGCTATCAATTGTTTATAGAGCTCAGGATGAAGAATATCGGTAGGAACTTCTATCTTATCGGCTCTCTGTCCTCCTCTCTCCCTCTTTCCTTCTCCTCTCTCTCGTCTCCCCTCGCCATTCTCTTCTGTGATCGTCAATATAGCTTTCTGTTTCAAATAGGTTGATACGGAAAAGCCATGTTCCTCTGTTGAGGTCAGAGTTCCCTTTTTCACATGCAATGCCACCCGCAACACACCCAAGGCCTCGGTGATTTTCTTCTTTACCTCTTTATTATCTGTCTGTATTTTGGTTTCAGAGACCAAAGGAAAGACTATCTCCTCCAATTTTTCTCTAAAATAACGGGCACCGGATATTAAACGGCTCTGTAATTGCCGATCACCCACATAATCATCTGTCGCATTCACCAAATCTGTATACTGGATTCGAAAAGTATCTCCTACCTTCGTTATGTTTGCTTTATATAACTCATAAGCTCCTTTGTATCGTTCCAACAACTTGGGATAAAGGCGATAAAGATGTTCATCCAACAAGCGAAGCACCAATGCAAAATGCCGTTCCAACGAATGAAAGTCAAACTGCTCGCAAAGTAATTCATAAAAATACTGGCGTTGCAACTTATTCAACTTCTGCCGATCCGGAGACAACGCTTCTACCTCACGGGTAAAGTGATCAATTGTATCATCACTGATTATTGCCTCTTGTCTAAGCGGAGAACCCAACACCAATCCCTCCAGGCTTTTACAACGACTCAATGCCACATACACTTGTCCATGAGCAAAGGAAGCATTCGCATCAATGATAGCCCGCTCAAAAGTAAGCCCCTGGCTCTTATGGATAGTGATGGCCCATGCCAAACGAACAGGATACTGCCGGAAACGTCCCTCTACCTCTTCTGTTATCTCTTTCGTTACGGGGTTCAAGGTATATTTACTATTTGTCCACTCCTCAGTCTCTAAAAGAAAAGATTCTGCATCTCCATTACCACGCACCCTAATGCCATCTTTACATACGTCTGTCACCAACCCGATCTTACCATTATAAAACCGATGTTCACCCGAAGAATCATTCTTGATAAACATAATCTGGGCCCCTTTCTTCACCGTCAATATTTCATCGGCAGGATAAGCAGACTCAGGGAATGTACCTTCCGTCTTTGCACGAAAACGATAAGACTGTCCCGGCAACGCTGTCAGCTGGCGGTCATTATACTGCTGAGCCTGATAATTATGAGTAGTCAAACGGATATAACCCTCTTCTTCCCTGGGACGAAAACCGGGAAGATAACGTTTGTTGAGTTCGGCAAGTACTGACTCATCCGCTGTATTCTCCCGTATCTTATTCAAAAGATTCAAAAAAGTGGTATCACTCTGACGATATACTTTTTTCAATTCAATCGTGACATATTCTGTCTCTTTCAACGTGCGGCTACCAAAAAAGAAAGCAGTATCATAATACGGACTCAACAATTGCCAATCTTCTTCTTTCACCACAGGAGCCAACTGCTGTAAGTCTCCGATCATCAGGATTTGTACACCGCCAAAAGGTTTATGGCGGTCACGATATTGCCGCAGTACTGCATCGATAGCATCCAGCAGATCAGCACGTACCATACTGACTTCATCAATCACCAACAGATCCAGGCTACGTATAATGTTGATCTTCTCTTTTCCGAATTTATGAAAAGTTTGTGCCGACATAAACTTTGTATCGGGCACATAAGGTGCAAAAGGAAGCTGGAAGAAAGAGTGTATTGTCACTCCACCGGCATTGATAGCAGCAATCCCGGTAGGTGCTACAACTACCATACGTTTGGGCGATTTTGCTTTCAACTCTCTGAGAAATGTAGTCTTTCCGGTTCCGGCTTTTCCGGTAAGAAACAGGTGGGTACCAGTATTTTCTATAAACTGCCAGGCAAGTTGTATTTCGAAATTGGTTTCCATGTATATAGTTTTTCCGTCAAAGATACTGAAATTTACAGTACCCCTGCCCCTACAGTAAGAAAATATTAATATAAATGAAACAGGAATGTAATACAGTATGCAATTTCATTTCACAAAGCTATCCCTATCTTTGCAGACATCATTTATAAAACACAATTCTTATGGACTTTATTCAGTTTATTATCGATTTCATTTTACATATCGATGTCCATTTAGCAGAACTTATAGCTCAATATGGAATATGGGTATATGCTATCTTATTCCTGATTATCTTTTGTGAAACAGGGTTAGTTGTTACTCCGTTCCTTCCGGGTGACTCACTACTGTTTGTAGCCGGTGCATTGGGCTCACTCCCTACAAACAATATTAATGTACATATAATGGCACTGGCATTAATACTGGCAGCCATCCTTGGAGATTCGTCCAACTATCTGATAGGACGTTTTTTTGGAGAGAAATTATTCAGTAACCGGGACTCCAAAATATTCAAACAAAGCTATCTGGAAAAGACACACGGCTTCTATGAGAAGTACGGAGGAAAAACAATTATCTTAGCCCGTTTTGTACCAATAGTACGTACCTTCGCTCCTTTTGTGGCAGGTATGGGACATATGAACTACAGGCATTTTTCTGTCTTTAATGTAACCGGAGGTATAATATGGGTAGTAATCTTCATCTATGCAGGCTATTTCTTTGGTGGCCTGCCTTTTGTTCAGGAAAACCTGAAATTACTCATCCTGGGGATTATTGTAGTATCCGTACTCCCAGGAGTTATTGAAGTAATAAGAAACAAGAGAAGTAAATAAACAAATACAGAGTCAATCCTATTGATAAAAATAAAGAGCAATGTGATTGTGTTACATTGCTCTTTATTTTTATCAATCAGTCTCTTTTACTATTTCATCGATCCACCTATTATATCCAGCAGTTCATTCGTAATAGCCTGCTGGCGTCCCTTATTATATTGCTTCGTCAGATCCTGAATCAGTTCATTTGCATTGTCCGTAGCCACCTGCATTGCCAACGTACGAGCAGCATGTTCAGATGCATTAGAGTCCATTGCAGCCGTAAAGAGTTTCTGTTTCAATACCTTCGGAATAAGATCAGCTATAAATTGCTCTCTCGAAGGTTCTACGATATAATCCTTTACCACTTTATCTTCCTCTATATCTTCTTCATGCTCTTCCTCTACTTGCGTCAGATCAATAGGCAAATAACGTTCCCGAAGCAACTCCTGCACTCCCATCGACTTAAAATGATGATAGATCAACTCTACCCGGTCTATCTCTTTGGATACAAAAAGTTCCATCAGGTGTTCGGCCAGTGCAGCTGCTTCCTGATAAGTCGGTTTATCCGCTAACTGCTGATAACTTCCTTTGGGAACAAACCCCATCTTCTTCACAGCCTCTTCTACCTTGCGTCCAACCGGATAAATAAAAATATTATCTTGTCCCAGTTTACGATATTCTCCAACTGTATGTAGAAACATTTTAATAACATTGGCATTGAAAGCTCCACACAACGAACTATTGGATGAGAACATGACAATAGCTACGCGTTTTACCTCTCTTCCTTGGATGTAAGGCGATTCTATCGAAAGTTCGCCACTAAGAAAGTTACGTAAAATCTTATTCATCTGCCTTTGATAAGGCAACATATTTTCAATGGCCCCCTGTGCTTTATGCAATTTGGCAGAAGCCACCATCTTCATTGCTGAAGTGATCTTTCGTGTACTCTGTACCGAATTTATTCTGGTTTTTACTTCTTTAAGTGAAGCCATATTCTTTAGTAGTTAGAAGTTAGTAGTAAATAGTTAGTGAGAAGTAGTTAAGTAGTCAAGTAGTAAGTAGCAAATAGTTTAGCGTTAAATACAGCAGTAGTATCCTACTTACTACTTAACTACTTGACTACTTAACTACTACATAAATTGTTTAGCCACCATCTCCGCTGTTTCCCTGATACCTTTCTCTACATTTTCATCAATGACACCTGTTTTGAGTACATCAAGTACATCTGCCTGATGATTAATGGCAAGGCTCTCCTGAAAACTACGTTCAAAATCTTCTACCTTATCAAGAGGAACATTACGCAACAACCCATGAACACCGCAATACAAAATCGCAATTTGTTTCTCTACCGGCATCGGACTATACTGCGGCTGCACAAGCAAACGGGTGTTCTTCTGTCCCTTATCGATAATATGAGCAGTCACAGGATCCATATCGCCACTAAACTTCGTAAACGCTTCCAACTCCCGGTATTGTGCCTGGTCAATCTTCAATGTACCAGCCACCTTCTTCATGGCTTTAATCTGTGCATTACCTCCTACACGCGATACAGAAATACCTACATTGATAGCCGGACGATTACCTTGGTTAAACAGATCAGTATCAAGGAAAATCTGTCCGTCGGTAATTGAAATCACATTAGTAGGAATATAAGCAGATACGTCACCGGCTTGCGTCTCGATAATCGGTAACGCAGTCAAAGACCCACCCCCTTTTACCAATCCTTTCAAACTATCAGGAAGATCGTTCATTTCGCGGGCTACTTCCTCCTGATTAATAATCTTGGCAGCACGCTCCAATAAACGTGAATGCAGATAGAAGATATCCCCCGGATAAGCTTCACGACCAGACGGACGACGAAGAATCAGAGAAACTTCACGATAAGCAACCGCCTGTTTGGAAAGGTCATCATAAACCACCAATGCATCCCGACCGGTATCACGGAAATACTCCCCGATAGCAGCACCGGAGAATGGTGAGAAATATTGCAAGGCAGCAGGATCACCAGCCGTAGCAGCAACTACAATCGTGTAATCCATTGCACCATATTCACGTAAGGTATTTACGATTGAAGCAACTGTAGAGCCCTTCTGTCCAATAGCAACATAGATACAATATACAGGTTTACCGGCCAGATAATTCTCACGCTGGTTGATTATAGTATCAATAGCAATGGCTGTTTTACCTGTTTGACGGTCTCCAATAATCAACTCACGTTGCCCACGACCGATAGGGATCATAGCATCAACTGCTTTCAGCCCGGTCTGCAACGGTTGATTTACCGGCTGACGAAAAATAACTCCCGGCGCTTTACGCTCCAGTGGCATTTCATACAACTGTCCTCCAATCGTACCTTTACCATCCAGTGGTTCCCCCAACGGATCAATAACACGCCCCAACATGCCTTCTCCTACACGGATAGAAGCAATACGTTTGGTACGTTTGACGATATAGCCCTCTTTGATTCTATCTGTAGGGCCTAATAACACAGCACCTACATTGTCTTCTTCCAGATTCATCACAATGGCTTTAATACCATTGTCAAACTCCAGCAATTCATTCGCTTCGGCATTGCGCAACCCATAGATACGCGCCACACCATCACTGACCTGCAACACGGTACCTATCTCATCAAGTTGCACACGTGTATCAATGCCTTCAAGCTGACGGCGCAGGATATCGGAGACTTCGCTTACTTTTATATTTTCAGACATAACTTTGATTTACGATTTATTCCCTACGGTCATGACCATTATCTGATCTTTAACACATAGGAACGTTAACGATTTACGATTTACGATTAATATTAGTCCGATTCATGATCTTACAATCTAAACACAAAGTATTCTCAATCGTAAATCGTAAATCGTCCAATCGTAAATCCCTATACGATTCTTCTGTTCTTATCAATAAATTGTTGTTTCACTCGTTTCAGCTGGGTAGTTATACTGGCATCAAGACGATAATCATTGACATCGAATATAAAACCACCTTCAATAGACGGGTCTACCACGGTTTCCAGTTCCATCTGGGCATGAAGAATCATCCCCGCAGAGTTACGTATCCGTTCTTCTGTCTCTTTGTTGACCGCTACTGCCGTAGTAAGTCTACCCACTCCAATGTGTTTCAACTTCCGGTATAAATCCAGAAAAGATAAACAGATAAACTGCAGAAACTGTTCCCTGTTGTTTTTCAATACCAAAGTGATGAAACGTGAAAACTCACGGCTTACATTTTTATCACCGGTAGCTGCCGTACAAATCAATGAATACTTCTCCCGAATGTTCAAAACAGGATTTGCCAAAGCTTCCCTCAGACGGGGAACCGCACTGAGGCTCTTCGACAACATTTTCATTTCTTTGTAAAGCACGTCTTCCGTATGCTTTTCCTTCGCATATTCAATCAGTGCTTTGGCATAACGCATTGAAACAATTCCTATATCCATACTCTTTCACTTAATTCTTACTGTCCAACACTTCATCCAGCATCCGGTCTATCATAGCCATCTGCTCACTATCTTCATTCAGATTTTTACGGATCACCTTTTCGGCAATATCTACTGAAAGTAAAGCTACCTGGCGACGAATGTCACGAATAGCTTCCTCCTTTTCAATCTGAATCTGCTTCTTCACCTCATCCAATTCTTTCTGAGCTGCGGCTTCTGCTTTTTTGCGGGCCTCGTGAATTATTTTATCATGCTCCTGCATGGCCTCTTTCAAGATACGTCCCTGCTCCTTGTTAGCGGCAACCACAAGTGCTTCACCCTGTTCTTTGAGTTTAGCCAACTGGGCATTCGCTTCCCTTGCCACCTCCAAAGACTGGTCGATGTATGTTTTACGGCCATCCACCATCTTGACGATAATAGGAAAGCCATATTTTGCCAATACAACGAACACAATCCCAAACGAGAGGAGCATCCAGAATAACAGGCCACTATCGGGTAATAACAATGACATAAATTTATTTACAATTTATTCCCTACGGTCATGACCATTATCTGACCTTTAACACATAGGTACGTTGACGATTTACAATTTACGATTTAATACTCTCTACTCTTCTATTTACAAGATACAACTTACAAATCACCAATCGCCAACGCCATAACCGCATGGCAAATTGTAAATTGTAAATTGTCTAATTGTAAATTACAAGAAGAATACCAACAGACAAACAACTACTGCCAACAAAGCCACACCTTCTATCAGCGCAGCAGCAATAATCATATTCATACGAATATCGCCTGAAGCTTCCGGTTGACGGGCAATAGCTTCCATTGCCGAGCCACCGATTTTACCAATACCCAAACCTGCACCGATAACGGCAAGACCAGCTCCAATTGCTGCTCCCAATTTTCCGATAGCAGCACCTGCGGCTGCTTGTAATAAGACTGATAGTAACATAATTTTCAGTTTTAAAATGGTTTATATTATTAATTTAAAATTCAGATTAGTCAAACTCACTTTTATTCAGTAGCTTCTTCCGACTTTCCACCCTCTTGCGCCAGTCCGATAAACACAGCAGACAACATGGTAAATACATAAGCCTGAATAAAAGCCACCAACAACTCAAGTGCATTCATAAATATATTAAACAACACAGAAGCAACAGTCAACGTACCGTTCAAAGCAGCCCCCATACTTGCCGAGATAAAGATAAGACAAGTCAATACCAACATCGCCATATGTCCCGAAAGCATATTTGCAAACAGACGGATCATCAAAGCAAATGGTTTGGTAAATACACCGAAAAACTCAATAAACGGCATCATCGGTATAGGCACTTTCAACCACCAGGGTACATCAGGCCAAAAAATATCTTTCCAGTAATGTTTGGATCCGAAGATATTTACAGCAAGGAAAGTACAGATAGCCAGCACCATTGTTATGGCAATATTACCTGTTACATTTGCTCCCCCGGGAAAGAAAGGTATCAATCCCATAATATTATTAATGAAAATAAAGAAGAAAGCTGTCAATAAATAAGGAGCAAATTTTTTATAATTAGGACCTACACAACTCTTTATTACATCATCATGTATCATCATGATAAACATCTCCATAAAGCCTACAAAACCACCTGGTGCCGCTGCACCCTGTTCACGTTTACGATACCAATGTGCCACACCCAAAATAATGATCAACAACAGAGCACTGTTTATCAACAATGACAAAGTAACTTTAGTAATAGAAATATCCCATGGACGTATTTCCTCACCAGCTGCATCATGTTCTATTATTTTACCCTCATAGCGGCTTCCTGCGGGAGCAATATAAAATCCTTCGTAGGTTCCTCCATTCTCTTCTAATCGTGAAGACAAAAATGAATGCCAGCCACTATTAGAACTGTATACAATCACAGGCAATGGAATTGTAATGTGAGTATCCCCCCACGTAGTGATATGCCACTCATAGGAGTCTCCGATATGGCCAAAGACTATGCTCTTCACATCAACTGTGTTCTCCTTTTGCTCCTGAGGGGTAATATCATCTTCCTGCGCCACTGCAGGAGAAGCAATCAGCAACCCAAGTATGAGGAGTAATCCTGTGAATATGTTATGCAACTGTTTCATTTTTTGTTTTATTTTTCTTTTGTCGTTTCTTATTCAGTTCATAACCGGCAAAGAAACTTGTCTCAAATATCAAATACAGCAGATAGTACACTATAAAAGTAAGCATAAATGCCACTGCCTCTTCTCTAACTACCATACAATAAACAACAAGCACTATAACAGATAAAATCATTTTAAGCACTTTCATAGCCAAATGCAGCAGCAACATCTTGTCCGGAGCAAACCTCCTGCAAGCATCGAACATATAAATATTAAATACTCCAAAAATATAGAAGTATATCGGAATTAACGGATATCCTCCAAAATAATGTTCGGGCACCAAAGAGAAGTAAGTCACACCACCCACCCCACTCAATAAGAGAGTAAGGATCGTAAGATAGAGCAAATACTTACGCTTCGTTAAACTAATGTTCATCTTATTATATCGCTGTGTTTTTCTGTTAATCTTATTTTTGTCTTGTCAGGAGATGCACACAGAAACCGTTTCATCACTCATCTCTACAAAACCACCTTCTATATCAAGCGTACACTCTTCATTATCCTCCGTCACATAACTCAACTTTCCTTCCTTTAAAGAAGAGACAATCGGAGCATGCTGTGGCAGAATAGTGAACGAACCTATAACTCCGGGCAGCGTCACGCTATTCACTTCCCCATTATATATCTCTTTTTCCGGAGAAACAATACTCAAATGCAGCCTTTTCATTAACTATTATTTTTTAATTATTTATTTGCCTGTTCAAGCAACTGCTTACCCTTCTCAATAGCCTCCTCTATTGTACCTACATTCAAGAAAGCCTGTTCCGGCAAATTATCAACTTCACCATCCAGAATCATACGGAATCCCTTTATCGTATCCTCTATAGAGACCATCACTCCCGGCACTCCTGTAAACTGCTCAGCCACAGCAAAAGGTTGCGATAGGAATCTCTGCACACGACGCGCACGGTTTACAATTGTACGGTCTTCATCCGAAAGTTCCTCCATACCCAGAATGGAGATAATATCCTGTAATTCCTTATTACGCTGAAGAATCTGTTTTACCCTTTGAGCCACCTCATAATGTTCCTGCCCTACGATATGCGGATCAAGAATACGAGAAGTAGATGCCAACGGGTCTACGGCCGGATAAATACCCAATTCCGTAATTTTACGGTCGAGTACGGTTGTTGCATCCAAATGCGTAAAAGTTGTTGCCGGTGCCGGGTCAGTCAAATCGTCAGCCGGTACATATACAGCCTGTACAGAAGTAATAGAACCATATCGGGTTGAAGTAATACGTTCCTGCATGGCTCCCATTTCCGTAGCCAAAGTCGGCTGATAACCTACTGCCGAAGGCATACGTCCCAACAATGCTGATACTTCAGAACCTGCTTGTGTAAAACGGAAAATATTATCAATAAAGAACAGAATATCCTTCGGACCTTCATCTCCCGAATGCATATCACGGAAAGACTCAGCTACTGTAAGTCCCGATAAAGCTACTGAAGCACGTGCGCCCGGCGGTTCATTCATCTGACCGAACACCAGAGATACCTGCGACTTCTCCACTTCTTCATAGTCCACCTTCGAAAGATCCCAATGCCCCTTCTCCATGCTTTCCTTAAAAGCTTCTCCATAGCGTATAACTCCAGACTCAATCATTTCACGAAGCAAGTCATTACCCTCACGCGTACGCTCTCCTACTCCGGCAAAGACAGAGAATCCGTTATGCTTTTTAGCAATATTATTAATTAACTCCTGAATAAGCACCGTTTTACCCACACCGGCACCACCAAACAAACCAATCTTACCACCTTTTGAATAAGGCTCCAACAAGTCGATTACTTTGATACCTGTATAGAGTACTTCCTGTACAGTTGTTAAATCTTCAAATTTAGGGGGATCACGGTGAATAGAATAGGCTCCTTTACGGCTGAGTTCTCTCATACCATCAATAGAGTCGCCAACGACATTCATAAGTCGTCCTTTAATTTGCTCACCTACCGGCATAGTGATAGGGCCACCTGTCGGATATACTTTCATACCACGTTGCAGTCCGTCTGTGCTATCCATTGCAACGGTTCTTACCGTATTTTCACCAATGTGTTGCTGCACCTCTACAATCAGAATTTTGCCATTCGGTCTTCTTATCTCCAATGCGTCGTGTATACTTGGCAACACAATCTCAGCTTCCGTAGTTTCAAAGTACACATCAACCACAGGTCCGATTACCTGAGAGATATGTCCGATAATCTGTGACATAAGCAATCTTTTTATATATTATTTTCTAAACTTCGTAGTATAGTAAGCCGCGTTTTTACCAACTTTACTATAAACATAACATCTGAGTTTTTCTTTTGTTCACTAACGTACACAAACAAGTAGTTAGACAAACAACTTTGCAAATGTAGAAACAAATGTGACTCATTATTCTGATTTGCTTTTTTTTTGTTTTAGATAACATTCGTTAGTCTAAAAAATCCTACTTTTTGATCTAAATTCACAGTAAAACAGAAGTATTATAATCAAATTATCATTCAGAGATTTATTTCATCAAAAAAAACGTTTTCACATAAAAGAGTTTTTTCCTTTCTACGACGGAATCAACAGATTAGGTTAAAAGAGAAAAAGTAAAATAGACAACGAGTTTCGTGTCCGAACACGTAATAATTCTATGTATAATGCCGATCACACAAGAAATACAACAACAATAGAGTCCCCAAAAGGCTATATTAATTTTTGCAAATAATAAAAAAATCTCCCGGCAGATTCTTTTTACAGATCTACCGGGAGATTACTTTATTTTTATAATGTAGAATGGAGTTACTACATTCCTACAATCACTTCTACTACCCTTCTGATATCATCATCGGTCAACGTAGGTCCCGAAGGCAAACACAAACCGATATCAAACAAATGCTCACTCGTACCGTTTCCATAAAAAGGAGCATCCTTAAATACCGGTTGCAGATGCATCGGCTTCCACAACGGACGGGTCTCTATATTCTCTGTATCCAGCTTCAGACGGATATCCTCACGGGTTTTACCTGCTATCGAAGGATCAACCAGGATACAAGTCAGCCAAAAGTTAGAATTGAAATTATTGTCTGGGTTTTCCATAACAGTTATCCCATCTATATTCTTAAAGAGCTCTGTATACAAAGCATGAATCGCCCGTCTGCGTGCCACATGTTCCTCCAGCACAAACATCTGTCCACGGCCAATACCCGCACAAATGTTGCTCATACGATAGTTATAACCAATATGTGTATGCTGATAATGCGGAGCGGCATCACGAGCCTGTGTAGCATAAAACTTTGTAAGTTTAGCTTCCTCTTCCGTTTTACACACCAAAGCACCACCACCCGAAGTAGTGATCATCTTATTGCCATTGAAAGAAAGTGCAGCCAATTCTCCAAACGTACCGCATTTCCGCCCGTTCAATTCCGAACCTAAGGCTTCAGCAGCATCTTCTAATACAGGGATATCATAACGCCCGGCTATCTCCATAATCTCATCCATCTTGGCAGGCATACCATACAGATGCACGGGAATAATTGCTTTCGGCAGTTTTCCTGTTTTTCTCAAACGGTCTTTGATAGCCTCCTCCAATAATACGGGGTCCATATTCCAGGTATCCGTCTCACTATCTACAAACACAGGTTTTGCTTCCAGATAAGAAATGGGATTGGCAGAAGCAGCAAAAGTGAAACTTTGGCAAATCACTTCATCTCCCGGTTTTACACCAAGAAGAATCAAGCCTAAATGGAGTGCGGCCGTACCGGCACTCAATGCTACAACCCTTCTATCACTGCCAATTGTCAATTGTCCATTGTCAACTAAGAATTGCCTTAGCGATTCTTCAAAAGCGTCTACGTTAGGTCCCAAAGGAACAACCCAGTTCGTATCAAAAGCCTCTTTTATAAAGTCTTGCTCACGGCCACCCATGTGAGCAAGCGAAAGCCAGATTCTCTTGTTCATTTTATTTCTATATTTATAAGTTCTTTATTATCTTACAGCGATTACCCACCGCCAATACATGATCCGGAATATCTTTGGTTACAACAGAGCCAGCGCCTATCACACTCCAACTACCAATTTTCACACCTGGAGCTATTGTAGATCCGGCACCAATCAACGTACCTTCGCCCACATATACATTGCCACAAAGTGTAGAGTGCGGAGCGATATGTACATAATCACTTATTGTACAATCATGATCAACTGACGCACCGGTATTAATAATACAATGCTTCCCAATACTGACACAAGATTGAATAATGGCACCCGGCATTACAACGCTACCTAAATGAATGTTTGCGACTTGTGAAACAATAGAAAGCGGATGAATAGCCCGGCCGAACTCTACTGACAACATCTTCGCAATATTAGAGCGTATCCTGTTGTTTCCGATACTGATTATCAACGGTCCCCGGACTTCCGACGGACGTAGTACGGGATAATCAAGAAGATGAGTAAGCGACTCATCATCATCAAACAAAGCTTCAATCGATTCATGATTAGCTTTTAAAATATCAATGATCACTTTGGCATGACCACTTGCACCGTATAAATACATTCGTTTAATTATTTCCAGTAAAAGGTTCCATTGTAACAGAAGTATCAGAACTGATTCCTTCACGAACAAAAACCTTCCTGATAGTCAAGAGGAAGATCTTCAAATCCAACAGAAAAGAACAATGATCCACATACCACACATCCAGTTCAAACTTCTTCGTCCAAGAGATGGCATTACGACCATTCACCTGTGCCCAACCGGTTATACCCGGACGAACCTCGTGACGTCGGGCTTGCTCTTTACTGTATAAAGGTAAATATTGAGGTAATAAAGGACGAGGACCTATCAAAGCCATATCTCCTTTTAGTACATTTATTAATTGGGGTAATTCGTCAATAGAAGTAGAACGGACAAACTTACCAACTTTTGTCAGACGCTGTTCATCAGGTAAAAGATTACCTTTTAAATCACGCTCATCCGTCATGGTTTTGAATTTTATAACTTTGAAGATTTTGCCATCTCTGCCGGGACGATTTTGCAAGAAGAAAACACCCGCACCTTTATTAGCAAAATGTAACCAAAGGGTAATAATGAAAAGTACAGGAAAGCAAATCACCAAAGCACAAAAAACAAGACTAAAGTCAATTAAACGTTTCAAAAAAGAACGATACATATATTATAGCCAGAATTAAAAAATTAGAGCTTGTTTAAATTTTGCTCGATACTGTTTTGAGATTTGTTTTCGAGGGTATTTTTCAGTTTTTATGAGGAGCATAGCGGGCTATGTGACGAATAAAAACGGGAAAATAGACCGAAAAGAAAATCAAAACAGGTCGATAAAGCCTATATAAAATTATTTCAGGAAAATTTAAACAGGCTCTTAATCTGTCGAAGAAATTTCTTCAAGAAACGATACAAAATCATCAGCCAGTTTTATTCTTGAGAAATTAGCTTCTGCAAATCTCCTTGCATTTTGTCCGGCATTCATTCTATAATTATCATCATCTACCAGCTTAATCAAACCATCCGCAAAAGCTTTTGCATTATTCGGTGGTACCACTACTCCCAATTCATTTTCTTCAATCATATCGGCCAACCAACCGGGATAATTATTCAAAACAGCTAATCCCGATGAGATATAATCAAAAAACTTATTAGGTGAAGTTCCATAGTAAAATGCAGGAACATTCGCCAATACCATTAACCCCACATCTGCCGATGCAACAATTGCATTTAATTCTTTCTTAGGTATCGGGGTATAAAACCGACAATTATCCAGTTTTTCTCTTTCCACCCGTTCCTGTAGATGAGGTTTCATTTTTCCATCCCCGATAAACGCCAATACAATATCATTTCTGCCTCTATTTTTTAATTCATTTGCAGCATCCAATATCGCATCCAACCCATTAGCAATTCCATGTGCTCCTGTAAATACAGCAACTTTGTCTGTTGGTTTTATACCCTTTAGTTTCAAAAGCTCCCTTGGAGCAGGTTTAAATATATCCAAATCGCACCCGTTGGGTATCATAGCTATGCGTTTTCCTGATTGACTACGCTTTCGAATACCTTCACAAATCCCCGGTGAAAGTCCCACACAAGCATCCGAATAATGATAACTTAACCATTCCAGAACACTCATTCCCCATAAAAGTAGCGGATTCTTCATCCCCAATGCTTTAGGAAGTTCCGGCCATAAATCGCGTACCTCGAATATAAATTTCTTCTTTCGGAACAGTTTCATCACAATTCCCGGAATACCAGCCGTCAATGGCGTTGAAGTGGCAAACAATAAATCGTACTCTTCTTTTAATGCGATTTGTACTCCTTTCCAGCCAAACTTTATAAACGTTAATGCTCTTTTAGCTATCCCATCCTTATTCGAATAGGGCAAAGCTATTTGTATCACGTCAATTCCATCTACCATCCCTCTGTGCACATTTTTCATTTGAGTGCGCGGTAAGTCCAACTTTGCAGTTTCACCACATACCATGCAAACCGAATGTCCACGTTCAACGAGCCGTTTTGCCAATTCATAAGATCGTGTACCTCCAGCCTGAGTAGGAACCGTAAAATGTTGATGAAAATAAAGAACTTTCATTTTAAATCACTTGAATAATTGTTGTTATAGATTTAGATTCTGAATCACTTATAAATTCGATTTCTTTATTCTCTTTTTTTTGTCCATAATATTCAGAGTACATACCCTTGGACGAAATGTAATTATGACTTATAGATTTAAAGTCTATTCTTGAAGATTGGGTATGCCACAGTTGGCGTATTTTGCTCCCTTGAGGTTTATTCAAAACAATATCCTCAACCATCCATTCCGGAGCATTTTTCTTCTTTATAATCTTTCTTGAATGAGCTATATCGTGTCCTAATTGCCTGAAACAACTTACTACTCCCGAAAAACAATAAGAATCATCCAACTCCTGTATAGAGGCCTTTAAAGCTTGCGACCAATAAAACCACATAAATCTTGCCCCTTTCAACATTTGGTTATTATTGCCCAACATGATTGTGTTGTGAGATTGGGTCCCCATAAAGTAATTGATATCCGAAGCATCCGTATTATACTTATAACTACCTCCATCCATCAATATATTTTCTCCTTTATACCAAACATCCATATGCAAATTATCTGCATGTGCCGGACGATCCTTATATTTACCGCAACGAACAAAAGTCAATGTATCCTGTTCACGTATCAAATAGTACCCTCCTACATCAAAAGAGAAACATCCTATCTTCTGCTTGAGAGGAGCAAATTCAGCATGTATACAATTCCGATTATTTGCATACCAACCTCTATCCTCATATACATCATCATAAAGATTTTCACCGGTAAGCAGGTAATGAAGAGCATCGAGCTGAGGACGGTAATCTCTATAATCCGAATCATTCAATTTAAAAAACAGAGCTCCATCATTCGAACCATAATTAGGTAAATATCCATTTGATAATTCCTGGCACTGATATAGAAAATTGACAGATTGATAAGCGCGCTGATAGACATGTTCGCTAAAACATTCTCCATTCCTTTGAGCAAGAGCAATGCCCCATGTCAGTAATTGAATCACCACCCTGTGATAATTCATGCTAAACTGGAGGTAAGTCCCATCTTCTGCTATCTGATATTCGATTTCTTTTTCGAACCACTTTTTTCCCTTCGATTTCCA
Organism: Bacteroides sp. HPS0048; assembly: GCF_964240755.1. Classification (NCBI taxonomy): domain Bacteria; kingdom Pseudomonadati; phylum Bacteroidota; class Bacteroidia; order Bacteroidales; family Bacteroidaceae; genus Bacteroides; species Bacteroides sp. HPS0048. The sequence goes on along the minus strand of NZ_CAXSVC010000021.1, from coordinate 84,301 downwards.
TAACTTCGCATCCGGAAACCATGGAAAAAGTAAACCTACAATATACAACGTTAATGTCTCTGTTATAGCATGATTATTACGAACTGCTATTCTTGAGAAATTAATATTACCATAGACGTGCTTTATCTGCCAGTATATGGAATTTATGATCTTCTGAAAACAACTTTCTGTTAAAAGAGGAGATGATTTGTAATAATACAGAGCAAAAATCCAATTGAGAACTCTTAACGAAATCTCTTGACTACACTTATAATTCGGTCCGCAATTCAGAGGATTTTTATCAATCCAATCCTGTATCTGATCAAATACAAACTGACTATGATCTTCGCCGGTTGAGTGGTCATATCTTATCACCGTATAGAGATATGAGAATCTTGACTTCTCCCATACATACTTGATATCTCCGGCTTCTTGTACAATGTCTTCCACCTCTGTCCAATGCTTGGATACGTCATATTTATAATTTGTATCAGGATTAGTCACCCAATCATAATCAGTACCCAAATCATACCATGCAGATGAAAAAAAACAGCACTCCCCTTTTACAACCCGATGGAAATCAGAAGCCAAATTATTTATATGTACGCTACTGAATGAGACCTCTTTTGACGAATCAAAGAAGAACGGTAGTGCTTTCTCTTTCCATTCCTCCAATGAAAAAAACTTCTGCAACGTATAGTTCACCGGATATCTAAACCGTAATAAACCCGATTTACGTTGCATTTCATAAGAGGTACGAAATAAAAAATATCTTCCTCCCATATTTTTCAATATTTGGGAGTAGAGATTGAGTCGATTCATCACTTGACCTCTATCCAGCTATTCTGCTTCAAACTTTCGATACAAGCAAACGAAGCTTTAGTAGTATTAAGAATAGAATCAAAACTAATCAGTTCCTCTCCACCTTTAATGATTCTTTCGTTCAGCAAAGCAAACTGAGCAGCGTGTCCTTTATCCATCGTGCTTTTCATTTTGCTGAACCCCTTAAACCCATATCCTCTTAACTCTCTCCAGTTATCCAGAACCAACGTTTTTTCTTGTGAGTACACTTCTATTCTTTCTTTCGAATAAGCTTTACTACCATTGGCAAAATAGTTTATCACGGCATTTGATCCGTTCTCATATCTTAATATGATACTCACATTATCTGTATTTTCAGCAGGAGTTACCCCCATCGAATTCATACAAACAGATACAACTTTACTATCAGCCAGGTACGAACACAAATCAATAAAGTGGCAAGCCTCTCCAATAATACGCCCTCCTCCTACTTCCAAATCATGCACCCACACATCTGATGGAATAAAACCGGCATTCATAGTGGCTATTATATTTTTGACTCCCTGTCCCGACAGTTGTTTCATTTTCTGAGCAAAAGGAGAAAAGCGACGATTAAACCCAACAGTTAATGTAATACCCTTTCCACTAACCTTTTTATAAGCATTTGTAATTTCCTGCAACTCCTGATCTGTCAAGCACAAAGGTTTCTCAACAAAAACACTTTTGCCGGCTTGCAATGATTCCAATACCATAGAAGCATGCAAGTTGTGCCGGGTTGTAATCATTACTAAATCTACCTCCTTATCTGACAAAATCTCTTTATAATCAGAAGTCGCTTTCAAAGCACCTGATTTCTTTGCCAATATTTTAGCAGATAACCCTTGAGCGCTGGCAATGTATCTTATCCTCGCTTTGGCTTTCATCAAAGCAGGAATCATTGTTGCAGAAGTAAAGTTACCTGCTCCTATTATCCCTATCTGACCTGCAGAAGCCGAAAAAGTAGAAGAGTTCACATCAATAACAGAATCTGCTACCGTATCTTCCGGATATTTAATAATAGAAGCAATGGAGCCATGCTTACGCATATCACCATAAATCAAATTATAATCTTTCAATTCTACCTCTTCCGTAATCAACGACTTTACGTCCAAATTACCCATTGAGATAGCTTGCAATATCGTATCAAAATTTCTCTTCTCCGTCCATCTCACAAAAGGCAACGGATAATCAATTCCCTTATTTTCATAATTCTCATCATAACGTCCGGGACCATATGAACATGACACCTGAAAAGTGAGCTCTTTCTTATAAAAATCATCTCTGCGTATATCGAGACCTATCACCCCGACAAGTACTATACGTCCTCTCTTACGAGACATCTCAGCGGCCTGATGAATGACATCATTCGTTTTGGCAGAAGCAGTTATCAGAACAGCATCTGCACCTATCTGATCAGTCTCTTCCATTACAAATTTTACAGGATCTGTTCCTTTAGCCGGATTTATAGCAACAATCCCCTTTGCCCGTGCCAATTGTATTTTCTCTTCATCAAAATCTATTCCGATAACCTTACAACCATTTGCTTTCAATAATTGTGCAGCTATCAGTCCAATCAGTCCCAATCCTGTTACAACTACCGTTTCTCCTAATTGCGGATTTAACAATCGGATACCTTGTAATCCTATCGAACCTATCACTGTAAATGCAGCTTCTTCATCCGATACATTATCAGGAACTTTTGCCACCAGATTTTTAGGAACACAAACAAATTCGGCATGTTGGCCATTAGAGGCTACCCTATCTCCAACCTTTAGCTCTGTAACCCCTTTTCCAATAGCCACAACTGTACCTACATTGCAATAACCTAAAGGTAAAGGTTGCCCAAGTTTATTAAACACGGCTTCCAAAGTAGGTTGCAAACCATCCGTTTTTATTTTATCTAACACTTGCTTTACTTTGTCCGGCTGTTGACGAGCTTTCTCTATCAAATTGGCTTTACCAAACTCTACAAGCATTCGTTCAGTACCTAAAGATACCAAAGATCTTGAAGTCTTAATTAATACACTGCCTGACTTCACTTGTGGTGACGGAACTTCTTCGAGCATAGTTTGCCCGGATTTCATATCTTGAATGATTTGTTTCATAAATACTATTTATTCATAATCTCATTATAAGTGTTCTGCCAATTATAGAACAAAAAATCTAATTTCATTTTTTAAAACGAAGTACAGTACCTCCCCAAGAATATCCTACACCAAAACCAGCAATAAGCACATTGTCACTATTTTTTATTTCATTTGTATCCAAAGCATGCTTCAGCGCAAGAGGGATCGTATTAGAAACTGTGTTACCAAACTCAGATAAACAATAATAAAAACGTTCATCTGCTATTTTCATCTTCTTTCTTAAGAAATTAAGCATGTATTTATTAGCCTGATGAAGAACGAATAAATCAACATCCTCTTTCACCAATCCATTTTTATTTAAGGTACTTTCTATCAAAGGAGGAACATTATCCAATGTAAATGTAAAAATCTCACTTCCATTCATGAAAAGATGATCAGAAGAGATTGGATTATTATTCTCATCAAAGTGTAAATCATTTTGTTTATAAGGTATACGCATTGCACCCGATCTTACTATTAAATTATTTGCACCACTACCATCTGTTCCCAAGCTGAAATTACCAATTTCAGCAATTCCTTCAGTACTAATAATCGTCGCAGAAGCAGCATCACCAAATATGGTTCTATTTCCTTTATCTTTTGGGTGGAGGTACTTACTATATGTTTCGCCAGTCAGCAATAAAACGTTTGATGCAATCCCACCAACTATCAAACCTTTTGCCAAAGACAATCCATAGACATATCCTGAACATCCTAAATTAAAATCCAAGGCTCCAATAGTCTTTTTTAGCCCTAGGCGATCCTGTATTACACAAGCAGAGGTTGGTAATATATAATCAGGGCTCTGAGTACAGAACAAAACATAATCGACATCATCTTTACAAACATTTCCTTTGTCATTAAACAATTTCTCCGCTGCTCTAATAGCCATATCCATAGCTGTTTCATTAATCTGAGCAATATGCCTCTTATTGACACCAACTTTAGAAGCTATTTTATCAACACTCCATTCTGGGAAGTCTCGGATAATATCCTCATTAGTTACTATTTGTTCTGGCAAATAGTAAGCAATCTGTTTTACATATACCTTATTCATAACAACTATAGAAGTGTATATCCACCATCAATTAATAAATTTGTACCTGTTACCCAACGACTAGCATCCGAAAGTAGATAAACTACAGCATATGCCACTTCTTCAGGTTTACCATATCTCCCCAAGGGGTATCGCTTCGTGTCTTCAAATAATTGTTCCTTGGTTATAGTCCCATCACTCATTATGTCAGTATCAATCATTCCTGGATTAACACAATTTACCCGAACTGCCTTGGAGGCTAATTCAATAGCCATCGCCTTAACAATACCATTTATTGCTCCCTTAGAGCCAGAGTAAAGACCGCCTCCAACATAAGAAATAAAAACACCTGAAATAGAAGAAATGAAAACAATAGAAGCTCCCTTATTTAACTTTCTCTTTTTTATAAGCTGTTGCGATAATAATACCGGAGCTTTATAATTGACATCCATGATTGTAGATAAGTCTTTTGAAGAAATAAACTGAAAAGGTTTGGGTATAACAAGTCCGGCACACTGAACTACACCATCTATTCTCACTTTAATAAAGTCGGTTAGTTCATTGATTTGGCTTTCGGACGACAAATCTATAGAAATTATAGTATGCTTTGCCTGTGAGTTATCCATAAGTGAAAGAGTTTCTTTCAAGCGATTCTCATTGCGAGCAGTTAATATTACAGCTGCTCCCATTTTAGCACATTCTATTGCAATAGCACGTCCAATACCCGATGAAGCACCTGTAACTAAAATAGACTTGCCAGATAAAGAAAACGGGGTATACATTCTACAAACGACTATTTATAATATTGTATAAATCAATAATCGTCTCAGCTTTTTTCACATCATCTCCCTTAATACGAATACCATACTCCTCATCAACCATAGCTATAATAGCAAGTGCCATTAATGAAGACCACTCATCAAGTTCTTTAAAGTGAACTTCCGGAGTTAACACATTCTGTTCAGTTTCTTCAAACTGTTCTGCAAACTTTTCAATAAAACTGTTTAATTCCATTTTCTTATTATTTAAATTTTACACTCAAAGTAAGCTTTAACGATATTAAAGCTAATCCTTCCTCTTTTCATTTATTCAAATTCCACAGAATAATCTTCTTCATTTTCCAATTTATATAGCACTAAAGAGAGATCATGTTTCCAGGTAGCAATATTATATACAGGAAGATATTCCGTATCATTTTTTCCAGTTGGAAAACACATTGCTCCAAATTGAAAAAGAAAAAATGGAAGTAAATCTTTCGCATTCTTCCCAACTACAGTAAGTTTGTTTTCCGAGTCAACCTTATAAATGAAGCAACTATTTTCAATAATCCCATTCCCGCGTTTTAATGTAAAAACTTTCCTAAGCAATGGTTCACCTCCATTATTCTCAACAACAGTAGAAAATAAAAAAACATTTCTGTAACAACAAGAATAGACAGCAGACCCATTAATATCTTGCAAAGGAAAACTTTTCCATTCCCCTTCATCCAACGTTAACATCCTCAAACTATTTTTAGAAAAAGGTGTATCAGTTGCATAAATAAGCCCACCAGCAAAGGGAAAAGCGACACAAGCACGACAGGATTGATCCCCCCTTATTATAGGAGTTACTTGTGAAAAATTATTCTTAGCCATCCAAATAGCAGCAGCTTTTCCAAAATCTCCCGTCAATATCCATATACAATTATTCTTTTTATCAGGAATAAGATTATGTATATGACCTATTTCCCCAGAAGTAAATTCATAAACTTTTTCCCACTGATCTTCTGCGACGCGTTTATATATAGCAACTGGATCTGTTTTATTTCCAAAATACTCGCCAAAATAAAGGGCATTATCGAAACCTTTAACATCAACATAAACAATATTTAAAGGACGTGTTCCTCTTAACATCCGAAAGCCAGTAGAGCAACTACGCCTACTCTCATCAACTTCGTATAGAACGCCATCCCGCACTACTATATATTTATTTTTGTCCAGTTTTACACCGTACCTTGCATCTAATCGCATTAAACGAGTCAATATCCGACTATATGCCCCAATATTATGTTTCCAGCTAAAAGGTAATTTCGCTAACGGCTCTACCTTTTGTTCTTCAAGATTGAGTTTGCATATGGTTCCTCTTCTATAACAAATTAGCTCTTGTTCATTTGAAAAGCAAAGAGGTACTATTCTCTTAAAAGTTTTTACGATTTTAAACATCCTTTTTTAAGTACTTTTTAGGAACAATATAAGGAAATCCTTTATCATTGATAGACCTCAAATAACTAATATATTCTTGTGAATCAACTGCCGAAACATCTATATTACCGACAGTACAGACTCTTAAAATACCTTTTTTTAGAAGTCTTTTTTTCAAATTACGCTCTGCAAAAAACATAGTACCCCATTTAGGCTTTCGTTCACGTACTACAATGTCTCTAGTATAATCGTGATCTACAATTGTAAACTTACGTTCTCTATACCAATCCATGATAGGCCAATCAGAATAAGCCTCTTCTGCAACATGAGTTATAGTGAGATAATGCCCCAAATCAACACCAAGGCCAATCACAATAGCTTTATTATCAAGACAAAATTTCCAAGAAGAATTAGATCCATGAGGAGAAGGTTTTTCACCCTCTATGTTATTTTTCATCATTAATTCGGCCAAAGGCCCTATTGCTGCCATAGGATTTAATGGATGGCGGCTAATAACACAATTTTTCCGCAACATCATATAATAAGGAAGAAATCCTGTTACTACTCGTGATCGTTGTACATTATAAGTACATTTAATAGTATCCATATTACAAGTTATATATTCCTTTCCCTTTTTAGGTTGTTCTTTATATCTTCTAATTACTGGCATAGCTAAAGTTCCATCACAACCTATTAATTCCAATAATGCATCAATAATTTCATCAGGAGAGAGTCCTGTTCTTTCAAGGGCATCATATGATGAATGTACAATGAGTAGACTTCCTTTTTTTACACCTAAATTTTCTAATGCTTCAAGTATTCGTTCAAATTCGCAAAACACAGAAATAGTAGTTTGAGAATTACTAAATTTAGGCTTAAATTTCGCAAAAGTCTCAACATTATTCCAGTAGAATCTTCGTACTAAAACTTCTAAATAAGGAGAGATACATACTATTTTATTGTATATATTCCCTAAAGACATTTTCATTTATATAAAATATTATTTATTATTTTTTTAAGAGATTCTTTTCGCTCTATTACAGAGAAATTAGTTTCTATCTGATTACGAGCTCGTTCACTCAATTCAGCAACAGATATCTTTCCAAGAATCAATTGTTCCATTTTATTCGCAATTTCTTGGGGCTCTATGCTTTCTAAGATAATTCCTGCATCACCTACAACATTACCGAGCTCTCCGGCACTTGTCGTTATTACCGGAGTACCACAACTCAGTGCTTCTGCTATAGCTAATCCAAAACCTTCATATCGAGACGGTTGTATATAACAAAAACATTTTTGATAAAGGTCTACTTTTTCTTCTTCAGAAATCTCACCCAATAATTTTACATTATCTTGTAAACCATAGCCTACAATAAATTGTTGAAGCTCATCCCAAGCATCGCCTTTTTGTCCGGCTACCCAAAATTGTAAATCAGGATAACAAGGGAGCAAAATTTTAAACGCTTCTATGGATTCATACAAACATTTTCTATAAACATTCGTCTTTTGTAACCAACAAATAGAAAAAAAGAAATCACCTCTGGGAAGAATAGATGGTGTATATTTTTCTGTATATACCCCATGAGGAGAATAAAGAAGGTTCTTATACCCCCATTCTCTCGTCATAGCTTCATATTCATTTTTAGATACAAGTATATTAGCATCAGCCCAACGTGTTGAAAAACGGATAAGGCATCGTTGATAAAAAGGACGTCTAAAATAATCAATAGCAGCTTGAGGTGCTTTATAATTAAAGGTACCTGTTATCACAACTTTCTTTCTTAGAATCTTAGCTATCAAAACAGGAATAAAAGCATAAGTCCACCACCACACAAATATAATATCTGCATGCCAATCTATCTGACGCCATTTAGTCGCAATAACAAGGTGAGGATCCAATTCTTGTAGAGCCTCTATATCCTGACGATAAAAATCCACCAATTGTAGAGAATCCGGTTTATTGGTCTTACAAAAAAAAGAGATTTTCATATTTGTATCTTTTTATTTTCGATTTTAATGATATTTTATTTGAAAGGCAAATAATATTTGGTTATATTATAATGTATCGTTCTAAATGTAAATAATATTATTATCAAAAAAAACACTTGATAAAATCCCATCAATGTCCCCCGTGAAAACTGCAAAATCAGCTGTATATATACAACTCCAAATGCAACAAATATTATACTACTCCGTTTTAAAAACTCTAAAATATAAATTAAAAATAAAAATGGCCAACCAACAAAAAGCCATCCCCAAAAACCAAAATTCAGAACAAATAATCCGATTAAACCAGGAGGATAGTTTCCATCTCGAATCATCAATCCAGAAGATCCAAAGGCATCAGCAAAATAAACAGATAAGTCTTGCTGTTTTAATCCGAAAGTCCATTCATGAGGTATAACCATGAAAAATAAATTTCGATATGTATTTCCAAAAAATAACCAATCATTATATAAATATTTGCGAATAGACTCTAAAGAAGCATAGTAAAAATACGAAAAATCACCCGATAACAATACATTTTTGATATCATCTTTAGTTATTATCATATGTCCAGCGTAAATACCTACACGCAATATCTGCCACATCACAAGAAAAGTAAACGCAATACATGCAAATATAATCACCTTCCGTGAAGAATAATTTTTCGAATAATAATAATAAAAAAAATAGCCTGACAATGCCAACATTATAAACTGCCTCCCTCCCATTAGTACAGTCACCATTATCAACATAACATATACTAATATACTAAATATATTTCTCTTTTTACTACAAGAAAAAGAATAATAGGCAATAAGAATCATTAGATAGAATGATATATTTAATAATAGCGAACTAAAACCTTCATTTTGAAATGCTGCCATTCTACCTGCATCTAAAATTACCTTTATTAACTCAATTAATGAAGTAGCTTTAAAACCTGTAGAATATATATAGAGAATGACACCAATTATAAAAATACATCCAGAAATATAGCTATAATTATATTTAACTGTTAAAACATTTTCATCCGTTTTTTTTTTAAGACTCTTATTAAAAACCAGAATGTAGACAAAAACAATACTTAAAGCATATAAAAAATTTATTATAGAGTAATAATTATAGATTCTTATATCAGTTATTATTCCATCAAGAGCTTCCGGATGATACATCGCCGGTCCTATAAGAATATTATTAATAATAGGTACAAAGCAAAACAAAATAGAATATATTAATACAAATACTCCCATAAAATACAGCTTTTTTCTAAAAAAAGAATTTATACCTACATAAAAAGTAAGTAATAGCGATAAGGAGTTCAACATTATTGATGTTATCATAATATCACTAATGATCTATTTTTGGCTTCTTTGAACAATAAAAAACACAAAACAAAGTCAAGACATAACAAAATATAATAAAACTATAATGTAAACACAAATATATTTGAAAAGGTAAATTCAAATATCCAGCAAGTAAAGAAATTAAATAAATAATTAAAAATTGAATAGTTTGAATAGAATAAGTATATTTATAATATCCCCACAAATTGAGTAAATGCGAAAAAGGTTGAAGAAATAAGTCAAAAATATAATATACAACCATAAAGCATAAAAATGTACCACCCAATTTCCACTGCTCACCAAACACAAAACCAATCATTTGTTCTCCATAAAAATATGTTATAGAAAATAAGCTTGTAATAACAGCAAAGAATAAAAAGAAGAATAATCTATAATACTTAAAAAACAAAGGTTTGAATATAGAGTTAAATATAATGGTATTATTCAATTCAGAAGTAACTATATTTAAAATAGAACGCCTAATTATAGCGATAGGTGCCTGAATAGATTGAGCTATAAAGAAATAAATACCTATAACTCCAGTTCCATAAATTGCTTTGCCTACAAACATTGGAGCTAAAGGTACAGACCATTGTAAAGCACAAGAAATAGTACTACTCACACAAAATGACTTATTTTCTTTAAGAATTCTCTTTTCTTCATTCCAGTGTAAAGATCCAACTTCCATTTTTAGATTTTGAGCCAAATAGGCTATTCCTATAATTTGTCCTAAAATATAAGAAAAAAATAATATATGTATAAGAAAAAAGGGAAAAAGGCATCGTTCGTATTTATTTCATAAACGGAAATTTATAGTCATAAATGATTTAAGGATAATTGGGTAGGACATATTTAATAATGCTAAAAATGAACGTGTTTTCACTCAAAAGACCTACTTTTGTATGATACTAAAAAACAAGGTTATGAAAGGAGTAAAAGGCTCAGAAACAAAAAGATTAATCAGGGAAGCTGCATACAAACAGTTTCTGACAAAAGATTACAACACAGTTCCCCTGAAGGAAATAGAAAAAAGTCTGAATTTATCAAGAGGATGTATGTCGTATCATTATCCAAGCAAACAGGAACTGTTCATTGATGTAATCGATTTTTACATTTTCCACAAACAAGATGCCAAAAATAAGTTCAAGGATATATCTCATACCTCTCTGCTTGAATTTATTGATTATTACATAAAGAGGGTGGAGGAAACGATGGATGCAATGAAAGTCTATCTCATAGAAAAAGAGAAGACCAATATTACACGTGCATATCTTAACTTGATTTTGCAGGCAGAATATTTCTATCCGGGATTTAACGGGGCTTTCAACGAAATAACAAATAAGGAAATAAAATTGTGGGAAAGAATATTTGTGAGAGCTGTTGAAACCAAAGAAATAAGATCCGATGTTAATCCTTCTATATTGGCCTTGACATTTCGAATCCTGCTGTTTGGGAAATGTTTTCAAGATGCATTGGTGAATGGATTGCGAATAGAAGAACTGAAAGCAGTTCTTTATAATCAATATGAACTAATTAAAAATTGAACTAATGAAGAAAGATGTTTTTATTACTGGGCTGGCAAGCTTCTTTCCGAACTCTCCTGTTTCCAATGATGAAATGGAAGAGTTTTTGGGTCTCATTTCTGGAAAACATTCCAAAGTGCAACGAATAGTTTTAAAGCAAAATGGTATCAAACGGCGATACTATGCCTTAAACAAAAATCAGAAAATCACCCATACAAATGCGGAAATGGCGATGCTGGCTATACGAAAGTTGCTGGCATTAACCGATAAGGGTCAGAAGGATATTGAGTTGCTTGCTTGTGCTACTGCTACTCCTGACCAGATTCTACCTTCCCATGCGTCTATGGTACATGGGCTTTGGGAAGAGCCTGTTGAAATATTCTCTTCTGCCGGAGTTTGTCTGTCTTGTCTGCAAGCATTGAAAATAGCTTATCTGAGTATAGCCGCATCAGAAAAACAGAATGCAATATGTAGTACATCTGAATTGGTGTCAGCCATGCTTTTGTCCAAAAACTTCGACATCGAATATGAAAGATGCTGCAATTTGGGCACCAATCCATATATGGCTTTGGAAAAGGACTTCCTGCGCTTTATGTTAAGCGATGGTGCGAGTTGTGCGTTATTGGAAAATCATCCGGGAGAAAAAGGCGTATCTTTAAAGATTGAATGGATAGAAATGGATTCGTATGCCAATGAAACGCCTACCTGTATGTTCGCCGGAGCTGTCCGGAGAGAGGACGGCGAACTGAAAAGCTGGAAATCTTTCGAAAGTCAGGGATTGGTCAATGAGTCCCTCATGGTTATCAAACAGGATATTAAACTTTTAGGAACGAAGTTGATGCCTTTATGGATTAGACATATTAAATCATGCTTGAATAAACATGGTATGAGTTCTGAAGATGTGGATTATGTAATACCTCACTCTTCGTCAATGGTTATTTATAACAATCTCATAGAAGCGATGAAAAACGAAAGTTTTGAATTGTACAAAAAAGAGTGGTTTACCAATCTTACCTGGGTGGGAAACATCGGATCGTCAGCGATACTGGCTGCCTTGGATGAATTTAGTTCTACCCGTAAACTCAAATCCGGAGAAAAAATATTACTGCTTGTTCCTGAAAGTGGGCGTTTTTCTTATGGAACTGTATTATTAAGTGTGGTTTAAGTTTGGAAATAAACGATAAATAGCGTATTTTTGCGCAGATAAAAACGACATAGTATAGTATCATATATCATCTTTCAAACGAAAAGTGGAAAATTTCAAAGAGATAAGATGGAATATGACAGCTTGCGCTATATTAAGATATATAGCACAGGTGCGTCAGCTTCATCTCTAGGCATTCCACTGCCACGTTTGGGTTGTTGATTGCATCTGTGCTATTTCTTCTGTAATATAGCTGTAAGATGAACCCGAACTTGAAACAAAGGATTATTAAGGAGGCGTATAGGTTATTCATCGCGAAAGGTATGAAACAAACTTCATTTTGTGATGTGGCGTTTGCCGTGCATAAATCCAAGGGGGCCGTCATTCATTATTTCCCTTCCAAAAGATTGTTGGTGGACGCGGTTGTGAAAATGTGTTTTTTTCCTGCATCCCAACTTCCAACCGAAATAGGCTCAGCAGTAGAAAAGAATTGGGATGAGTTTCTAAGGCTGTACCGGAATCCGATAGAACGGGTGATAAACAGTTTTCCTGAACAATTGAATGGTAATGGCTTGATGCATTATATGCAGTTTGTATCTTCCGCCCACGAGTATATGGACGATTTTTCTCAAATGTACCAGGAACTTTTTGCCAAGGAACAGGACTTCCTTTCAAATATGGCTTGCAACCATAAGATGTGTGTAAACGATACTGTGGAATTCAGCAGGCAGATATTGAACACCTCCATCGGTAAGACGTTTTTGGGTATGTTCTTAAAAATGTAATCTCAACGTTTGTATTTCTTTCCCTTTTTTGAGCCATAACATTGGCCTTTAGGCAGATAAGCTGTTAAATATCATTTGCTGAAACAAATTCTCCTTTCATTATTCTTGGAAAAAACTTATCTTTGCAAAACAAACCGACTGGTCGGTTTATTTTGCAAAGGATTTTTAATTGAGTATAACTAATCAGAAAAGGAAGTAGATAATTGAAAAGCTGGAATAAATTGTTGGGACAATCTTTATGTTCGCAACCTCTTCTCGCCCCAATAGCGGTCGGGTACATCACCAAAATTATAATCATAAGCTGTATTGTATACGCCGGTATCCATGAATGGAAAGAGATGAAGGCCCGGGAAGTGGAAGTCCGGGGAATCAACCGTCAGAAACATGACATGAATGATATATATGTGGAAATGCTTAGCCTTTCTTTATTGTGTGAAACCTTCATGGAATGGAACGAGCAGGATTTTCTTACATTCCACAAACGGAAACAGCATATTGACAGCTTGTTATATGAATTTAACAACAGCAATCCCAACTCACACATGGACAGTATCCGTACTTTATGGAAAGACAAGGAACTGTATATGCAAAAAATCATATCTCTGGTGCATAAACAGGAAGAGGTCAGTCAGGAAATTGCGGCACAAATTCCGGTTATTGCCAGACAAAGTGAACGGGAAACCAATAAAAGGGGGGGATTGCTGAAGAGGCTGTTCAGAAAACGTGATAAGGCGGATTCCCCCTCCACGGCTTCCATGCTTTATGCACTCAACCAAAAGGTAGTGGGCGAACATCAGGCATATACCCGGGAACTGGCTGAGCAGACGAACTATTTAGCCGGAAAGAACAGAATGTTGAACAGGCAGCTACAGCAGATGATTGTACACATGGACAAGGCGGCAAGAACAGAGCTGAAGAAACGGGAAGATAGGATTGCAAAGGCTGAGAAACAATCATTTGCCGTAGTCATTGGTTTGACGGCATTCATGATACTGTTATTAGTAGGGTCTTATCTGGTTATACACAGGTATATGATACGCATAAACCGCTATAAAAGAAGATTGGAGGATACGGTCCGGCAGTTGAGGCAGACTGTCGTTGAAAACAAGAAGCTGATTGAAGCAAGAAAAAAAATCATGCTGGCGGTGACGCACGATTTACGTTCTCCGCTTGCCACCATCAGCAGCTATGCGGAATTGCTTGCCACGGAGAGGAGGACGTTGAAACGTAAGGAGTATAACCAAAATATACGGCAGGTGGCAGAATATATGGCTTCCATGCTGAATGCCCTGCTGGGATTTTTCCGTTTGGAAAGCGGCAAGGAAAAAGCCAGTCCCGCCCCGTTCAGGTTATGCTCTGTCATTGAAGTATTGGAAACGGATTTCCTGCCGTTGGCGGCAGGAAAGAACTTGTCCTTAAACATGGAAAGTGCCGGGGATGCGGTTGTTGTCGGGGATAAAAAAAGAATAATCCAGATAGGGAGCAACCTGTTGTCAAATGCGATTAAATTTACAGAACAGGGAACGGTGACATTACGTACGCGATTTGAAAAAGGGATATTGGCGCTTACGGTGGAAGATACCGGAACCGGTATGGATGACGAGGAGCAGGCGCGTATTTTTACGGCATTCGAACGGCTTCCCAACGCGATTGCGGAAGAAGGGGTCGGCCTTGGGCTTTCAATAGTCAAAAGCCTGGTCGAGTTGCTGGAAGGCAGGATAGAGCTGACAAGCCGGAAAGGTGTAGGCAGCCGTTTTACTGTCTACTTGCCCTTGCCTGTGGCAGAGGAAAGTGTGAACGGCAACGACAAGGACAGGATTCCCATACAGCCGTTTACGGTTCTGGTATTGGACAATGACACCGTCTTGTTGGCTGCGATCAGGGAAATGTTCGCGCATCATGGAGTCACTTGTACGGTATGTGAGAATACACGTGACTTGATGGAACATGTACGTTGCCAAAGCTATGACCTGTTGATTACGGATTTGAAAATGCCACAGATGAACGGGTTTGAGGTGCTGAAACTCCTGCGCATGGCAAAAGTGGGAAATTCAAGGAGCATTCCGGTCATAGCGGCAACCGCTTCGGGGAGCTGCAAGGCGGAAGACCTGCGTGAGGCGGGGTTTTCGGCTTGTTTGAAAAAACCGTTTTCGGCTGAGGAATTGTTGCAGGTATGCGCAGAATGCTTAGGAAACGAAAGGCAGTTGGAACAAATTGATTTCCATACTCTGTTGGAGCATGGAGACAAAAAGGCGATGCTTGATACCTTGATTGAGGAAACCGCAAAGGATATGGAGGCGGTGGCTGAGAGTGCGGAAAAGAATGATCACGAGGCACTGAAGGAGTGGGTACACCATCTGACATGCTCATGGGAGATTATTCATGCCGGTAAACCGCTACGTGAATTGTTTGCGCTGCTTCAGGGTTCCGGGGAGCTTTCGGTTGAAGAATTGAAACGGACTGTTCAAAAAGTATTGGATAAAGGAAAAGAAATAATTTATTTGGCACAACAGGCAAAGAAAATCTATGAAAGTGATTGTTATTGAGGATAATATCTTGTTCTGTGACTATATCTGTAGTCTTTTGCAAAAGGCGGACTTTAAGACAATGAAGGCACACGGGCTGGCACAGGCAAAAAAAATGATTAGGGGTTCCATCCATGAGGATGATATGGTATTGGCGGATTTAAGGTTGCCGGACGGGGAAAGTACCGCCTTGTTGAAATGGATGAGGGATAACGGGTACATGCATCCGTTCATAATGATGACCAACTATGAGGAGATACATTCTGCCGTCCATGCCATGAAATTAGGTGCGGAGGATTTTATCCTCAAACCACTGGTTGAAGACAAGCTGTTACCCGCCATAAGAAAGATAAAAGCGGCAAACGATACTTTTTCCAAAGTGATTTACGAACGCAGGAGTGCCTCTTTTTGCGAATTGAACCAATATATCCACCTGGTTGCACCAACAGACATGACAGTGTTGATACTGGGGAACACGGGAACCGGAAAAGAACATCTGGCAAATAAGATACACAGGAGGAGTCTCAGAGCCAACAAACCGTATATTAAGGTTGACTGTGGCAGTTTGTCCAAAGATCTGGCCGCTTCCGCCTTTTTCGGCCATGTCAAGGGAGCCTTCACAGGGGCTACCGAGGAAAAGGCGGGGTATTTCCTGGAAGCGCAGGGAGGCACCTTGTTCATGGACGAAGTGGAGAATCTCTCAATAGAGACACAACGGATGTTGTTGCGTGCCATGGAGGAACGGAGCTATCGTCCGGTGGGCGGGAAACAGGACAGGCGGATGGATGTGCGTATCATCGCGGCAACCAACGAGGACTTGTTCCAGGCGGTGGCCGAGAAACGTTTCCGCAAAGACTTGTTGTATCGTTTCCATGACTTTACGATTACCGTACCTGCGCTGCAAAATTGTTTGGAAGACATACTTCCCCTGGCGGATTTTTTCAGGGAACAGTCTTGTGCGGAACTCCGGAAAGAGGTGGTGGGTTTTGACGGACCGGCAAAAGAAATGCTGTTGGGGTATAGCTGGCCGGGAAATGTCAGGCAGTTGAAACAGGTTGTTTATGCGGCGGTATTGATATGCAAAGGAAATTTGATAACTCCCGATTTTTTACGGTTGAAACAGACGGAAACGGATGCTCCGAATTCTGCCAAGAAAAAAAAGATAGACAAATGTTTGCAGAAAGACGAGAAAAGGAACATTGAACAAATCAAGACGGCAATATCCATATCCAAAGGAAACCTGACACAAGCGGCGGCGTTGCTGGGAATAAGCCGCCCCACCCTTTATAAAAAAATGAGCATACATGGTATTAGCAAATAATGTGTTAAGAGGACAGGCGGATGGATATTGCCAGAACAGTTTCCCCCTTCATCAAAGGAAAATCGAATTTGTCTTGCCAGCCGCATTTCCTACACTTTTTTCGTGAAAATTTTCCTTGCGGCTTCGCCGTGGAAAATTTTCACGAAAAAGAATGCGGCGGCAATCCAAATTCGATTTGAGAAACGATTACAGGGGCAAACTGCGACCGACGTGACGCATGGATAAAAAATATCGGATATTGAGGAAGGCATATCTCATACCCCACGAAATCCCACATGTACCGTTCGGGGTATAGGTCTCACAAGAATCTTTTCGCAAAAATAAAAGAAGCCATGAGAAGACAGGGGGCTTCAGCTCCCTCCGCTCTGCATGGTTCCGCATTGTTTGTTCCGCCTGCTCCTTCTCCTGCCATACATACCGCTTCTCTTTTTTCTTGTCGCATATTTCTTTTTGCCCGGCTTTCCCCCTGTTCGCCGACATTCCACCCTCATCTGAAAACCACTTTTTCGGACATCTGATGACATTTGATGACATCTGATGACACCTTTTTGAAAATCAGCGTTTTATTCAAATTTAGCCTATACATTTGAAGCGTCAAAGCAATTTATTAACCCCTAAAAGGAAAATGTATGGCACAGGAAAAGAACCTGAACGAAAAGCCTAAACGGACCCGAAAACCGAAGGCTAAGAATGATGCACTTCCGGTGGAGCAAATCACCGAACTGATGCTGGTCCATAACAAGAGCGACCCGAAAAATGGTGTGCAGGTGGTCAGCGAGATTGATAAGGACGGGAAAGCAAAAACAGTCCCGGCGGACGAGAAGAATGAGAACTCATTCCTGAAATTCGACAAGAATTCGAGCATTCTCGAAAATTTCATCAAGAATTTCTGGAGCCAGCTCAAGGAACCGACCCATTTCCGCCTTCTCCGCATGACCTTCCACGACTACAAGATGAACAAGCAGGCCATCAAGGACCTGGCGGAAGGAAAACAGACGGACGCGGTGAAAGAGTTCCTCAAGCGCTACGAAATCCGTCCGAGAGAAAACAAGAAGGAACAAAGTGCGAACAGACAAGAAGAGACAACAATGGCAAAAAAAGAAACGCAACCGCAGGAGCCCCTGCAACAGAGTGAGGTACAGCAGGCGGCACAGCAGCAACCGCAGGAGTCGCAAGGACCGCATTACCGGTATAATGAGAACATGGTCAACTGGGAGGAGTTGGAAAAGGTCGGAATCTCAAAGGCTTCGCTGGAACAGCAGGGACTCCTTGATTCCATGCTGAAGGGCTACAAGACCAACAAGCTGGTGCCCCTGACAATCCATCTTTCCGGTTTGCTGACAGCCAAACTGGATGCAAGGCTCTCACTCATCCCGCAACAGGATGGACAGGTGGGACTGGCCATTCACGGCATACGCAAGGAGCCGCAGTTGGAACGCCCTTATTTCGGATTCAACTTCAGCGAGGAGGACAAGAAGAACCTGCGTGAGAGCGGCAACATGGGGCGTGTGGCGGAACTCAACCTGCGTGGCAGTGAATATACCCCCTGCCTGATCTCCATCGACAAGAACACCAACGAGCTGGTCGCTGTCCGCCAGGAGCATGTCTACATCCCGCAGGAAGTGAGCGGGGTAAGGCTTACGGACGAGGAAATCAGGTTGCTGAAGGAGGGACAGCCCGTCAAGGTGGAGGGCATGACCTCCAAGGCGGGAAAGGGGTTCGACGCCACGCTCCAGTACAGCGCCGAGCGCAGGGGGCTGGAGTTCATCTTCCCGAAAAACCAGATTTTCAACGAGCGTTCCATCGGGGGCGTGCCGCTCTCGCCCACCCAGATAAAGATGCTCAGCGAGGGGCATACCATCCTGGTGGAGGACATGAAGTTCAAGAACAGAAACGGGACATTCTCCTCATTTGTCACGATAGACCAGACAACGGGACGCCCGAACTACACCCGCCACAACCCGGAAACGGGGGAGATCTATATCCCCAAGGAAATATGCAATGTGCAGTTGACACCCGAGGACAAGGAAACCCTGCGCAAGGGACAGGCGGTCTATCTGGAAAACATGATCGGACGTACGGGAGAGGAATTCTCCTCGTTTGTCAAACTGGACATGAATACCGGAAGGACGATGTATTCACGCACGCCGGACGGGTTCAACGAGCAGCAGGCGCCACGCATCCCGGCGGAGGTTTACGGTCATGTGTTCACGGCACAGGAAAGGGCGAACCTTCAGGATGGAAAGACCATCCTTGTCGAAGGGCTGAAAAACAACGGGCAGTCCTTCAGCTCCTACCTGAAAGTCAACCCCTATTCAGGACAGTTGCAATATTTCCAGGAGAATCCGGATATCCGCCGGGATACTTCCCGTCGTGCCGCACAGACGGAGACCGCACAGGGGCAGCAGCAGGAACAGAAGAAAGGCGCTTCACAGGCGGTATAACCCGGCCAAAGGGAAACAGAACGAATTACACAAACCTAAAATCCCCGAATCGTATGAATACGAATCAGAATGCCCGCCACATCTATAAGGCGGAAGACATTGACTGGAACGGTCTGGAGGCCGCTGGCATCAGTAAAAAACAACTGGAAACCAGCGGTGACATGGAACTGTTGCTGCAAGGCAAGGAAACGGAAATCGTCCCGTTGAAACTCCGCACACCGGTCATCAGCCTGACGATGGACGCCACGCTGAAGCTGGTACCTGACGGCAACGGCAGACCGGTCATGGAAATAAACGGTCTCCGTCAGAAGGAGACACCGGAAATTTAACCGGGAAACAACAGGTTTAACCCACGTTCCGTGCCGCCAGAAACGGCACGGAACATCAAAAAGAAAAAGAATATGATAGCGATAGTGACTGACAAGCCCAATGTGGGCAGAGAGATAGCAAGAGTTCTGGGAGCAGACAGAAAAGAGAACGGATACATGACCGGAAACGGATACATGGTGACATGGACATACGGCAACATGCTTTCCCTGGCGATGCCGAAAGATTCCGGTACGTCATGGGTGGAGCGGGAGGACTTCCCCCTGCTGCCCCCTCCTTTCCTGACGGTAAGGCACGTCAAGACGGATACGGGATGGAATCCCGATATCAATGCGGTACTCCAGTTGAAGGTGATAGCCAAGGTGTTCGACGCGTGCGACACCATCATTGCGGCAACCGACGCTTCCCGTGAGGGGGAAATGCTGTTCCGGTATCTTTACCGCTTTTTGGGATGCAAGCAACCCTGCCTCCGCCTGTGGATCTCATCCCTGACGGACGAGGCCATCACCAGAGGCATGGAAAACCTCCGCCCATGCGCCCTGTTCGACAACTTGTTCCTGGCGGCAGACAGCCGCAACAAGGCCGACTGGCTTCTGGGGGTCAATTCAAGCTATGCCGTCTGCAAGGCGGTAGGCTTCGGAAACAATTCGCTGGGCAGGGTGCAGACCCCTGTACTGGCGGCCATAAGCGGACGGTACCGGGAGAGGGAGAACCACATTCCCGCTGACAGCTGGCCCGTGTTCATCAGCCTCTGCAAGAACGGGAAAATAATGAAGATGCGCCACGTGGAAGACTTGGGGAACCGCCGGGACGCCCTGGAACTGTACGAGGACTGCAAGGCGGCAGGGTATGCACGTGTCACGGCTGTCGGCAGCCGGACAGAGGAAATCGGCGCGCCGGCCCTTTATAACCTGACCGAGCTTCAGAAAGATGCGAACCGTTACCATAACCTGACGGCCATACGGGTACAGGAAATCACCCAGAGCCTGTACGAGAAAAAACTGATCTCCTGTCCGCGCACTTCCAGCCGCCTGCTGCCCCGGGATGTGTATGACATGTTACCTCCGGTTATGGAGAAGTTGCTGTCCGGCAAGGATTTCCGCCAATATGCCGGTATGGTTAACCTTACGGCAAGGAAAGGTATGACCGGGACACAGGATACGGCGGAGCACCATGCCATTGTCATCACCGGCGTACAGCCCGGCGAGCTGGACAGGGAGGAAAGGCTGGTTTACACGCTCATTGTCGGCAGGATGCTGGAAACGTTCATGCCACCGTGTAAGGTGGAATACACAACGGTTGAAACGGTATGCGCCGCACGCAAGTTCCGAATCCGTACATACCGTATCCTGGAAACGGGATGGCTCGGTGTTTTCCAGAGGGAACACCTTGTTTCAGAAAACTGTGTCCTCTGCCCCGTTCCACCTGAACTTTTGCGGGAGGAGACGCTGCCGGTGGCGGGATGCAGCCTCATACACAGGAAATCCCTGCCTGTTTCCCCCTATACGGACGAGGAATTGACGGACTATATGGACAAGGCCGGACTGGGAACCGTATCCACACGTACGAACATCATCCGTACGCTTCTGGACCGCAAATACATCCGCTATTCGGGCAGGTACATCATCCCGACCCCCAAAGGCCTTCTTTTATATGAGACGGTACGTGGAATGAAAGTGGCGGAAGCCTCCCTCACCTCCGGTTGGGAAACGGAACTGGTACGCATAGAGCGGGGGGAGCTCACGCAGAAGGAGTTTCTGGACGGCGTGCTGGAAACGGTAAATGAGGTGACCGGAGAGATATTCCGGAACCATCCGGAAGAAGCCCGGCCACATGGCTCCATGTAAGCGGTTGCCGACATGTCAGGGTACAAGAGAGGTGCGGACTAGGGTCCGTGCCTCTCTTTTTATATGTGCAAGATACGTTTTCCGCTTTTAAGCGGCAAAGGTCTTGGATTGCCTCGTTTTTGCCACAAGGCGGCCCCCCTTGGGGGCTTGGTTGGCTAAAAGAAAATCATCCTCGCTTCGCTGCGGTATTTTCTTTTGCCAAGCCTTGCGCAAAAAGGCAATCCAAGGGCCGGAGGCCTATAAAATCGGGAAAACATATCCCGATGGGATTATTTATTCATTCTTAAAAAATTAAAGACATGAAACTGCAACTCATCGAAAACATCTGCAAACAAGTGGTCTCACTGGTTCTGCTTGCAGGAATATGCCTGCTCTACAGCAAAGGTATCATTCCCGTGTATCTGCTCGTCCTGTTCCTTTTGTCGGGAACTCTGGTCAGTCTTATCTTCAGGACATTCACCTTCATCCTGAAAACAATCCTTGTCCTGATTGCCATGGGCATGCTTGTATAATCATTAAATGCTGAAGATATGAGAACTTTTACATTTACCCCGTCGGCTCCGGTCATGCCGGCTGCATGGCCCACCACAAACCGTGTGAGACCTGTAAAAAGACGGATTCCCGATACGACGGACGGACCGAAACGTATCGGCTACTATCTGGAGCCCTTGAAAGGCATCGCATCGAATCCGGACAGGCAGAGAATCCTGAAGGATTTTTTCAAGGAAACCCATGTATAACATTTTAAATTTTACCATTATGTTTTTTCAAGCAATCAACCAAATGATTACAGCAGGCACAGACCTGAGCATCAACATCAGACGAGTAAACAACAACCTGACGGTGGCCGTTGTTCCCAGACGGTCAGGAGTAAAGGATGGGGAACGCATCGTTCCGCTCATCCTGAACGGCACGCCGGAAGAGCTGGACACAGGCTTCCTGCAGGCTGTCGGCACACCTTTACAGAAAGCGCAGGGCATCCTTACCAACCTGGAAACATTCGAGAAGCAGGCGGAACAAGCGGCCTCACAAAGCAAAGCCGCCAGGTCTGCGGTGGAGAAAGAGTCCAAAGAGGTCCGCGAGAAACGGGAAAAGATGGAAAAATTGCTTAAGAAGGCGGAGGATGCCATGACCGGCAAACGCTATTCCGAAGCGTTGATATGGCTCAAGCAGGCAAAGGTGCTGGCACTTCCGGACAAGCAAGCGGAAATCGACGATAAAATGGCGGAAGTGCAGAAAAAGGCATCGGAGGGAAGCCTGTTCGGTATGGAACAACCGCCAATGCCCAAGCCACAGCCGGCTCCACAACAAACTGCATCGCAACCGGTGGCAGCCCCGGCACCGCAATACCGGAGCGGAGAGCAAATCCCGATGTTCTTGACCGAGCAGCCGTCTCCGGTTCCGCAACCCGTCTCACAACCGCAAACGCCTCAACCGGCAGTATATCCCGGACAGCCGCAAACGCAGCCCGTACAATACGCGCAGCCTGCACCACAACCGCAAGGTATCCAGTTCCATCAACCGGTACAGATGCCGCAACCGCAGATAGACGGAAAGCAATGGATGCAACCGGCTCCGTCACAGTATGCACCGGTGCAGGAGGCTGTAATGTACAACTTCGACAAGGACTGCGAGGATGACCGGGAAATGCTCAGGGAAGACCCGTACGCGGAATATCCGGACTTCCCGAAGGAATGCCGCATGACGGACATGGCACAAATGGACATGGTATATTGTTGAACCTTATAAAATAGAAAAATTATGGCACTTGAAATCAAAGGATTACAGAGAATTTTCAAATTCAAGAAGGACTCCAAGGAACTGGTATTGAGCGATCCGGACAGCAGCCTGTCCGTAAACGAGGTGATGGACTTCTACTCCATGACCTATCCCGAACTGACAACGGCGACCGTTCACGGGCCGGAATGGGAGGAGGACAAGGCGGTCTACCGCTTCAAGACAACCATCGGAGTGAAAGGATAAGCGTATGGGCAAGAGAAAGAAAAAGGAGGACAAACCATGCAGACTGCTATCAGAATCAGCCAAGGAAAACCTGGCGGAACTCATTATCCGCTCGGCCGGCCCGTCAGACATCCGAAGAGGAACAGCGGGACAAAAAAGGAGGATACTGCCGCCACCGGGAAGCGTCATGATTTTCTGACAGATAAAATTCCTCCCCTCGCACCGGATTTTTGGCATAAAGACGGATATGACGGTTCCCCGGTCAATCTCACGACACCGGAGAATTTTGACTATCTCTACCAATCGGCATCGAACTATGCCGGACTTATGGGTATAAAGCTCCCTTTCCGATACAGGAAAGGGGGCAGCCCCCGTCTGAAAATCACCGAACTGTACAAGGCGATGGACGAGAGCGTGCCGGAGTGTGTCAATCTGGAAGAGAAAGAAGGAAGGCTCCATTTCTGTCTGTTCCGCCATCACGACTGGCCGGAACCCGAGCTGTTCTGGATTCCCATCGACTTTACGGAACGGCTTCCCGTACCATTGAGGAACATTGTCAGGGAGTTCATCCGGCAATTCGTCCGGCATCACGGAGTCTGCAATGTCACCGAGGCGTTTTGCTATGACTTCGCCATAGAGGAACTGGAAGACTGGGAAAACCGGGATTCCGACGCCTCCCCGAAAGAAATCAGGGCGAACAGGCGGCTGGCGGATTCCTACCAGTCAGGAAAACGGGCGAAAGCACTCAAACGGATGTCGGGAAAACCGTTCTGCAACTCTCTGGAAGAGGCTGTACGGAATTACCGGACAAAAAAGGGGAAGGAACAAAAACTGCTGGAATTGATAAGGGAGGGTATGGCACTGATTACCCCGGAAAGCCCGAGCCTCACAGATTACCTGTACGATTGGGCGTATGAGGAGGAGCGTGATTTTTACCCGGTGGGAATGGAAAGCCAGGTCATGCTGGTCTACTCTACCGATGACACGCTGGCTGAATGCATGAAAGGGTTCATGAACTCGGACTACCAGGAGACTTATGCCCTTACCCCGGTCACATACAGGTTCCTGACACCGGAAACGGACTGTCTCTTCCAAATGGACGACTACCCGGAAAGGCTTTCAAAATGGCTGGCACGTTTTACAAGACATATAGCTGACAACTTCTAAAATGAACGATATGAATGAACTGACCAATAAATTGCAACAAGTGATGGTGCCCAAGGCGGCACTGATCGCGTATGAATACCATGAGAACCACTATGGGAGCGGAATGCATTACCTCGAACTGCGTCCCATCAATGACAGGGGCAGGATGGAGGCTGCCATGCCCGTCACCTATGAGTTCATGGACTCCCTGGTGGAATCCTATACGGATGACCGGCGGAACGTGCCGCACGGGAAAATCCCCGCCAACATGCTGTGGTGTGATACCCGAAAGGGGCACGAAAGGTACATCTGGTACAATCCTCCGGGAAAACGGCAGATGTTCTTTGCCGGAAGCCTGAATATTCCTGATGGGACATTCCATGTGCCCGGCGTGATCTACAAGGTTTCCGGTGACAGGCTGGACATTTTCTCCTACAAGGGGGAAAAACCGGCGGAAAACAGCCCGCTTTTCCTCGCCCCTTTCTTCAATGTCACGGGCAGCAGTGTCTGTCTGGGAAACGCCGCGTTGACTCCCCCGGAAGACATGACTTTCTCAAAACTCCTCGAGTATTGGGAAAAACGTTTCTGGCTCAGCGAGTTCTCCCATCTGGGAGGAAACAGGAATCCGACTGAAAGCAACCTGGTCTCGGTAACGGAAAAGGCACGCGCCAATCCGTTTGACGAGAACGAACTGAAACCCATGAACAAACAACTTAAAGACTTACTGGCATGAAAAAGATTCATTATACAGACAGGTACCTGCTCAACCCCTACCATCCCGTGACCGTCTTCGTAATCGGTGCGGGCGGAACAGGCTCACAGGTGGCCACCGGCCTGGCGCGGATGAGCGTGGCATTGCAGGCACTCGGACATCCGGGACTGCACGTGACGGTCTTCGACCCCGATACCGTCACGGAAGCGAACATCGGACGCCAGCTGTTCAGCGGATCGGAACTCGGATTGAACAAGGCTGCGGCACTTGTAACCCGCATCAACCGTTTTTTCGGCTTCTCGTGGGAGGCAAAGGGGCAGCGTTATCCGCTGAAAGCCTCCGCAGACCGGGAAGAACCCGCCCTGGCGAACATCATCGTCACCTGCACCGACAACATCCGCTCCCGGATGAACCTCTGGCGGTTCCTGAAGAAACACCGGGAACACACTTCCAACAACGAGCGGGCGCCCATATACTGGATGGACTTCGGCAATGCCCGGACCACCGGACAGGTTCTGATAGGGAACATCCGTGGCAAGATTCTCCAGCCCGTCTCCAACGAATACCTGCCCGTTCCCCGCATGAATGTCATTACCGAAGAGGTACGCTACTCCACCATCAAGGAAAAGGATTCGGGGCCGAGCTGCTCGCTGGCGGAAGCCTTGCAGAAGCAGGACCTTTTCATCAATTCCATACTGGCACAAACCGGCTGCGACATCCTGTGGCGTATGCTCAGGGAAGGAAGGACATTCTACCGGGGGGCCTATCTCAATCTCGATACACTACGGATAAATCCCATCCCGGTATAGACAACGAACGTCAGTTTCCTTTATGCCATGGCAAGGATGCATAAAAGGAAACTGACGGTTCCTGATTATTCCCGCCGTGCGGTTCAGCCTTTCAGCCGCACGGCACTTGCCACTCCCTTGTCTGTCATGACCAGCTCGTACCGGTCCAGCCTTTCATAAAGTTTGCCCAATGTCTTGCATCCATATCTCCTGACCTTGAATTTGGGCATCATTTTTTTCAATGCGCCGCCGATCAGCGAAAGGGACACCTCCCCTTTGCCGTCAGCCGCTTGCTCAAAAGCCTTGTCAAAATACTCCATGTCCCTTCGGATAAAGAATTCGGGAGTATTGTCCGAAACCTTGTTTTCCTTCCGGTCGGCATACAGGAACACGGAACAGGACCGTACCAGCGATACGGGAGTCTTGCCCTCCCCATATCCCAGCACCTTCAATCCGGCTTCCCGTATCCGTTGGGCAAGCAGGCTGTAGTCACCGTCACTGGCTACCAGACAGAAACAGTCCGCCCGCCCGTCACGAAGGATATCCATCGCGTCTATGACCAGCGCAATATCCGTCGTGTTCTTTCCGGAAGCATGGGAGGAAGCCTGTACAAGCCTGAATCCATGCTCCCGGGCAGTTTCCTTCCACGCGGAAAGCGCTTTCCTCGTCCAGTCTCCATAAATTCGTCTCACGACGGCATCCCCATAACGGGAAACAAAGCCCATTATATCCTCCATCTTCTCAAAGGAGGCGTTATCCCCGTCAATAAGGACCGCAACGGCATATCTGGAATTGGTATTTGTCTTCATAACAATCGTTTATAAGACAAAGTTAGCACAACTTCCGCATATCCACATTCTCCCGTTCAGTTTTTCTTTCCCCGTTTCTGCAAAAAATCCTGTATATCCGAACTCCTGTAGAAATTCTTGCCGTTCTCATCCGTTTGGTAATAGCGGATCAGTCCTTTTTCCCGGTAACGGGCGACTGTCCGCAGCGACACGTTGAGCAGCCTGGCTATGTCATAGTTGTCCAAAAGCTCGTCACCGTTCAAGAACTCTTTCACACGTCCCATCCTGTCCAGTTTCTTCTCTATGCGGTCAAACCCTTCCACTATGGTCATTATCATTTTCTCGAGCACTTCATTGTCTATATACATCATGGCATGTATCTCCTGTATTTTAAAGGTTATTACTGAAATACCCTTTCTTGTGCGCACTCTCAAGAGTATATGCCATCTTTAGTGAAAAATCTATGCCGTACTGTCCGCTTCTGTTTATATGAATATCATATCATTTTGATAATCAAGTCTGTATAATCTCAAAATTATTGTTGGAGGATAACAAGTGTAAATTTTTGAAGTGTAAAACTGTAAAATCCGAATGTAAACTTTACAATTTACAGAAAATACCCCGCCTGTTTTCGCCAAATTCGGGCAAGCAGATGGCGTTTCCATACCAGGCGTTTTACTCTTGCCGGCGAAGGCATCTGAAAGGTCCTGGCAAGAAATACGGCACCCTCCACTTTGGCACCGGCCCTTTCCAGGTTATGGGCGTATTCCAGCAGGCTGGTCCCGCTGGTCAGCAAGTCATCGACAATCACGACCCTCTTCCCATACAGGGCGTTTGACATCATATAGTTGGCGGTATTTATTTCGGAACGTTTTTCTGAAGTATGCTTGCACTCCCTGCTTTCTGTAATACATATCAGGTCCAGTCCTGACCGGGCATAACCATGAGTTTCCAAAAAACCGGCAATGCCGGAAAAACGTCTGTAATAACGGTAGGAAGTGCTGCATGGCATGAACATAGCCGTAACATCCCTGTCGGTGGAAAGAATCCGGAATGCCTGAGAAAAATACTCCGTGCAATCATCTTTCCCATCCTTGAAGTCATACACTTCCTGCACAAATGCAGACTGGTCGTCACAAAGCCAACTTTCAAAACGTTGTGGAAAATAATAACCGGCAAACACGCAGCGGATTTCTCCGAATGCGAACAACCGCAACGGCCGGGCCTTGTCAAACAGTTCCGGATAAGTCAAGGCATACAACAGGGGCGCATAGGGATTCCCGGCTATAATGGCATACCGCATCAGTTTCTCCCTGTCTTCCCGTTCACCGCAGGCCGCCGCATATTGGCAGAGAACCTTGCCGCACGTCTTTCTCCAATATCGCCCGTACATCCAAAGGGCAATACCGACAAAAAGCACCATTACATTGATTATCAATTCCATATCGTTTTACTTGGAATGGCCGGATTGTCCGGTCGGGGATAAATTTAGTGCTTTTTGAGATAAAAATCCGCTGCTTCTTTCTTCTTTTTCGAAAGTCCTCCAATAATCCGCACCTGACATTTGATGACATCTGGTGACTTTTGGTGACAACCTTTTGGCAATGAATTTTCTCTTCCATATTTTCGTATCTGACAAAAAAGTAAAGTTTATGGAGTTTGTTTGTATCGAGGCTAAAACATTCATGGAAATGAATGAGGCTCTGGAAGCCGTTGCCAAAAAAATGTGTGAGACATGCGGGAAAGATACACATGGTATGGACGACTGGATTGACAACCAGGAGGCTTGTATGCTCATGGATGTCTCCCCCGGAAAGATGTTGCAGCTTCGCAGAAGCAGGAGCATCCCTTACAGCTATATAGACCGTAAGGTGTATTACAAGCGTCAGGATATTATCCGTTTTATGGAGAACAACATTCATCAAGTAATCCAAAAAATACAATGATCCAATCCATGCTGACTAAAGAAAACCCTGAGATAGTACGTTTTTTCCGGAACATAGACATCCTGTCCGGAATACTGCACAAGCAGGAGGAGAAATTGCGTCCGGTTCTGAACGGAGAACGTTACATTACGGACTATGAGCTTGCCGAACAGTTGAAACTGACACGCAGGACGCTGGCAGAGTACAGGATAAACGGCAAACTGCCTTACTACAAGATAGGAGGCAAATTACTATATAAGGAGAAGGACATCCTTGCTTTGCTGGAAAGAAACAGGGTGGAGGCGTTTGATGACCGGTAATGTACGTTTGGGGAATATCCTGACTTTAAGTGCTTCCTTATACTGTCCAATGTAAGATATAGTCAAACAGAATTGGTTTGCAAAAATAAATTCAATCCATAGCTGAAATACAGATAGTTGTGGGAAATAGAACTTGCAATGTATTTCCATTTGACTATAAATGGACCAAGGAATCTTTTAAAAACAGATTCTCCTTGGTGGATTTTCTTTGGGGGATATATCCAGGTTGGGGAATAAAGGTTTTCCACCTTGGAATCAAGCAGTGTTCCGCATTTCTATTTCTTACCTGCAAAGGTAGCCTTTTGCCCCTGATCGAGCAAGGCGGTCCTTTGGACCGGTTGGCTGAAAAAATCATCCTCGCTTCGCTGCGGTATTTTTTCGCCAAGCCTTGCACAATCAGGGCAAAAGACAAACGGATGCATATAAGAAAAGAAATACCGGCTTTACCAAAGCCGGGCATGTTTAACCACAAAATGAAAAAGACCATGATCCAAACAAAAAACAAGTATTGCAAGGAAACGTTCATCCGCTTGAACTACTGGTATGACCGGATGCACGGGCTTGTCCGGGAAGACATAGAGAAAGTGAACGCAATGGTGGAACACATCGAAAAGACACGTTCCGACCGGTATCCCCGTACAGGTGACAGCCTGTTCCTTATTTCCGGATACGGTGAACGTTCCCGACCGTTCTTCGTAAATGCCGTGTATGGAGATAACATCGTGCTCCGGAATTTTTCCCGTGTCCCGTTCGTGTCCCGGGATAAAAAGGGCATCAAATGCGATATGCATGGCGGTGAGTGTGTGTTGGTAAAGGCAGGCGATGTAAGGTTCAAGGCATGGACAACCGGCCGTTTCAAGCATTGGGGGCATTACGGGGCATGTGAAAACGGGGAGGTTTACTACGATGCGAAAATAGCCCTGTGGGAGTGTGGCGCACCTGAACAGCCGGAAAGCCGGGAATGGTTCAAAATCCATATCCGCAAAAACACCCGGCCGGGCGGGGACATGTACACCGGAGAAATATCCTGCAAGGATGAGGATGGACTCAGGCAATTTGTCGACGACCATGAAGGTTTCATATTCGCAGAAGAGGATTCCCCGGAAATGGTCATGCTATGTTTCAGGCATTCCGACATGAGGATTTCCCCGGAAGAATGGGAAAAGATGGACTGTCCGGTATCCGTGCGTGAGATATATGGACAGATGCAGGAAGTAAAGATTGTAAAAGACCATAAAACTCATCTGACCACATTCTACTATTAACACAGGATCGCCACATAAAAAATCACCCCGCTTCCTGCCACGTGTGGCAGGAAGGAAACGAGGGCATACCATCAGATAGTCTTTTCAATTCCTCTATTATATATGGAGCCGGTTGTTTTTCCCGCACAGATATTCATTCAGGTCCTTATATCCGGAATATTCATGCGAGAGATCGCATATACGGATTCCGTATTTCTCCTTTAATGCCTGCACCGCATTTTTTCCGGCGGTATCATTGTCCAGACAGCAACAGATGCCGTCATATCGTGCAAGGAAAGAAAAAGCCTTCTGTAAGTTGCTGACAGAATTCAACACTATATAATCCCCCTCTTCCAAGGACGGAAAAGCCCGCCTGAAAGACAGAAAATCCATAAACCCCTCAAAAATATAGCAAATCCCGCTCTCCGGTGAGCTGATGATACGACTGATGTCCTTGGGAGCGATACAAGCCTTGAAATACCTGTTCCTGATTTCGTACCCTCCGGAAATATTAGGGAAAGCGATGGCAAAATAATTTTTCCCGTTCCGATTAAAATGAGCCTCCTTGCATACTTTTCGGGCCGTTTCCGTATCAATGCACCGTTCCTCCAGATAGGCAAGCAGTATCCGGTTGGCAAGAGGAATGATTTTCAAGTCCTGAAAGGCGGGATACGCTTTTTCAAAAGGGCAGGAGACAGTAACCGACTTCAAAACCGTCCTTTTATCCTCAATACACCGTAACACACGGCTTACATCCTGTGTCTGATAAATCTCCTTGGCCAATGTTATAATATCCCCTCCCTTCCCCAGACCGAAGTCATACCATAGTTCCTTATGGAGGTCTACCTTGAAAGAGGCCTCCTTTTCCGTCCTGAAGGGCGATTTGTACCATACGCTGTTCCCACGCTGTATTACCGGTTCATGCCCGAATCCGGCTAAAAAATCAACAAGTCTGATGTTCTTTGCTTCCTGTATGTTCATGACATCTCATTTTCATGGATTTAGGTAAAGAACCGCTTTATATCTGAAACATGAAAAGCAATGGCATCAGATGTCATCAAAAGTCATCAGATGACACCCTGTTTATTAATCAAGGCATGGACATGGCAACAGGCATCACTCCTCCATTTCCATCTTCTTACGTGGATGCTTGGAGGATAAAATTTTCTTTTGTTTATTCATGTTGACATGGGTATATATCTGCGTGGTGGTTATACTGCTATGCCCCAACAAATTCTGGATGTATTTGATATCCACATCCTCTTCCAACAATAATGTGGCAAAAGTGTGGCGGAAAGTATGCGGAGTAATTTTTTTCCCAATCCCTATTTCTTCCCGGCATCGCTTGATTAACAGCCTGACGGATTGTGAGGACAACCTGTTTCCTAACCTATTTATGAAAAAACATTTGGAAGGAGCAAACAGACGTTGATATTGCCTGAGTATTTTTAACACCTCCACCGAACAAATCTGTATGACCCGTTCCTTGCTGCCTTTTCCAAAAACTTTAATAGTTGCCTGCTTTAAGTCAACGGCATCACACGACAACTCGCACAATTCGGAAACGCGGATACCAGTAGCAAATAAAAGTTCTACAACCGCAATATCTCTTGTCTGTGCCTTATAGGCATAACCACCCGTATCAGGATTATCCGCCCTTAATTTGTAAAGATATTTAAGTATCTCTTTCACCTCATTGCACGTCATTACCGTTGGAAGAACATAAGGCTCTTTAAAGCGAATACGCAATTTTCTGAAAGGGTTCAGAAAGTCATCGTGCTCAAAATCATAGTAGTTAAACAGAGCCTTCAGGGATGCCAGTTTTCTCTTCACCGTTTTAGGCTTGTAAGTCGATATATGTTGCAGGTACGTTTTCAGCATATCTTTTGACACCTGCTCAAATACAACCGAAGGATACAACTCATGAATATACCTATTAAACATATACAAGTCAGAACGATAAGCATAAATTGTCTTTTCATTCAAGTTCTTTTCATATTGACAATGGAAAAGAAAATCTGAAATAACCTGCTCTACTGCTGTCTTCCGGCAATAACTCATATCCGATTTCATCATAATTTTATGGATTATAGTTTTTCCTGCGAAGAAACTACATTTCAAATTCAATCACCTATAAATCAGAATGTAATATTTACAATGAATAACTGATAACTTAATATTATGGATGATATCCAACAGCAAGTAAATGAAGAGGAAATTGCCACTTTCTATAATAAAGTTGAAGAAATTTGGCCATCTAATGAACCATGGTACAAATATACAAAAGCACAAATAGAGAAATTTGTACATAAAAATGCATTTAAATATCATGATTATGTTTTAAATGCGGGTTCTGGAGGATATGATTATAACTTAAATTGCAAAATGCATCATGTGGATATTGCAGCTGAAAAAATAAATCAGTTACCTCTCTATACTGTTGCAAGTTTAGAGAAACTTCCATTTGCAACAAATACATTTGACGGTATATTGTGTGTAGGTAGTGTCATAAATTATTGTGATGCTGTTGCTGCTATAGTAGAAATGGCTCGGGTTTTGAAACATGGAGGAAGTTTATTGTTGGAATATGAAAATAGTTTTGCTTATGAATACCGGAGTAAACTTTGTTATAAAGCTGATGCTCAAATAATAAAATCCGTATATCAAGGTAAAGAGCAACAACAATGGATTTACTCTTATAAATATATCAATAGAATATTGAAAGAATGTGGTTTAAAAATTATATCTACACGCAAATTTCACATATTTTCTGCTTTAATGCTTGATTTTGGAAAATGTGAAAATGATGCAGCTTGGTATGCAAAATTTGATGTGCTAGGTTCTTATTTACCTTTTATAAATAACCATGGCAGCAATATCATTGTTCATTGCATTAAATTATGATTTAGGCTTTATAAAATAAATGGCACTTAGTGTAGCTATGATAGCGCTAGTTATATTGCCAATTATAGCACCTACATGATTAATGGGAATGTCCAACCACACTAGAATAGTATTATATATCCAAACGATAAGGATTGTGCAAGCTATAAATCCAGGTACTACCAAAAACAAATATTTTTTTTGAGGTCTGGTAATAACTGGTAACGTAGTATTAGGCTGAATATAACCTGATTCATGAAATAGAGGACAATCAACATAAGATATATCACAAAACATTTCATTCATAACATCTTGAATTACAAGCTGATATACACGTTCCACTTTCTTTTTGTATTCTATGTACTCATTATTACTCATAAATGGTTGATACCAAAATAAATAATAATCAAAATAAATGGCCTTAACTAAATCAATATATGTTTCTTTTGATATTTGTGAAATGTTGTCATTCGTTTTGATATATAATAGCGATTCAAAATAACTTTCATGATTGTATAAACCTAACGGAAGTGAATAGTATAAAGCGTTTATTTTGCCATAATTTTCCAAGCAGAACAATCGCTTAAATAATCTGCTTTCCTTATCTATATTCTCTCCTTTATTTCGATTGTTAATTTCTATAATATAATATGCTACATCCGTATTGCTATCATTGATATAATTTTGAAGTAAGCTTATATATGTAAAGAAGACCGCATTCAATCTAAATGACGGTTGTAAAGCTAAATACTCAAATATAATGGTTTTTTGTTTCTTAAGATAAGTAAGCATAGCTAATCCAACAACCATATTATTTAAATAAAGAGAGAATAACATGATTTCAAATGGTAACTCATTCCTGTTTTGTTCAAGCCAATATGTTATTTCATTCGTATTTGTTTTTATATCAGGAGGAGTCGTTTCATTATAGATTTTCAATGCAGAAATATAATCCTCATTCGATGGCTTTGTAATACGCTTAATTGCAAATCTGTGTTCTAACAAATTGGGCATAGACGATAATATTAAGTTATCAGTTATTCATGTTGCAAATTTATATAAATGAATATCAGAAACCAAGTAAACCAACATCAATATTTAGACAATGATACGTAAAGCTATGTTGAAGAAGTGTAATGAAATCTGAAACATAAAGCTCTTAAACCTGACTCTCTGATGGTTATCACCTCACGAAGATTACATTATTGAATCCTTTGTTTTCTAATTTTTTATCTCTATATTTGCAATAGTACTCCAAAAACATGAAATTTTATGTTGTATCAAAAACTCTCTATAGACAATTTCTTGTGTTTCGACCATTTCGATATACAGTTTGCACCTAGTGTGTCCATTATTATCGGACGCAATGGTGCTGGAAAGACCACACTCATTAGAGCTATGGTTTACTCGCTTTATTTTATGTTTACGAATGATCGTTCAATGGGGGATGACTTCTTGTCGGCAGGAAATCCTGATTTAAAAATGAAATCCATCAAATATGATGAATTTCATAGAAGAAAAGATTCAGAGGATGTAACTGCTGATGCCAATTTTCATGGACAAATAACTTTTCAAGGAGAAAATATAGAATGGGATATGTATCGCCGTTCAACTAGTGGATCTTCACTTAATCCATCACGCTATAGGCCTGCTTATCAACATCTGATGCAATTGTATAGGAAATACGATGAATTGCCATTACTCGCATATTTTTCGGATTCTTTTCCGCATACACTCACAAATATATCCTCCTTTGCCAAGCAACAGATGGCTGCAAATGGAAAAACATTACGCAACTTTGGCTATTACCAATGGGATAATGAAACAGCATGTGTGGAAATATGGCAACGACGACTATTAAATTCAATGGCTAAACTAAAACAGCTAGATGATGATACAGACACATTCACACGTAATGAAGTTGCATTTGTTACTAAAAAGTTGACGCAGTTTTCTCTAGTACTTAATCGTGATATATGCGATACTGCTTTTGAGATAGATCGTCTTTTCTATTTATTTGATGAAGAACAAAAACCAGAACTGTGGCTTCGTCTAAAATCAGAACAGGAAATCAAATTTGACAGACTTCCAGCCGGATATAAACGGTTATATTCCATTGTCTTAGATCTGGCATACCGGGCTTATTTGTTAAACAGGCGAGTAGATGTAGAACCTACAGGATTAGTTATGATAGACGAAATTGATTTGCACTTACACCCTTCGTTAGAAACAGAAATTGTAAAACGGTTTACACAGACATTCCCAAAATTACAATTCATAATGACTTCCCACTCTCCATTAATAGTAAGCAACTTGTCATCGGACGAGAAACAAAATAAAATATTCAGACTTGTAGCTGGAGAGAAGCAACCGCATGAATTGCCAGACCTTTTTGGTATTGATTACGATGATGTATTACTGGATTGGATGGGAGGAGCTCCTAGAAACGAGGAGATGGAATTTCTACAAATGGCAATAAAAAGAGCTATACAAATGGAAAATACACAACTACTAAACATGAGACGCAAGGAATTAGAAAAAATGGTGGGAGAAAAAAAAGCATCGCAATTAATCAATAAATGGAAGGAAGAATAACCTCGCATCATTAGATATATGTTTTGGATTGATAAGCATAATAAAGGAAGGCGGCGTAAAGGTCACCAAATTGTAAATCGTTTCCTATGTGAAGCGTGGAGTGAACAAGATGGACAATATGTAAATTGCACTTATGCTTCATTTAAGAGAAATCATGAAATGGAGAAATTGCTTTACAGGGAACAGAATGGATTCTGCTGTTATTGCATGAGGCATATGGAAGTAAATCAACACATTTCCTTAGAACATGTGATGCCTCATAACTCTGTAACCAAACAAAACAAGATAGATTTTAAGAAGATTAATTATTATAAACGGCTTAATAAGAATTTTAAACAAAATGTCGTTTACAAACATCTAAACGGTACAAGACGAAAATGGCGCAGCGGACCACCATATCCTCATTTTTGCGCTTATGAAAACCTAGTATTGTCATGCGATGGTAGTCTTTTCATTGATGAAGACAAGGAGAAAAAATTATATCCTTCTAAAATGCATTTATGCTGTAATGAGCATAGAGGAAATAAATTGATTGTCCCATTATTTTTTATTCCTAATATAAACGATTTAATTATATACAATAAAAATGGAACTATTGGCATATCGAAAATAGTCAAGTCCTCCCAGCGTCAGATTGAACTATCCAATACCATTGAGGATTTAGCATTGGAGCATGAACGTTTAAGAATCATTCGACAAACCTGGTATCATATAGCTACGAGCAGTATATACAGTGTAGAGCAAGTAAAGGCTGCTATTAGTGATGAACCTTTACGAAAAAATATTATGATAGACAGTGGTATTCCACTTAATGTCGTAAACCGCATTAAACACCCTATATACTGGTCCTTATTATGTGAATATTTTTGGTTTTATGAATACTTCACACAATAAATATGCAATCTTCTTAATGGTGCAGTTTGCCTCCTTGACGTCACAAAGAACAATCTGAATGGAGATAAAAATAGGAATACAGAAACTATTATCAACCGTATCATTGTCAGATAGAGCTAAAATTGTCGAATCGTTCCAAAATATCCCATTCATGCTATCACCCACAAGCTATCACTCCAGCTGTTTTGAAATGAATCGAAAATATGACACAGACTACCAATAGAGAATGCTCCCGTCTGGCTTTATCCTAGTGGTAGACTAACCTACTAAACACATTATCACATTATAAATAAGCGAATTAATTCTTACTTTATTAGAATGGATAACAAAAAAGCAACAATGATATAATTTATTTGTACGTTGTAGCAAATGCTCTCATTTGAATATAAACAAATGTACGCATTAATGGAGATAATGCAGAAAAACCATGAAGCATATACGACTCACTGCCACTCTCCATTTGTAGATGTGTGAAAGTAACAATCCATTAATGGACAATAGGGTATATAAAGGACAGATTTCCCGTATATTCGTCTCCTTATTCCTGAATTATGAGCGTAAGTCACATAATTATGGAGAGATATCCACCCTTTAATGGGGAGAGCTGTCGGCAAATATTTGATGGAAATGCCCCGAAAATCACAGGAGAATAGCCATACAATGGGCTGATACACAATAATTATTGGATAAACGTGGTCTGCTCCTGCAAACAACAAGTTGTCTTTTCGTTAAACGAAAACAGGACGGTTTAACGGCGGAAACGCCGCCAAACCGCCTCCCCCCAAAAAGCTCCGGAGTCGGCTTTGATTTTCCTTATGCCATCTCTATACATTTACTTTCCAATTACAGGATTTTTCTTGAATATCCCATAAATGAGCATATAATCCCTCATCTTTTAATAATTGTTCATGTGTCCCTTGTTCTATAATATTTCCACCATCTAAAACAATAATTTTATCAGCATCACTTATTGTTTTTAGTTTATGCGCTATAACTATAACAGTTCTACCTTGTATTAAAGAATTGATTGCATACTGTATTTCCACTTCATTTTCTGGATCTAAAGAAGCTGTTGCTTCATCTAATAAAATTACAGGAGCATCTTTTAATATAGCACGTGCAATTGAGATTCTCTGTTTTTCTCCTCCAGATAAGGTACATCCACCTTCACCTATCATTGTATCATATCCTTGAGGTAAATGTATTATAAAATCATGACATTGAGCTTTTTTAGCCGCCTCTATTATCTCATTATCTGTAGCATTCTCTTTACCAAATCGAATATTATTCTTTATGGTATCCTGAAATAAATATACGTCCTGAAATACCATTGAAATGCGTTGCATAAGTTTCTCAGGATCAATCTCTCGTATATTTTTGTTACCTAATAATATTACACCTTTATCAGGATCATAAAACCGAGCGCAAAGTTTCATCAATGTACTTTTTCCACTTCCAGAAGGCCCAACTATAGCAGTTAAAGAACCTTGTTTCATTGTAACACTTATATCATGTAGGATATATTTATCATTATACCCAAAAGATACATTTCTAAATATAATATCTCCTTGTTCCGGAGCATCTTGTGTTCCTGACATTTCTGGTTCATTTAGTAAATTCAAAATACGTTCACCTGCAATAGAATAATAACGGAATTCTGCAAGATTGATTAGTGCTAATGTTAGTGGGTCAAAAACTCTGGAGCCAACGATAAGGAACATCACAAAAATAGCAACAGAAAGTTTTCCTCCAATTAAAAGGTATGTACCACATAATATCATCAAAGTAAGTCCCATACGAAGAAGGGTTACAGACAACATGACAATAGGTCCAATCAGAGCTTCTGTTTTGATATTCGCACGTTTGAGATCATTAAATGCTTCCTGTAAACGGATGAACTTTATTCCAGTCATATTATATGCTTTGATAACACGTATACCTTGTAAATATTCTTCCATTCTGCTACTGGCACGTATTTTAGCCAGAATTTGAGTTTGCCCTAGTTTCTTTTGAATACTAGAAGTGAAAATAAGTATTAAAAAAGAAATAGGAAGGGATAAAAACATAGCAATAGACATCTGCCAATCTACGAACAATAAACCTAAAAAAGCAAAAATAGGCATGACCAGTGCACCAAGCAATTGAGGAAGATGGTGCGACATCCCTTGTTCTGTCATAGCAAAATCAGTTATTAACATGGAAGATAATTCTCCAGAATCTTTTTTATAAAGAAAACCTAATGACAACTTGCGTAAATGTTCGGCTAAAGCAATACGACCTTCTGCACTAATATTGTATGCTTCCCGGAAATTTGCATTATAGGATTTCTTTTCTCCAAAAATCATAAAAATTATGTATACAAACATTATCACAATCAGCCCCCATAATTTAGATATGTTTAGAGGAGTTCCAGTTCCATCAAAAGCTTTAAAAAGGGTATTTATAACTTCTATTGAAAGACAAAAGGGAACTATATTTATAAAGTTTGCAAGCATTGTATACCCCACAGGCTTGTATAAACGTTTGGTTTGTCCTATAGTAATATGTTTTATAGCCTTTGTAATCATATTATTTCATTTTTTTAGATTTAACTTCCAGTTATGTGCATTTATATAAGCATTCCACATATTTTTATATATGCCTGTAGTAACATGAAGTTCGTCATGTCTTCCTTTTTGAACTAAACATCCTTCCTTAAAAACAAGAATTTGATGAGCAGAGGTGATAGAAGACAATCTATGAGCTATGATAATAACAGTTTTACCTTTTATTAACTTTTGTAAGGCCTGTTGTATTTTATATTCATTTTCTGGGTCAGCAAAAGCTGTTGCTTCATCTAATACTAAAATAGGAGAATTTCGTAAAATAGCCCTAGCTATACAAATTCGTTGTGCCTCTCCTCCAGAAAGAAAAACGCCTCTCTCTCCGACAATCGTATCATATCCTTTAGGAAGACTTCGAATAAAATCATCACATTGGGCAGCTTGAGCAGCTTGTATAACATCCGATAAACTAGCTTGAGTATTTCCTGCTGTAATATTGGCATATATGGTATCATTGAAAAGAAACGTATCTTGGAATACAAAAGACACGATCTCCAATAATTGGGGTGAGGAAATATTTTTTATGTTTATTCCCCCTATTAAAATCTCTCCAGAGGAAACATCCCAAAAGCGAGGAATGAGATTGGCTATTGTTGACTTCCCTGACCCAGAAGGTCCAACCAGAGCTGTTACTTCACCTTGTCGAGCGATAAAAGAGATATCCTTCAGCGCTTCTGTCTTTGTCATATTTTCTCTATCTTCGTAAGCAAAACTTACATTTCTGAATTCAATATCATACGTCTGAGGTATTTGAGGAACAACTGGTTCACATAGTTTTTTTTCCTCAAATATTTTGTCTATACGTTTTACTCCTTCATTAATTTCTACAGTTCCTGAAGCTAAAAATGCGAGTTTATATACAGGGGAAGCTACTCCGGGCCCCATCACGATGAAAAAAAGATAAATTGCAGCTAATGAGATGTTTTTAGGATCAGAGGTCATTATTAATATTCCTACAGGAAGAATAAACGTGACTATTGAATTCAACAGAATAATAAATGCAATTATACCATTTTGATAGTTATTACAGCATTTTAAAGCAAATGTTTTATACGCTTCGATTTCGGCATTGAACTGCCGAAAAGAACGTATACTTTGTCCAAATATCTTTATAATTGGCATACCTCTCACATATTGAACAGCTGAAGCACTCATACGTTCTTGGACATCAAAATAGATTTTCGTAAGTGCAGTAGCTCTTTTCCCTACAAAATTAGAAAATTGCATTCCTATACTTAAAAGTATGCATAATAGAGCGGTGAATGCCATCCAACCATTTAAAGAAAAAAAGATAATAAACATAAAAGTTATGGTTGCAAACACATTCACCAAATCGGGAATAGTGTGAGCTATAAAATGCTCTATTTTTTCGACATTTTGTTCCATGATTTTCTTTATACAACCGATAGATGTCGAATTTAAATATCCCAAAGACAACTGACCTATATGCTCTGAAAGTTTTATTTTTAACCCATATAAAATACGAAAGGCGGCTATGTGAGATAACATTAATCCCGCATACAAAAATAGTACACCCACAATCAAAGCAATAAAAGCAAGCCACCCCCAACTGATCATTAGCTCAGAATCTATCGTAGATAAATCAGAAGCATGAACAAGCAATTCCTTTAATATTTCATATATAGACCAAAATGGTATAAGTATACATAATGCACTTATAGCGGAAAATAACCCGGAGAAAAGCAATAAACTTTTTTTTTCTCCCGCAATTTCCAGTAACCTAGATAATCCTTCTTTTTTCTTCATTATTTATTTAAATATATATTGTCGTAGTTAGACAAATATTTGTCACAATAATTACCAAGTAAAAAATAGCAAACAGCCATAATTCCTGATTCATATAAGCTGGAGTTTTTTTAGCATATTCTTCATATTCTTTCTTGAAATGTATACATAATGAATATTTATTTTCTATATATACAATTACAAGATTAATACATATATAAATTATATATAAACATAATGTATGTATGGCTCCAAGCAGAAGAATAAAACTTAAATGACAAAATAGATCTCCCATTATCATCGGATTTCTCACTTTTTTATAGGGACCTTCCGTTATTAACTTTGAAGGATGCAAAAACCTATCTTTGGTTGCTTGCAGATTACAATTTACCACTTTAGTACCCCAAACAGACATAAAATATCCAATTAATGCAATAAGGATAATATTGTAAAGAACATTTTCCAACAGTATTACTTTTATGTCAAACAAAGAAAAAATGTTTAGTTTGAAGCGAGGTTGATTTAAGAAGGGCATAATATACCAAAGAATAGATATAAAAAAGCCCGAATAATACATTAATGTATATCTATTATTGCAAGATAAATCTAGTGTTTTAGACATATATTTACGATTCCCAACCTTAAATGCTATATAATAAGGAATCAACCAAAGAAATGAAATTATGGCCAAAATAATTTGGGTGACCCAGCTAAAATAAATCATATTATTTTTGTATAATTTAAAAAATTACAAATAACCAACAATGCCATAAATAAAACTATAAATAATAGTTTTTGATCAAGGAGAACAGGGGTTTTCTTTCTATAAACTATAAGTTCTGATTTATAATATGGTTCTAAAGAATACTTAACCTGTATTTTTATCATAAAGAGATCTATAAATACATATATAGGGAATAAAATGCAAGTGTAGATTCCACCTGTTAATAACACCAAAGAAAAATGTCCTAATATATCCCCTATGATCATTGGATGTTGAACTCTTGCATATATTCCTTCTGTTAACAATTTACTTGGGGCATAAAATGCACTTTTAGTAGCTTCAATATTTTGAGAAACAGACTTTTTACCCCAAATGCCAAAGAAATATACAAACAACAGAAAAGAAACTGGAATATACAAAACATTAAAAAAAACAAATTCGCCATTTAACCAGTCATATATTCCATGCATCCTTGGTTGCTCTATAAAGGGTAATACATACCATATGAGTGCTGGATAAGTGCTCATAAAATATAACTTTTCCGGAAGCTTTGATTGTTTTTTTAATTGAGAATTATGTTTTTTGTAACCTAGTAGAAATGCGTAATAATAAACAATTAATCCACTTAATGAGATCAAACTAATTACTATGTGAATTATCAACTTTGTATTCATTGCTGTATTTTATTATTTTTATCTGTATTTAAATAAGTATTTTCTTCTATATCATTTTTCGAAGGCATTTTTACAGCTATAATTCCTGCAAAATTGTGCCATTTAATAAAAGTATCCATACATTGAAAACCGACATCAGATAGTAGACTCAAATTCTCTGTAAGACTCAATGGAATCAAAACGCCTCTCAAACTTTGAGCCTTTTTTATAACTTGTTGTTCATTCAAACCATTTTCTTGCTTAAAATCCCAATACAAGTCATTCCATATATCCTCAAACAGTGAATTTTCCGCCCTTATTTTCTCTACAAATATAAAAGCTCCACCTTCTACTAATCCATTATATATCCGTTGTAAGACTTTTTTTCTTTTCCATAAAGGTAAAAACTGTAACGTATACAATGATAAAACTAAATCTATATTAGCAAATTCATTTATTTCCTCTATATGTTGTTGTAGAAATTGAACTAATTCGCTACTACATTTTTTTCTTGCAATCTCTATCATTGGTAAACTTTCTTCGACTCCGATGAATCTCACATTCTTTTTTCTTGAATGCTTTTGTAATAAAAGAGAAATGGTTTCTCCTGTAGAGGAACCTAAATCATATACAACACTATTGTCTCTAATAAACCATTCACTTATTTCGATAACAGCCTTTTGTACTTCCTCGTACAATGGGACACTTTTTCTTACATGAGTGTCGAAATGTTGTGATACTTGTTCATCAAATTTCCATTCTCCTGGAATTGATGTTATCAAATCATCGACTAGCCCTTCTTTATTTCTCATATATCCTCCTTTTAAATATATAATTAATTCCTACAATATTTAAAATCTCAACTAATACTACATATAAAATAAATAGAGGTTTATACAACTCACTAAAGTTTCCCCACACAAAGAAACCTAAGAAATAAAGAAAAGAGAAAATGAGAATCGCTTTAGATAAATTCATAAAAAAAAGAATCCTATTACTGATATAATATATAATAATAGAAGAGAAAGCAGTAAAACCACTTATCATTCCAAATGTATATTTATCATAAGGTGAAACTGTAGAATAAGAAATATTGAACATTATTTCC
Source organism: Bacteroides sp. HPS0048 (assembly GCF_964240755.1). NCBI lineage: Bacteria > Pseudomonadati > Bacteroidota > Bacteroidia > Bacteroidales > Bacteroidaceae > Bacteroides > Bacteroides sp. HPS0048. Next base: position 40,804 of record NZ_CAXSVC010000021.1, on the reverse strand, counting down.
CAAGTCTGTTCGGGGACTAAAATATTTACAATGTTCAATAGCAATACTCCTGCCTGCACTTGGAATAAACAACTTAAAACGGGAAGTTTTTGTTTCTTTGGTGCTATACCATTAATACTATGATTTAAATAAAATATGAAACTTCCAATTATAAGCCAAATAAAAGGTTCATAATCTGATGATATATGTACAATCCCTGTTTGAAGTTTTAGCAAGTACATAAAACCACCCATAAATGCGACTAAGAAAGAACAGAAGCTAATAAGTCCTTTATATTTTTCGATATTTCTAAGAAAGAGAAAATAAATACAGAAAAAACCGAAGAACAAACATTCTTCTCGAAACAAGACAATTGTCAAGTCTGATGGTATATCATGGATTCCCATGTAAGAGTGAATTACATCCCATGAGAAAAATATCCAGGGAAAACCAGTGAAACATGCTATGGCACATAACCACAACATACACACAAGAATTTTCTTTTTAATTTTTATGTTCATAATATGAATATTTTATTCCGTAAAAGTCTAAATCCGACATAAAAGATTGGCAATTCAAAGAGTCACAAAGACAATTTAATCCTATTTTTGTTTTACCTTCTAAAATGTATTGAGTAGTAATAACAGCAGGTAATGCAGTATATAATAAATTATTTTTTGTATATAAATAGTAAAAGGTATCTATCTTTCTTTCTGGCTCTATTTTAGAAACTTGACAAATTACACTTCCCCACTTATTCTCTTTCTTAACGAGACGTTGATAATCATCTTGCAACATAAGTGTTGCTTTATTTAAATTATGTTTATAAAAGATCTTTATAAACATAAACTTCCCCATTGAGATATAGTCATTTAGCATAATGAATGTTGATATCTTTCTTATTTGTTTTAAAGAAGTAGCCAATTGAGTTAATTGTTCGTCAAATGATGGCATACATATTTTTTTATGTCCAATGAAAGGAAAAAATTTGTGATGTGTATATCGAAAAGGAGACACCTGTATTTCCTTTCCATGAGAATAAACATAGGAACGTGTTTTTCCCATAGATGATGCTGCCAGATCATAAGTTGAACTATATGACCAATTATCAACAGCACCATAATAGATATTAAAATTAGTATTTTCTGGGCTGTTTAAATGAGTCTCTATAATAGTTTTAGAAAATACGCCTGAAATACCAGGCATCCAACCAACACCTATAATAAAGCAAAGTTTCTGAGCTTCAATGCTTTTTTCATATGGTTTTAATAAATCACGCAAAATGCCATATCCTCCTATATCGATGTAGTGGCAATTATTTCTTAATGCATGTAAGGCAATCTTGTCATTTATTTTAAATGAAGGTCCAACAGCATTAATAACCAACAAACATTGAGAACAAAAATTATCCAATTCTACATCATTGTTATAGTTCATTTGGTTATACTTAAGTCGCTCACTATTATAAAATGTAGACATAGATATTTCTTTTATGGATCTCCTACCACCAATTAAAACATGGAAGTGAGTTTGTAGTTGTAATAAATATTTAACTATAATAGAACCAATTGTTCCAGTTCCACCTATTATTCCTATATATTTATTATAAACCATAATACTATTCCTCTATAGATATATTTATGTTGTTGTTTTTTAATATTTCGTTTAACATGTGCAGATTGATATTTATGTCTTCAAAAGTAAAGATGCCAGGCATAATTGGTATACATCCTTTTATTATCGAGAGCACAATTACCGCACAAAATACTCCTGTTAATCTAAATGAGGAATCTGAGTGCAATAAACATTTTACAATAGAATTTTGATTTCTTACATAAGTACATACTATCACAGATTTCTCGTTTTTCTCATTTTTCTCCAATTGCCCCTGTTGTTTATTGACCATTTTACAAATCAATTTTCTAATAAAAGAGCTCTTTCTTAGTAAGGGAACTATGCCCATAGGAAGATTTTGCAGATGAAAAGCACAATCAAAATTTTGTAGTTCTTCAAATCGACTAGCTCGTTGTATAGTCCTTATTTCAGGACTAGAAAAGAATATTAATGGCATATTGGAATGAAAACGATCAAAAGTAAAAGTTCTATCTGAATGATATTTAGTTGGTTTTATTCTTCGGATTTCCCTTTCTGAAAGGAGCATCAGGTCATCTTTAAAACCCTCAAACATATTGATTATTGAAGCTGTTCCAGAAACAACACCTGCTCCAAAATAGATTCTCAATTCGGCTTCTAAAACAGTTTTTTTTAATTGTTCTGCAGCATATTCTAGCATGAAAGTTGTCAACCCTGGACATAATCCCATTCCTGTAAAAATTGTTCCCCGAAAATTTGTTATGTTCTCATTTTTTATTTCTAGTACACGTCCACTATGTCCATAGTCATCATTAATATCAACACATATTACGTGATTTCTTAAACAAATTGTATAAATATCTGTTCCTACACATGAAAAAGGACCAAGTGCCAAAATTATAATATCAAATTGTTTAATAACAGATTCTATATTTTGGGTATCATGTATGTCCATTTTTATGAACTTTACTTTCTTCTCTGATATCTTATGAATACCTCTTGATGCTATAAATAATTCACAAATATCATGATAATGTAGCAAGTAATCTGTAATAAATTGTCCCGCAATCCCTGTGCCACCAATTACTAAAACTTTCTTTTTAGACATAAATTTCTATCTTTTTTTAAGCTTATCCAACAAATTATATAATACAGAGTGATCCCCAAACTAAAAATGCCTGGTAGTAAGCATTCGGTCTTGGGAATTATCCAAGTGACAATAGATAAAATAATTGTTAGTATAACAGGGTTCACAACTATAGACCATCGAGGAACTATAGCTTTGGATGAAAAGTTACTAAATCCAACAATCAGCCAGGTCACTGGAAGTAGAATAAACATAAAGGGGAAAAAAGGTATATTAGATCCTGTTAATAATTGCCAATCTATATTTGTTTGCATTATCATTTTTGATGTACCAATACTATATATTATGGCATAGCTGTAATGATAAAACCCCAACATCAATAAAGAATAAGATATACAGAATGTATTAATAAGCGCAAGCTTTTTATTAACTTTACACATTGTTGTGTATATGAAGTATGTCCCTAATATCCAAAAAGGAAAAGTAAAAATACATCCAAAAGATGATAAATTTAAAATAGTTTCTTCTAAAGAAAGTAGTCTTGAAACAAAATAATCTGTTTCAACAGTTTTCATCTGTACTAGATAGTCGCAGGTTGTGATAAATAAACCTGAGATTACACTTATAATGATTATACAGTCATAATTACGATTGTTCATTCCATAAAAATTAAAAAGCTGCCGGAATCTTTTAGCTTCCGGCAGTCTTTATTTATTTTAAATATTGAATTTTGAAGGGATTACCTTCTGTTTTTATCTTTAAAGGTTCATACTTATCTTCTTTATAGTTGTAAAGATAATAACCTGTTCCTTGAGTAGAAGCCATCCCGAACACCATATAGTCTCCTGCTTTACATTGACTACATGACCAACCCGTAGTTCCGTCAAAGTTCATTTTTTTGACAGTTTTATTATAAACATCTATTTCAAATGTTTGCATTGATTTGTCATTTACATAATCAGGTGGATTACTAACATATCCCGGAACATTGAAATATCCATATAGCTTACCATTTCCTGTATATGTTTTGCTATAAATATAATTTGCTTTATTACCCTTTATGTCCGGTATACTAATTGTTTCTATTGGGAAATAGTATGACTGATCAAAGTCTGTTTCTCCTTTCTTTATACGCAAGAAACCTTCTGTACAGTTTGCAAAATATCCGAAGCCTCCTACACAATAAATATAAAGATCGCCTTTTTCATCAATGAAAGGATCACCTGAATACTCATAAGCGGTTGCCATTGTAGCTCTATTATCAGATATCATTTTAATAGGCTTGTCTGTCTTTGTATCAATCAAAAGTACATAAGCTCCAGTATTAGGGTTAAACTGGGACTTATCTTGAGCTAATCCTACATATAAAATACCATCTCTAATAACCGAAGCACCAGGTTCAGGATTTTTATCACCACTTTCTTTCCCAATTGCATATTCAGATAAATCTATTTCACCTGTTTTTTGCATTGTCGTAGGATTTATTATATACAATTTTCCCAATCCTACGCATGATATATAAGCTTTTTCTTCTGAATCAAATGTAAGGAATGCAGGAAGAGAACCGGAAGGGAGAATCATCGTTTCTTTTTCTTGAATTAGCAAACCATTCTCGACTCTGTACTTATATAAACGGGCATTCATCGATTCTAAGACATAAATGTTACCCCCATAAGTAAAAAGAAAAGATTCTTTTGCAAAGACCAAAGAATTTTGTGTACTTGTCTGTTCTACATTTAAATCTTTAAATAGACTAACATAAGCATTATCACCCACCGTGACACTATGAACAAAACTCATATCGTCTTCTTCATCTGTTGGAAACGGATCATCTTTACTACATGAAATAAAACTTAAAAAGGTCGCTAATAGCGACAATAAAAACCATTGATTTTTCATTTTTTTTATTTTTTTTTAGTTAAAATAATTATTTATAATATTACAAACTCATCGCTCCCCCTGAAGATTCATCACCAAACCAATTAAATCGTAATTTAATTTTAAAAGTACGACCTTGTAAAGGCTTTTTAAATTCCATATAGCTCTCCTTGTTGAATATATTTTCAACTTCAAACCCTAATGATACTTTATTTTTCCAAATAGATTGCTGGAATCCTGCCGTAAAAAGATGACTACGAGGAATTAACCATTTCTTTCGCTGTTCTGGTAAGTTACTCATTTGCCAACTCCAATCAAAATCATGAACGTAAGATGCGTCTATATAGATTCTAGATATTTCATGTTTCCCAAGTAATCCCTCTGTATGATACTCTAAACCATAGTTAAAATAAAAACGAGGAATATTGGGTACCTGTTTATCATAAGTCGGGTTTTTCACACTTTGGTCATTAGTAGTCCATTTTAGCTTATCCCGAATATCTTGATAGGTTAAGTTAAAATAACTATAAAGCTGTGGAGTCACATCTATTTTTAAATCAAAATCTCCCCCCATGATCTGAGTCTTACCCAAATTCGTATAAATCATTCGTATATCAGCAGGAAATAAACTTATCATATCTGTTATATACATATAATATAAATTTGTCTCTAACTGAAAACGACTTAACCCCATAAAATTACTTTTATCCATGATTAACCCTAAATTTATATTATTACTTATTTCGGGATTTAAATCAACTGAAGGCTTTACTGTCACTCCGTCTCCAAACAATTCTTCCGTATCAGGAAGCCTCACGTTATGTGATAAGGAAAATTTACCTCTCACCCCTTTGAAAAATTCATAACTGATTCCTTCACTTATTCCATAGTAAAAATTGTTTATTTTTGTTTTTTTCGGTTCTTTCTTAACACTTTCAGATTCATCTACAATTTTATCACTTGTTCTATATATTCCAGAATTTAAATAGTATAGACTGAACATTAAAGAGTTTTGAAGTTTGTTATTACGTGAAGAATACTCATGTGCTAACCCCAAAGTATTTCCCTTCATATTACTGGGAAAACCACTAGGGTCAAAACCAACATATTCTGCTGTATAATCATCCTTAGGTCTATACCTTGAATATGTGAATTGATTGTTAAGATTAAAGGTATGTTGCTTTAACTTGTATTTTAAATTCAATTTATGTCTGATTTCAAATTGTTTGTCATCTGAATAGTTTAATAAATTATCATCAGTTTCTCCCATTGTATTTGTTATGGTTCCATCCCATTGCCGTTTTGTTCTAGCGGTATCAACCAAATGCGTATGAATGATTGGAGTTACTAGACCTGACTTGAATTCAAGGTTTTTAAATAAGAAATTCTTCTTCTCTAAAGTTAAAGTAGGCATAATGTTTGTCCCATGTGTATGAGAAAAACGTGAATCAAAATCTAAGGCCTGAATTCCCTTTTTATTGTTATAAAAAGCACATTCTAATTCAATCTTATCAAACCAGAATTTTGTAAATGTTAAACCTACATTATACATTGTGGACCTATAATAATCATTATTTCTTATTACTTCTTGGTAGGCACTTGAAGGTAAATTTGTTTCAAAAACAGGATAAGTCATTTTATAATTATTATCCGATTTATTATGAAAAAAACCTCCTCCAATTTGAATCCCTGGTTTTTCAAACATTTTTTTTACACTGACTAACGTTTTGGAAGTACCAAATGAAGCAAACTCCTGAGTAAAGCCTACCAAGTCACACTCGTCCTCTCTTGTAACAACATTAATCGCTCCTCCCAGACCATCACTGCCATATTCAGCAGGAACTATTCCTTTATATATCTCAATATATTTAATGGCATCAATAGGTATGTCGTTTATATCAAATGAACCATCGGGGCTATTTAAAGGAAAACCATCTATATAAATAGCTACTCTTTTTCCTTCCAGACCATGTATGGACATTTTAGAAGAGCTACCCAAACCTCCGGATTTTCTAACTTTGATTCCAGAAGTACGAGTAAGTACTTCTTCAATTCCAGTTGAACGACCTCTTAATTTTGCTCCATCAACAACCGTTACAGCCATAGGACTTTTACGTATATGATTTATTTCTGCCTGCTGTGAGGATGCTTTTACCACGACCTCATTCAACACTTCTGTACTTTCTTCCAAAAAGAAATTTTTAGTTGTATTTCTATTTACAGTAACAGACTGTTTTATTGTTTTGTATCCGATAAAAGAAACCTCTACAAGATACGTTCCGTTTTGAGGTAATTTTATTCTGTATAACCCATTATCATTTGCATTATCTCCAACCTGATTTTTTCGTATATATACAGAAGCTCCTACAACAGGTTCATTTGTCTTTTTATCTACGATTCGACCAGAAAGAAAAACTTGTGCCCAAGATATCATAGGGAAACAACATATTCCCATAATGACTAAAATTGTTTTTACTTTTCTACACAACATAGGTTTATAATAAAATTTTTTTTTAACATGCATATTATAGTTACATTGGAAGCTTTAGATACATTTATCGTGTCAATATCAATCCAATTGCATAATTTACTATATGCTGTATAATATGCCTTTAGAATAGCTTCTTTACGTGAAAAAATGTCAATAGGAGAAAATTCTTTCTTATCTATACACGCTATCTCTTGGGGTGTACAAAAAAGAGAATATTCCTTTTTTGATAATATCGTCGTTTGATCTTCAATATCTACTCCAATACCCTTATACCTCTTTTTCTTTCCAACAGCAGCAACTGCTATTGCATCTTTATGAGATATAGAACCAACTATGTCAAATGGCCATATTGGTTCACCATCTCTTCCTTTTAAAATGGGAACTATTTCCTTTTGTAAAGTCTGTAAGGCACGATGTGCGGCACAACGTCCCAAAATATAAGTTTTAAGACGTATTTCAGACCATTCTCTTTTAATGAATATTTTTTCCTCATTAAAGAGATTATCTGAAGTAGCAAAAGGACTATCTTCCACAATTTCTACTGCTATATCGGAAAAGGGTAATACAAGCATATTTATACATGCAATTCTATATAATTCATTATCAACTTAGCTAATTCCGCATGATATTTTGTAATAAGAACATGCCCTCCTGGCAATTGGTGGAAAGAAACTTTCTGAAAGTAATTATTCCATAGATGTTGATTGTTTCGAATTGTAGGCTCATCCTCTCTACCGACGATGGAACATAATGGGGTTTTCAATTTACAATCAAGAAACTTGTAATTTACCATTGCTACAGTATTCATTCTCAACTCATGCAAATATTCATGTTTTTCTTCATCTGATAAAGTTGCGATCAATTCTTCATTCAACAGATCTTTTGCACGTGAATAATCCAAAAGGGCATTATCGTCATTTGAAAAGAATTGCATTAAGTCATCACGCAATGTAGGAGGAGTTCCACCAATCATTATAATACCCTGTATCGGAATATTTTCTTGTTCAAATCGTTTACAGATATCATAAGCAATATAGCAACTGTAAGAATATCCCATGATAAACAAAGGAATCTCTTTATCAGCCTCTTTCAGTTCATTGGCTAATAGCGCACCAACTTCTTCTACAGAGGACTTTATCTCACGTCCATCTCCATGTCCCGGATATTGTACTGTATATAAGTTGATTTCTCCGGTAAAATCCCCAGAAAATGTACTATACATACCAGGGGTTCCTGCTGCATATGGAAGACATATAAGTTTTGCATATGGAGTAGAAACCTTTTTCATACAAATGAGATTCTCAACTTTATTATTCTCTATTTCTTGTTCAAGCAGTTCGGCTATCGTAGGTTTATCGAATAAATCTTTTAATTTGATGTTGGTTAATCCGACCTCCTTTAATTCTTTTATTAACCTTACAGATCGGATAGAGTCGCCTCCTATATCCCAGAAATTATCAAATACACCTACCTCTGGTATCCCTAATACCTTTTCCCAGATTAAGGTTATTTGTTTTTCCCTTTCATTCCTTGGACCTACAATATCCCTTTTAACAAAATTTTGTTTCTGATTCGCAATATTGGGTAATTGCTTCTTGTCTGTTTTTCCATTGGCAGAAATTGGAATCTGCTCTATTCTAGCCATTGCGGAAGGTAACATATAGTGAGGTATCTTCATTTGCAGAACAGACATTATATCCTTGTATTCTAAATCACACTTATTTGCTGTAACATAAAAAGCTACAACTACAGGCTGTTTGTTTACATCATATTGAATCTCTGCACAAGCCTCTGTAATACCTGATACTTTTAATAAAGCATTCTCTATTTCTCCTAATTCAATTCTATACCCTCTGACATTTACTTGAAAATCTTTACGTCCTACAAATACAATATCGCCAGTTACAGTCATCTTTACAACGTCTCCTGTATTATATACAATTCCTTCATGAGTAATAGGATTATTGATAAATACAGATTTCGTTTTCTCTTCTTTATTCAAATAACCACATGACACTCCCTCGCCTCCAATATAAAGGATACCAGGAACTTCTGGTAGTGTATATTCTAAATTATCATTTAATACATATACTTGTGTATTATAAATCGGTTTCCCTATTGGAACTATATTTAAATGACATTTGCCGTCTTCTTCAATCGGGATAGGATAAAAAGTGGAAGCCACCGTTGTTTCTGTAGGGCCGTATTCATTAATAAATTTGTGCAAAGGATAATTTTCTAACCACCTGTTTATATCCGAAACATTGATAATTTCAGCACCCAGCATAATAGTCATATTGGGTGATAGGTTTACAGGTCTCTCCAAAAATCCCAACATATTTACCAACATTGAAAAATGAGAGGGAGTTACATTCAAAAAATTGATTTTTTCTTCATCTATAAAATACAGAAGTTTCTCTATATCTTTAGTTGCATTATCGGAAAGAATGTGTAAAGAAGCTCCGGCAATGAAAGGTAGCCAATTAGAAGTAACAGTCATATCAAAGGAATACGATGTTATTAAAGCAAACCTGTTATTACAGTTTACATTAAACGCTTCTTTCTCATAATTCAAAAAATTGGATACATTTCTATGCCTAAGCATTGTACCTTTAGGTTGTCCTGTTGAACCAGAAGTATAAATCATATAAATCAAATCATCAGGAGTATTACAAGGTACTATATTATCCATAGATTGACTATTTATATCATTTACGGTGTATCGACGATATGTATCAGGTAAAGGAATAGAATCATCATCAAGTAACACACAATGTTTAATGTTGGGGGTATATGAACTATTAATATTGTCTACATGTATTCCTTGAGTTACAAGAACTTCTGCTCCACAGTCATTTATCATATACTGTATTCTATCCGAAGGATAAGAAGGGTCAATTGGCACATACGCCCCACCTGCTAAAAGAATTCCAAGTTGTACTATAGGCAAATCAAGCGTTCTGTTCAGTAATAAAGCAACCTTAGAATTTCGTACCACTCCAAGAGAACGTAAGAAATGCGCCATCTGATTAGCTTTTTTCCAAAACTCTGTATAAGTTAAAGAAACTCCTTGATAAGAGATCGCCTCTCTATTAGGATACAAATCTACAGTATTACTGATCTGTTCATATATTGTTTTAAGAGGATAAGCATGTTCTGTTTTATTTGTTTGCTCCAATAATTTTATATAGAAGAGAGGGAGTATATTTGAACATGAACGCTCTTCGTATCCCTTAGTGTTTGTATCATCTACCAATTGGTTAAGCATAGACGTGAATTGTTCAGAAAGTAGTTGTATGTATTCCGCATCAAATAGCTCACGAACATAATTCCAATCAAAACACCATTTATTTTCCCATGTATACATAACAAGGTCTATATAAGTACCAGGTGCACCTGTCTGTACTTTAGGCGCACCAATTGTCAAATATCTAGATGAATGACTGATACCTTTGGGAAGCATATTGATAGAATTACTAAAAATAATTGCACTCAAAGAGCTTTGTTTTAAGCCTTCCTGTTCTGCGATTTTTCTGGACAATTCTATTGAAGATATTGGATACTCAAGCATGGTTCGTACAAATTGTTCTATCTTACGTGCAATAGAAACAATCGGTTCTTGTGGAGATGTTTGGATACGGACAGGGAAAATATCAAGAAAACTACCTATTATATTTTTTGCATTAGGTAAATGCTGTTCCCTGTTAAATACAGGCATGTTGATAATGAGATCATTTTGTCCAGACCACAAATTCATCAGTTTAAAATAGCATGCCATAAGTAAGGAATTAAGGCATATACCAGAAGTATGAGAACTGATTTCAAGAACTTTATTCATCAATAAAGAATCCAATTCCGTATGTAAGGTATTAAAATGGACTTTATTTATTAAAGATGGCTGACATTTCGTGGGAATAGATATTTTCTCTGGTAAATCTTTAAACACCTTTAGGGCAAAATCCATTGCATTCTGATATCGCTTTGTTTGCCTTCTGAATCTCTCCACAAAAACATAGTCAGAAAAAGTTAGACCTTTTTCTTGTTCAACAGTTATTTCTTTACCAGCGATAAACTGATCATAAGTTGATGTTAATTCTTGAAGGAATTGAAAAAAGCTGAAACCATCAATTATCTGGTGATCAATATGTATAATTAATTCATGTTCATCTTCCCCTGTTTTATAAATATTACAATAGAATAAAGGATACTCTTTAAGGTCAAATCTGTGATCATGATCTTTTTCGTCCTTTTGTAAAAAGAATGTTTCCTGTTGTTCTTTGTTCATTGAAGTTATATCTTCATAAGAACTTTTAAATGTCGGATATTCAGGAAGAGTTATCATCTCAGGTTTATCCGACTCTTCGGAAAGAATAGAATGTAACAATGGATGACAGTTAATAATGTGATTTAACGTCTTGTCCCAACATGCTGGATCAAAAAAACCTTTCAATTGTGTCCGACAAATGATATAACAACTTAATCCTGTCGGTTCATTACGGATAAAACTTTTACTGTGATAGAATAATGTTTCTTGGAAATCCATTAACGGAAAAGAATACCCCTCTGGAGTTACATAGCGTTCCTTAATGGTTTGTGCTATATCTCGTATACAAGTTTTATCTTTTATATCATCTAATGTTATTTTATCAAAAACTTCAGTTAAGCGCTTCATCATTTGATATACAGCGGCAAAAGAAGTCACTTTAGTTATAATATTTTCTGTATATTGTATTTCTAAAGAGGGAATTCCTATTTCTTCGCTGATAAACTCTCGAACTAACAGTTCATATTCATTTAAAGGAGATTGAAGTTCTTTTAATAAATATTGTTCAAGATAATGTTTTTGAGAGACTAAGGTCGGATATTTATAGAAGAAACTATTTTCTAATTTAATATTTAACAGTTCTTCAAGTTTAGAAACAGCCATCATACTGCGTATTGAGTCTCCTCCTAAAGAAAAGAAGTTATCTTCTATATGAATGAGGTTTGTTTTTAAAACTTCTGACCATATTTTTTTGAGAACCAATAAATAATCCATATTATGAGATTCTTTGTTTAGTTTTACAATTGATTTATTATACTGTCCTTGCTCAAAATACTTTGCCATAGATCGACGTTTTATTTTAGAGCTAGAAGTTCTGAGTATTTCTCCTTTTTTTATCTTTATAGAGTATTCTGGAGCAAATCCAACTTTGTCTGCTAGAAATGCGTTACATTCATTTATTAATTGTCTTATTTGTTCTTCCGACATTTTTCTTGATAATACAAAGAAATGAAGTACAATTTCACGATTTTCTGTAGAAGAATAAAAAGATGTAAATACAGTTTTTTCAATTGAAAGACCAAATTTCTCTAAGACACAATTTTCTAAATCAAAAGGATGAAAGTTTTGTCCATTTACTATAATTGTTTCCTTTTTTCGACCTACTATATAAAGAATATTGTTATAATCAAAAAAGCCCAAATCTCCTGTACTTAACCAACCGTCTTTTAATACTTCATCTGTTGATTGTATGTCATTATAATAACCAGACATGACACAAGCGCCTTTTACTTGAATCTCTCCTAAATTTAAATTATTTTGAGGAATACCGTCTTTAACAATGCGTACTTGTAAGCCTGGTAATATTCTACCTGCACTAACAAATTCACAAAAATCTTGTTGTTTATCGACTAATTTGATAATCCCTTCATAGAACGCCTCTCTATTTATTCTTATATTTTTATTTCCATAACCCGGTAAACAGGAAGAAACAATCAATGTTGTTTCAGCCATTCCATATGAAGGGCGGAATGCATTTCGATTAAACCCAAGTTGAAAAAGGGGGGATAATCGGACGTATAAATTAGATGGAACCATTTCTGCTCCAATTGAAAGAGTCTTCACTTGAGATAAATCCAATTCTTTTATGTCATTAGATTGTTCTAACTTTTGAATTAACAAATCCAATCCTGAAGGTGTCGTACCGCCACAAATACTTACTTGATATTCGGAAATTTTCTTTAGAAAAATCAAAGGATCTCTTAAAAAGGAAAAAGGCTCTATTTTTATTTCTGTAATTTGGTTATACAAACAAACCAAATGATTTCCAAATAGACCATAATCATGAAAATATGGCATCCAGTGAATCAAAGTATCTTCAGTTGTAATTTCATCCGCAAGAGTTTTTATTTTCAAATTAGTTAAAATATTGTTAAAACTAAGCATGACTCCTTTGGGTGCCCCTGTACTTCCTGATGAAAACTGAATAACACATAAATCTTTACTATCTCTTTTAGGTATGTGTAAAGAATAATCTTGCAACAAATCCAATTGTTTCATAATATCTTCAACACACACAGCTTTATGAAATGAAGATTTATAATATTCAAATAGATTAATATCATTTGTTATAAGTGTAACTACACCTAATATATCAATTGCATTCTTTAGGCGTTCAAAAGCAATAGAGTTCTTATTACTGAATTGTACAGAAGGCATTAAAACGGGTATACAACCTGCCATAACACATCCCCAAAATAATAATATAAAATTTTCGGATTTTTCAACAGAGATTATTATCTTACTGACAGGCTTTACTTGATAGTAAGATTTTAAAATAAAAGCTATTTTTCTAGATTTTTCTCGTAACTCTGAATAAGTTAGAAAAAGATCACATTGACTATTATTTACAATAACAATTCCTTTTGTCGGCACTTTATGTGCTGCTTCTTCCAACAATTCATATAGGTTTTCCATCTTGCTTTATTTTTTGCCCGCAAAGTTCGTTTGTTTAGCTAAATCCATCAATACCAATTATTAGGTATTTTTAATAAATTGTTGTATGCATATAATATTACTTAAATTATATATTTCTATTTATTGTGTGTAGCTATCGTATTAGTAGTCAGTTGATATTAATTTATATTAGATTGTTATACATAATCATTTATGATAAGGAAATATTACCTACAAAGGGGTATTATATGTATTTTTACCTTCCTATTTTTTGTAAAATGATAAGTTCTTTATATCTCATAAATAACTATTGCTTCTTTATTAAGACCTAGAAATCATCACATTTAATATATTACTGATACGCAATGCTCTAAAAATATTTAGTTATTTACTATAACAGTCAATGTATATTTCAGGTATACCTGATAATCTTCCATTATCATCTGGTCTATTACTGCCAACGGAACGTCCTTGTTATCCCGGAATCATTTGAAGCTGCCGAGTGCGGTATGGTAGTTCTTGGCCGTACCGATGTGATTTAATTGGCAGAGTCGCTCGATGAGATTCTCCATGAATATAAAAAGGGTATTTTCTTTTTCGGTGCACCGGAACTCCATAATTATATCTTCAGATGAATAACCTCGTCGTAGCAGATCGAATCTTTCAATAATCCTGTTCAGCTTTTCCAAATTCTCCTCCAGTTTTCGGATTATTGTCTGAATAACGGTTATCCGTTCGCCAGCCGGTGCCGAAACAGGTCTTGACTGTTTATCATCCCATTCATGAGAGAACACCTTATAACCGGTTGTGATTTGCCTGACGACACGGCGGTGAGTTACAAAATAAACGATAGTGCCCGGACGGCCTTCGACTGTTGACGGGCGGAATTTCACCTTTACTGTTGTCATACTTATATTTATTTAATTGGTAATGTTTCATTCTCGTCTTAACTTGCGGCATATAAAAATGGTCAACGTGACACAGACAACGAGAAAAGCAGCGGTACAGCCGAGTACTTCCCACAGCAATATGCTATGTATAAGACGAGCGTTCGCGGCGCAGGTACAAACGAAAGCCGCCGCGAGGGAGATGATTGCCTCTACCATACACCAGAAAGCGGTTGCGGAGATAAGCACACGGTCATTCGCCGAGAGGCGTCCGGCTAGCCTTGCGCATTCCCGTTCCATCCTGTCGGCCATCTTCCGGCAGATTTTCTCTCCCTCCTGTTCAAGCGTCTTTCTCGCTTCCTCGCCGAGTGTGACCGTGCTTGCCCCACGCAGGGAAGAAACAGCCCCGTCCATTTTGGGCAGGGCTTCCGAAAGTCTGTTTTCGAGCTTTTCCACGTTGGCACTAAGAATGCGGACAGCTTCATAATTGTTTTTCAGCGCATCGATTATGTGGTCTTGCTCCTGCATTTTTTCGGCAGTCGGAAGTGCCCCGTCTATTTCCGAGAAATCGATTTTTTTATTCATAGGCTGTTATCTTTTTCGTCCTGTCTTCGGTTTCTTTCCGATTACCCTTGCCGCTTCACGGGCGCACCGGCGTGCCCATTCCCGTTCGTCCTCGTCCTCGCGTCTTCCCCAAGGCAGGTCGTTGGAACTGCCGCCACCACCTCCCGAAGGAACCGCCGGAGTATCGAGCATCCCGACGAAAAGTGCCGCAGCCATGTCCGTGAGGTCACGGCTGTTGGCTGTCTCCCGGTAGTCGAACTCGTCATTGAATACGTCCAACGCTTCATCGGGAATGAAGAACCGGCGGCTTTCCCCGTCGATGTCGATATGGTACGGGCTGGTACCGGGACGATAGCCGGTGTATTGCGGAACCGGTGTCGTTCCTTGTGCGTGAACCGGAATCGTCCGGGGTGTAGTCGGTATAGATTTCCCTGCGGCGGGCTGTGTCGAAACAGTCCTTGTCTTGGGAGCCGCGTGCAGCTTTTTCCACGTGCTTTCAAGTTTGGTCGCCATGAGGTTGCGCCCCCTGCCGAGTTCGGAAGCCTTGTATCTGGCGTTGCCTTTCTTCAGCACGTAACCGCGCAATATCTTCTTGTTGTCGCTCAGCTCCCAAAACTCATATCCCTTGCTCCGGAGTCTGGCCACGTACTCGTCCCATGACCAGCTTTCCATGGATTGCAGGGTTTCCATGCAGTCCCGGTTCACCTGCCCGATGTTCGTCTCACGTACTTCGGCGGCAGTCGTCCAGCCCCGTTTCAGGGCCACACGCTCGGCTGCCCGCTGTGCCCGCAGGTGTATGTCATGGTCGTTGTTGATATTCCCCCGTTCGTCGATACGGCAGAACGCACCGTGAAGGTGGGGAATGCCGCTCTTGGATTCCAGATGCAGCCACACCGTGCCCTTGCTGCCTTTGAGGGCGGTTTTCGGGGAATAGGTCTTGCCGTTCTTGTCAAGCAGTTCGATGTTGTCGAACTCATCCGTGAAGTCGTCCCACAACCTTTGCCAGTCGTCGATGGTAAAGTCTTTGGTGTGTTCCGGCGCAGGGCTGACCTCGATGCGGATGACGGAATTTTTGACCCGTTTGGACTTCTCCAGCGTCAGCCGCATAGAATCCCATATACCCGTGGCATCCAGACCGGGCGGCAGCAGATTGTCCCCCACGTGGAAGATGCGTTCGGGATGTTTCTTGTTCCTCGATTCTCCCGTGATGTACCTGATGTCATTTATCCCGTGGGAGATGGATTTCGCTTTCCCTATCATGGCTCGTCCTCCCTGTCTTCACCGTTCCTTGTCCCGTCGGGCAGGCGGTTGGAAAACCGTACCTTGTCGAGCACGTCCGTGACACGCTCGGCCAGCCTGCCGAGTTCCTTGAGCCATTCGAGCATGAAAGGGTAACTGTTAAACATCTGTCTGCGCTTTTCGGGGTTCATGCCACGGAGCGCGGACGTGTAGTTCACGAGGTCGCTGCGGCATCCTATAAGGGTCTCCATGACCGCCTCCTGCCTTGCCGTCAGCCTCGCTTTCGGCCTGTAGTTGAAAGCTCTTGCCAGCACGTAGCTGCTGACGGTCATGCCGCACTCGGCGGCAAGGCGGCGGATGTACTGTTTCTGTTCCACGGTGACTTTGGCTCCGATGTATTCGGTGCGGCTGCCGCCGGACGGAAATGATGTGTCTTGCTTATTGTCTTCTGTCATAACTGTTGTTTTATAAGGGTTAAGCGGTGCGAGCCTGCGAGCGCCGCCACCGGCGAACTGCCAGTGAGCCGCGAGAGCGCCAAGGGATGACTGACCGAAGGGAGGTGATACCTTGGCATATCTCGAAACTGAAAGACGTTTTCACCTCTCCTGCGGCGTGCCTCCGCTGCCGGATAAAATGCCATTCAAAGGCCGTTCAGATGCCGTTCGAATACCATTCAGGGCGGGATTGCAAAGGTTTACGACGTGGAAGTTCTGAAAGTCCGTCCATTCCTCGACACAGGTCATGGAAGCGACGGAAGCGGTTTTGGAAGCGTCCACCGCTATCATGCCCAGCTTTTCCATCGTTGCAAGGAGATTGCGGATTCTTTTTCTCCCTATGTTCCATTCCTCCGCGAGTCTGGTTTCCGAGAACTGGAACTGTCCGGGCTGCAATTCCTGCGGCCTGCGGAATGAATCGCCCCTGCCGGGGGACAGTCGCATCCGTGAGAGCAGGTCATAAAAAAGAGTATGGTTGCCGATTGTATTGCCGTCGTCATCTTTCGTTGTCCCTCCGAGCCATTCGATTGCCTCTGCGGTAAAGTGGATGCGGACTGTACGGAAGCCCTGCGGCTTTTTGAAAAGGGATGTTTCCTTGTTCCTCTTGTTTTCTTGCATAATTCAATAAAAAATAAGGGAATGGAGTATCGGAAAACCTACAACAGTTTCAATGAGATAGTGCGTGCGGGAGTTTCCTTGTCCGTCCGATACCCCGTTCCGGTTTTGACATCAGTTCCGGTTCACGTTGGCGGCGGGTTGGGATTGCAGGTGTCCCCGTGCGTCCTCCACCGCCTTGAAGTCGGAAGAGATTTTCATCAGCACGATGCTGACGCGGCAGAGCTGGCCGATGTCAACGAAATCCTTGACGGCTTCCAACAGTTTTTGCGCACGTTCCTGACGGTGTTTCATCACGGCCTCGTTACTTGTTCCGTTTTCTTTGGCAAGCCCGTGATTGAGAAAGCGGTTGACAGCCAACATGTCCGTCGCCTCAATCGTTGCGGTATCGCCGTTGCCCGTCCCGTAACCGACCATTACCCGTATGGAATCGGCCTCGTAGGGGGAACAGCCGCGAAGAAAGTCCAGAATGGTCTGTACCTTCGCGCTGATTACGGGTCTGCTCTCTTTCTTTCTCTGTTCCTTGTTCGGGGATTCCTGAACCGTGGCATTCCTGATACCCGGTTCCATGTTCTTTGAATTGTCCATAACTGCATTGTTCTAAAAAAGGTTGATGAATCATTTGTTTTTCTCATGTGTTACCAGATAGTGGGATGCCTCGCTGTCGATCTCGACCTGCGATTTCACCCGTACCCGTTTCAGCCATGCGTCGAGGTCTTCCTTGGCGAAGAAGCACAGCTTGCCGCCCGGCTTGTAGTAAGGGATTGCGCGGCGCATCATCATCTTGTAGAGATAGCTTGGCTTCAGTCCGAGGTAACGGGCTGCTTCCGTGGTGGTCATCAAATTACGTTCACTTTCCATATACGTTCATTTTTATTGTTACTTGTACTTTCGTAGAATCGGAATCTGCTGTTTTTTCAGACTTTTCCTTTCTTCTGTTTCCGATGCAAAGTTAAGTTTGCTCCAAGGTGGGCCAATGGGGGACGAATGGGGAAAGTGCATGAAAAGAAAATGCGCCATACCGTTGTGTATGAACGGTATAGCGCATAGCTATAATGGGAAGATACCGGGCTGAATGGGGAAACGACGGGCGGTTATGGGGTACCTTTCAGCCGTCTTGCGTTTTCAACGGCCTTGTCGATGGATTTGCGGAAATCTTGATTCTCTTTGGTGGCAGCATTGTTGCAAACATCGCTGCGGTGCTTGTCGTAGTAGGATTTGGATATGCCGCAGCGTTTCAGGAACTCTTCCGACCAGAGTTTCCCGCGCTCTCGCGGCCTGATGGTACGGGCGATGGAAAACACCATGTAACAGATGCGAAGGTTCTCTTTCGGGCGCACGATGACCTCCCGTTCGGTGGGTTTCAGGTTCAGGAAGTTCACGAAGTCGCTGCCCGACAGATACTCGAACTGGTAGTCGTTGCACACCTCGTAAATGAACAGGCACAGGGCGAGGTCAACGGTATCCATCCATGCGGTGGTCTCTTGCAGCAGGCCTGCACGGTTCATGGGTTGCCCTCCTTCACGCGTCTGATGTCGGAGATGATGCTTCCGGCGATTCCTTGCAGACGCTCCACCAGCACGTCGAGGAATACCGGTTTGAAGCACCAGACACAGAAATTCCGGTCACGCTCCTGCTGCCATTCCTTATATGATAGGTTTGCGTGTGCATGAGCTTGGTCATATTTTGCCTTTGCTACTCCGCACTCCGTGTCGAGCGACCTGTATTCTTCCGAATCCAGAGGCAGGAAATCCAACCGGTTACTCATTGCCGAATACTCGCGCCAAAGTTCTGTGGCGGCTGTTTTCGCTTCCTCGTACCGGTGTTCAAAGGGGCTTAGATATTCCTCGAAAAGGGCTTCAAAGTTCACTGTCTGCAACGGTGTCCTGTCGAGTGAAAGGTATTTGTTCGTTTCCGAAAGAAGGGAAGAAGAAAAGTCCAGAAGTTGTCCGGGGTTCTCCTTTACCAGACAGGCTGCCTCCTTGACAAGAAGGTTCGTGTCGTTGAAATCCTGATAGAACAGGGACGGCGGCAAGGCCTGTTCAAAAGACAAGACGCCTTGTCCGTAAGTTGCAAGAAGCGTGTTCACTTCGTGCAACCGTTGTGTTATTTGCCGTATCATCATAATCGTCAGGAATTGAAAAGGTCGTCCATCGTCACCTCGCTGTGGACGATGCTTCTGTTCTTGCCATTGGCCACACCATACGTCGTGATAAAGGTATGAACCAGTGTCTTGTTGGTCTTGGTAAGTTCCCTGAACAAACCGGAACGGTCACGCAACCGGCGTTCGTATTCGGGCTTGATACGGTATGTGTCCATGCAGAATTTCATCTCGCACAGGTGTATGATCCGGTCAGCCCGCTCTATTATCATGTCTATTTGTCCGCCGGGCATTCCTTCCTCCTTATTGGGCTTGACCTGCCATGTGGACAAGGATGTAGCCATGCCCCTTATTCCCAAAGCCGACTTGATCTGTTTATGATGTCTCATGCAGACAAGCTCGAAACTGCTACCCATCCAGTCGAATACATTTCCGGAATCAAGATGATTGCTCCACCATTCATCATCGTGTGAGAGGTTGTCGGCAAGGAACTTGAAATAGAACAGCGAAAAGAAATCCGTAAGCCTGTAAACGGCTCCGCGACGTTTGTTGCCGTACTGAAGCCATTTCTCTATCATATCGGACCTTTCAAGGTTTTTTATCGCCTTGGTTATGTTGCTGCTCTTCGATGATAGTGACTGGAATATGTCCTTGCTTGTCATTCCCGATTCGTGTTCGCTGAGTAGTTGTACGATTGACGTGTACAGGTCGGCATTGTCGAAAAGGGCGTTGTATAGCTCCTCGAACTCCAGTTTCAAAAGTGCGCCTTCATTGAAAAACAGCCGGTCTATATTCTGGGAAAGGCTCAACGCGGGGTCAAGAAGGCTGTAATAAAACGGAACACCGCCAAGCACCATGTATGTCTGGGTAAGCTGGTAACGATCCCATTCGATGCCTCTGGTAGCGAGATACCGCTCCGTCTCATTCAGGGTGAACGGGGACAGATGCAGGTTACACGTCACTCTGGCATGGAGGCCTCCCTTGTTGGCGACAATCTTGTCTTTCATCCATGAGGTCGCGGACCCCGTGGCGATAAGCATGATGTTCCGCTGTGACATGGCCCAGCCGTTCCAGAAGTTTTCAAGGGCCGACACGAATATGGATTTTCCCGAATCCATCCAAGGCATTTCATCTATGAACACAATCCGTTTACGGTCAGCGGGCAGGGACGACAGGTATTCTTCAAGGGCATAAAAGGCTTCATCCCAGTTGCTTAAATGGGAGAACTTTTTTCCCGAATAACTGTTGAGCACATTCAGGAAGTTGTTCAACTGTCTGCGGGTGGTCATTCCATGCGCACCGACATATTTGAAATCAAACTCCCGGTCGAAAAATTCTTCAATCAGGAATGTCTTTCCGATACGCCGCCTGCCGTAGACTATGACCAGCTCCGATCTGTCCGAGTTCAGGCATCTTTCCAGTTCCGCGTGTTCTTTGTCGCGGCCAATAAGTTTATCCATACTTTCATGTTTTGATGCAAAATTACGCATTTGGAATTGCCCAAGCAAATTTTAGAACCACTTATTTGATATTATCTATGAAATATTACGCTGTAAATTCAGATATAAGGTTTTGTGAGGTTTATGAACTGCGTCCATAAATCTGAAATTATCTATCTAAATCAAGAAGATAAGTTCAGGTTTATGTATCTGATAAACAGATATGCCGAGTTTTGACCTCTTCGGATTGAAATCTGGCCGGAAAGGTCAAAATTCGGCAATTATTCAAATAAGGCTGAAAACGGTGGTAATGGAGTACAACGCAGGATGTCAGCCAAATACGTTATCAACCAGATTCACCGCTTCAACTTTCTTGCTGTCAACGATTTTCGCGTAAATCTGCGTAGTCTTTACGTTGGCATGGCCGAGCAGCTTGCTCGTGGTATAAAGATCCGCACCGAGGGTAAGCATCATTGTGGCGAACGTGTGGCGGCTCGTGTGATAGGTGATTTTTTTATTGATTCCTGCCGTTGCCATCCATTTGGCCAGTACCTTGTTGATATTGGGTTCTGCCGGGAGTCCGGCAAAGACATGCAGCCCGTCTTCCGCACCGTTCCTTTCAGGCAGCCAACGGACGGCATGGCGGGAAAGAGGCAAGTAAATCGGTGTGGTAGTTTTTTGCATCACGGTTGACATCCGGTATTGTTCCCCGTCCTGAACAATATCTTTCCATCGTAAGGCATAAACATCGCTCAACCTCAAACCGCAGTAACAGGCGAAAAGGTAGGCACGTTTCACGTCTTCGCGGGGGCATTCCGTGTCAATCAGAACTTTTATTTCGTCAATGGTCAGGTATTCCCGTTTGGATTCCGGCACCTTGATACGTTCTGTGGCTGCAAGTGTCATTATCGGGTTCTCCGGGATAACCTCGGCACGGACGGCGGCGTTGAGTGCGGTGGAGAAATAACCCACGTAGTCCGCTGCACTCTTGGGTGAAAGCGGCTTGTCCCACCGGGTCTTGTAGGTGTGCTGAATCCAGTCGATGAAACCCAGACACCAGTCCTTGTCAATCTCTCTCATCTTCACCTTTTTCTTGTAAAGGGGAAGTAACCGGCAGACTGTTCGTAACAGTTTCAGTCCTCTCGCGCCTTTTCGTTCCTGTTCGGCAAGATAGGCTTCCATCCAGTCGTCCAGTAGCATTTTGGAACGGACGGATGTCTTTTTCAGTCCGGCCTTCGAGTGAGTCAGTTCGATGATGCGTTTTGATTTGATGGCCTCTACCGCCGCTTTTGTGGCCCGGTTCTGCTCCTTGACCATAGGATTGATTTCGGGCAACAGATACAGTTTCAAGAACTCGTAACTGCGTTTTCCGTCAACATAGATGTCGAGATAATAGGATTCCGAACCGTCGGCGAGCTTCTTCGTGCGCACCTTTACCGGTTCCTTGAGTCTGGTCGATTTCTTTGTTGTTGCCATATATAATAATGTATTTAGAATGCGTCGTCAACCAAGGTGATTGCATCGTCCTTTTTCTTGTCTACTATTTTTGCATAAACCTGTGTGGCACGCACGGAACGGTGGCCGAGGATTTTGGAAACGGTATAGATGTCCGCTCCGAGCGTCAGCAGCAGCACCGCACATGAATGACGTGCCGTGTGGAATGTCACGTTCTTCTTTACGCCTGCCTTATCAGCCCAGTTCTTGAGACTGACACAAAGGTTGCTTGTATTGGGCAGCCCTCCAAAGACAAGGCCATCCGGTGTACAGCCATTACGTTCCGGCAACCATTTTACCGCTTGGGACGAAAGGGGGATATAAACGGGATTGGTGGTCTTTGTCATTACTACCGACACGAGCCATTGCCCGCCTGATATGGAAATGTCACGCCAACGCAATTTCCGTATGTCACTGATACGAAGTCCGCAAAAACAGGAAAACAGGTATGCCTGCCGTACCTGCTCGTTAAAAAATGGCGTGGCTATCATTTTCTTTATCTCCTCGATGGTCAGAAAATCCCGTTTGCTTTCGGGAACTTTGATTTTCTCGGTCATCTCCAGTTTGTACCAAGGATTTGATTCAATCAGTCTCTCACGTACAGCCTCGTTCAAAGCGGTACGCAAAGTGGTATAATAGGAATGAGCCGTCTTGGGAGTAATCTGTTTTCCCCATGCGGTCTTGCAGGAAGAACGAAGCCAGTCGATATAATCAATGTAAAACTGTCTGTCCACATCACAGAGCCTGACATCTGCACGGAATTTCAGCAAGTTTTTACGGGCGTTGTCGATTCCGTTCAGGTCGCGTGCTTCCCGGTGTTCGTGGTTCTTGCGGACAATGGTCATCCAGTCGGACAGCAGCATATCGGAAGATTTGCTTTCCGGTACTGTTCCCACCTTCGCATTGAGCAGGGCTTCTGTCCGTTCTCGCTGAATATCTTCCGCCTTGCGGAGTGTCTGCGCATTTTGCCGCCTTGCTTTGGCAGATGTTTCCGGCATGAGGTAGAGTTGCAGAAACTCGTACTCATGCCCGCCGTCTACACTACGGTCAAGAAACAGGGATAAACGTCCGTCCGCCAGTTTACGGTGACGTAACTTGAACGGAGATTTCTCTATTAATGATTTCTTTTTTCTTCCCATTGTATATCAATGATTTATATCCATATACAAAGGTAACAAATAATCCGGATATAAGTATCGTTTTAGGTAACAAAAATGTCGAATAATAGAGATTTTTAAGGAATACAACAGAAATCATCATTAGTTAATAATACATTGATAATCAGTATTTATATAGATTTTATCTGTTTTTATTTTCCCTTCGTTTCAATACATTGGCTAATGGACTACAGTCTATTATTGGGATATTCAGTAAATGTGCCTCCTAATAAGATATCATATTCAATGATTTCAAAACAGCTTCTCAATTGTATGCAGAAAAATAGATAGTGAAAAAGTTATATGAGTTTTTTCAAGATATATCCTATCTTCTATAAGCATCCGATAAAGCACCTGTATAAATTATAGAACCATTCATTGAAACCGCTCTTTGTACTCTTTATGTAGTCTTTTGGTAAGGAATGCAACTTCACAGAAGTGTTTGCTTATTTTAAACATATCACCATTGTTTTCATTGAAATTTCGTTGAATACACATAGAACAATAATTCCTTGCTTCACATTTTAAGCATTGTGGAAAATCGCCATGTGTGATATTCCTTAATTTTGAAAAGGCTTCAGATTCATTCCAAATTTGTTTTAAAGGCTGTTGGTTTACATTACCAATAATCATAGATTGCCATCCGGGACAAGGATAAATGTCTCCATTCTCAGCAATGCAAAAACTATTTAAACCAACGCCACATAAAGGTTGTTTAGCATATTTCTCAATATCTAAGTTTTCAAGATAAGGACGTTGTTTTTTTACCCATTCTGAGTAATCAATATCAAATTCTATGATATCTCTAATAACCTGTTCTGTTTCTTTGATGGAAAGTCTGTTTTGAAGATTTTTAGTATTAAAATCAGCTTCAGCCATCATTATATAGTCAGTGAAAGCCTTTATTTGTAGAGAGTGAGCATATTTTAAGATTTCCTTGTATCCATCTTTATTTGCTTTCATCAATGGACAGGATATTTGAACTGGAATGTCAGCAGCAACAAGTTTTTCAATGGCCTCTCTTGTTTTCTTATGTGAACCTTTTAAAGTTGTAATTTTATCATGAATTTCAGGATTCATGCTATACAAAGATGCTTGTATATATGAAACATTTGCAGCTTTTATGAAAGGAATTTGTACATCTTTTAATGCCACAAGATTTGAGAGTATACAAATTTGAAGGTCTTTTTTTCTACAATACTGTAATATTCTTATAATATCTTTATGCAAAAAGACTTCTCCTCCACTTAATGTTACGTGTAGCCCACCCATATCAGAAAATTGGTCAATGATATGACATGCTTGTTCATATGTCATATCACTTCCATTATTTTTTTTAGCGTTAGGAATATAGCAATGTATACATCGTTCATTACATCGACTTGTTAATTCAAACTGTATTGATTTAAGATGCGGCTTCTTTTTATCAGCAGCAAGTATATAATCTTGAGTTGTTTCTGGAACCTCATCCTCGGTAACTTGGGTAAAATCACTCACTTTATTTTTCATATTACCTAGAGAATATGAAAACTCAATATCTTTGCTGTCACATTCTACCGCTGTTAAACCAGTAATTAGAAATAAATGTTTTTCTAGATCAAGTATAAACTTCAAGAAATCGTTTCTGAGTTTTTCTTTCGTAACACTGTCATCATATATTTGAGAAAGATGTTCGATTATCTCATCAACTTCTTTTGCTTCACGTGAAATCATTCTTAAGAAATCAGCACCAGTTTCGTTATACAATCGATCTTTTCTGGTCATTTGATTTGTTATATATCCTTTATTATCAAAGAATCTTATAAATGTATTTTTGCTTTGCCTAACTAACATAGTTACTTTGTTTGGTATTTACAATAACAAAAGCCGATGTGCACATAAATAGCACATCGACCTTAAGATTTTTGATTAATTAATCAACCTCCATAATCACAAATGTAACAATTTTCACCATCAGGATCACCATAATTACTTGGACATCCTGCTGCATAGGAACCTTTTGGAGAATTCTTTGCTTCAATTTTCACCTCTTGGTACACTTTCTTAACAATTGTTCCTGATTCTTTTTCTTCCATAGAAATTATTTGATAAATAGTGTTGTATTTATGAATTTAAGTATTCAAATATATAATGAATCATTAAGAAAATCAAGTTTTTGAAAGATTTTATTGCTGACACATGTTTTTTATCATTTGAATCAAATCTATCGATCTCGATGCGGGGGCGATAGATTTTCTAACTTGGAAGTGTTTGCTCTCAATATAGCTTCTGAATCCATTGGCATTGACAGCGAATCCCTTTTATTTGTTGAGTTAAGAGAGTATCAATCAGAGATTCTGCACTTGATATCCTGTAGGCAATACGAAAATTCACAGCCTCTCTTGATGCTGCCATTCGTAAAAAGATAACAGAAACTATGAATGGTAGTGAAGACCACTTCTGTGTAGATTCAAAATCGATAGAAATCTGTCGTTCAGTTCGTGCCAGACGATGTCTATGGGCACAAAAATATAGAAAAAACTCCATCGATTGGACATTGTACATTACAAGAGGGTTATTATTAGGGTTATAAGTTACATGCCGTGTGTGAGTTGAGTGATGTTATTTACTCCTTTGGCTTGACAAAAGCAAGCGTACATGATATTCATTGTCAAAAATATAGGAAAACTGACATTGGCATGCTTTGCCAAAGCAAGAAAAAGAATAGAAACTTTATTCTCTTAGTTTTGTAATCTGTTTATGATTGAACGAAATTATGCGAAAGACATAGAAGGATTGTTTACTCTATTTCTTTATTGACAATTAGTATAAAAAATGATGAAAATATTTGTAGAAATCGAACCTTCTATCTATCTTTGCATCGTCAAAAAGATAATGATTGTCGAATTGATAAAGAAAAGCGATGAATTTAGTGTAAAGCTAATTCGATGGTTTTCATAAGATATAAAGCTAAAAGATGCTGTCAATTAGGGAATTAGGATAAGCCAAATCAAAAGGTTCGATTCCTGGTGGCACCACTTAAAGCAGCGGAATGTAGCGCAGTTGGTAGCGCACTACGTTCGGGACGTAGGGGTCGGGCGTTCGAGTCGCCTCATTCCGACTAATTAGTAGATAAGCCACTCTTTATGAGTGGCTTATCTGTTTTTAGGAAAAATTATCAGAAGTACATTGGGATGGCTATCAAAAGCAGTTACCTTCGCTTCACAAAACAAAACATCCGAACATGCATATGTGCATATCCGGATGTCCGTACTAAACCAACAATCAACTTTAAAATGCTTTGCGATAGAGTGCTTCAATATCTTCTACAGAAGTAGGACGTGGATTCCCCCCCGTACATACATCATTAAAAGCCGCTACGGCTAAAGCCGGGATATCTTCTTCCTTCACATTGATTTCATGCAATTTCTGAGGGATATTGATACTCAGAGAAAGGGCTTTTACAGCTTCAATAGCAGCTTTTACGCCCTCCGCTTCGGTCATACCTTCCGTATCTACCCCCATCGCTTCTGCAATCCGGATATATTTTGATGCAGCCGGAGATTCAGCATTATATTCCATTACATAAGGCAAAAGCAAAGCATTGGCTACACCATGCGGAGTGTCATAAAAAGCGCCTAACGGATGAGCCATAGAGTGAACAATGCCCAGACCTACATTAGAAAATCCCATACCGGCAATATATTGTGCCTGCGACATAGCTTCGCGGGCGGCAGTATCTTTTCCGTTATCTACGGCAGCTTTCAGATTCTGAGCAATCATTTCAATAGCTTTCAGCTCGAACATATCACTCATTGCCCAGGCTCCCGGAGTAATAAAGCTTTCAATAGCATGAGTCAATGCATCCATTCCGGTAGCAGCTGTCAACCCCTTCGGCATAGAGTACATCAATTCCGGGTCAACAATGGCAACAGCGGGAATGTCATTAGGATCAACACATACCATCTTCTTCTTAGCTTCTTCATCGATAATCACATAATTGATGGTTACCTCAGCAGCCGTTCCGGCAGTAGTAGGCAATGCAAAGGTAGGCACAGCCTTGTGTTTTGTGTCGGCAACACCTTCCAGAGATTTCACATCGGCAAACTCCGGATTATTCACCACAATACCAATACCTTTAGCAGTATCTATAGAAGAGCCACCACCCAGAGCTACAATAAAGTCGGCTCCGGAAGCCTTATAAGCCTTCACACCATTCTGTACATTGGCAATAGTCGGGTTTGCTTTAACGTCACTGTAGAGTTCATAAGGAATGTTATTAACTTCAAACACTTTGATAACCTCAGCAGCCACCCCAAATTTAATAAGATCTTTGTCTGTGACAAAGAAAGCTTTCCTGAATCCACGACGGGCAGCCTCTACAGCAATTACACTACGGCAGCCGGCTCCGAAATAGGATGTTTCATTTAATACAATACGGTTCATAATTTCATTTTATTTTTGTAAGGTGATTCCCATTATTCCGATGACAACATCGTTTGACAACGTCTCCAGCGTCAGGCTCTTTAGCTCTTTATGCGGATCGAGCAACATATCAAGTAGTACTCCGGCACCTCCGTCGATAGGCCGGCCGTAAACCCCTGCAATATTCAAGTCCTTTTCAAGATTATTACTAACCAGTCCCGATTTGAAATGCAAACGATACGGACGAGGCGTTTGAAGACAAAAAGCAATCCCGTCTACATAGAAGTCCTGTTCGATAGGACACCAGTTGTCCGGATTTATAAGTTCCAACACTTCTGAAGTGCCATCTGCATAATGTACACGAATAACCCCATTGGCAATGTGGCACTGCATATGATTGGTACTTCCTGCCAACAGCAGATAGGCATGGGATGCTTTCCCGGTGAGCGGTATAGTCAGACTATCAGGATAATTGTCCCATAAAGAGGTAAAGGCGATATTCTTTCCTTCGGCAGGGGTACGAAAAGGAACACCCAAACTGGTAGATAACAATCCGCTACGAACCTGAGCCCGTATCCCTGAGTCATCAATATCAGCAGTCAGTGTAGGATGGCACCACTCACCTATTCCCTGTTTGGGAAGCTGTAAGGTTGTATAAGGAGAACGCGGAGAAAGATATTCATTCCGATATATATCCGTAACCGATGCATTGAATACCATCTCCATGTTAACCGGTTCACAAACAGCGGTCTTCACCCGGGTAAATGAAGGCATAACCGATACATCCTCTTGCTTTATATTCACATCGACAGGTTGCCACCATTGCATTTGCCCTTGTTGTACATGTACAAAGAATGTATGATGTCCCGACTGACCGGATACTTTTCCTTTCAATACGCTCTTATCAATTGAAGAAGTTGTAAACACTCCCTGCGGATCATATAGTTTATTCAAAACAACTCCTTTCAAGGCAGGTAAAGACAAGTCCTGGTTGGGAAGCAGTTCTGACCCACCTTCGAAAACAGAACAAAGCGCATCTCCTCCCCAAACAATCTCAATGACTGCATTCCGAACAATGACAGGAGCCATCACAGCTATCACCGGATGCCCGGAAGCTGATTCTATAAATTCCCATTTAGCAGATTGTCCATTCACCTTCACCGATTCTATATTTTCCCGAAGGGCATTTACCTGTAAAGTGATCGCCAACGGGATTGTAAAATGTTGTTCAATCTTATAAGTATCCTTCATCCCTTTACGCCGGAAGCTATAAGCAATATCCGGAGTAGAGAGAGCTGCCTTCTCCCAATCCATAGGAAAACCGGGACGGATCAAAATCCGCCCGTTCATTGCATCGGGCAAGATGCCAAACAAGCCTTGAACCAGCAAGCGGGAAGCAACTCCAATCGGATCACCGAAATCGCGGTAACACTCTCCACGTGCAGCATCATAAAAGCTGATCTGTCCGAAATTGCCGGGGCTATCTCCCAGATACATACCATCAAGTACGGAACTCTTCATCAGTTTATATCCCGCTTCGGCACGACCCGCTTGAAAATAAGCCAATGCTGTATGCATTACCTCAGCAAAAGCCACATTGTTAATACTCCATGAATAAGGCAACCAATTCGTGGTCGAAACCGTTGCATACCCTTCGTCGTTCAATCCTTCGCCACGAACCGGTATATGAGGGATTTCCGTATCTACATAACGTGTCGCCTGATAGGCCTGAAAAGGATCCGCCACCTCACTGTCGAGTGCATGATAGATGGTCCATACCCCCGCAGATTCATGCAAACGGCGATGTCCCATGAAATCCTGATATTCGGCCCAATGACCTTTATCAGATAACCAGAGGCGGTCATTGAGGGCTTTCAGTATTTTCTCTGCTTCGGCACGGTAAGGTGCAGGATTCTCTCCTATCTTCTCTGCAATAAGGGCAGCCAGTTTATTAGCCCTGTAATTGTAGGCTGATGAATGAGTGACAGCACCACTATTATAATACAGCGCATCGCTGGCCCAAATACAGGCATATGCATCATAAAGCCCGTCATTATCGGGATCGTAATTCAGTTTTTCCCACGCCAGATGACGAACAAGTACCGGCCACATCTGACGGGCATATGCAACATCCCCTGTCCAGTTAAAGTGCCAGAGGAGTTCATCAATATAGCAAAGATTCATGTCATAGTGATGCATCTGATCGTTCTTGCGGGGATTACGGCAAATATATCCATTACTATATTGAGGGGTTCCCCAACGCTTTTCAGACCGTGCCAGATTCAGTACAGAATCCTGAGCCGGATGAGGGATCGTATTCGGGACTTCAGTTACCTGACTGGCAGCATACGCATCGAAGTGCGTCCGGGCACGATCATGCCAGCCAAGCGCGTCTCCGGTATAAGCAGCACGCCAGCCACTAAGTGGCATACGCCATCCCACGGCACCATGTAGCCATACTTCACCATCCCAGATACCATCGGCAGCTACGGCAAGCGCTCCTCCCAATGTATTAAGATAGACATCAGGTGTTTCCACATGAACACGGGAAGCCAGCGTAGCACGTGCCTGTTCGGCGGCATCATACAAGCGATGGCCCTC
Source organism: Bacteroides sp. HPS0048 (assembly GCF_964240755.1). NCBI lineage: Bacteria > Pseudomonadati > Bacteroidota > Bacteroidia > Bacteroidales > Bacteroidaceae > Bacteroides > Bacteroides sp. HPS0048. The sequence goes on along the minus strand of NZ_CAXSVC010000021.1, from coordinate 10,063 downwards.
TTTCTTATCCAGTAGTTGCAGAGAAAAGTCTTCAAATAATAAATAACTCGTGCCATTTTTCAAACGGATATCATGACACTGCATCTGTTGAGGATCGGCAGGTGCCTCAAAGCTATCTGCCGGATCGGCTCCCATGTCCCCATTACGATTCAATCGCCGTGCTTTTATTTCAGAAATAATGGCAGTAAGCACAGCACCGGAAGAAAACCCCGAAGGTTCTATCTTCCAGATAGCTCCATCAGCCTCCGGCAAAGCCAAGGCAGAAATACGAAGTTCTCCTTTCCCCCAATTCGGATCTGTAAGATGATATGTCCGGCGTCCAGGTGTGTAACGTGCCTCACAATAAGCCACAGAATCCAGCATCACTGAGTAATCAGCAGGTATAGAAAGTCTGAAACGGATGTTTTTACTATTTCGCTTATCATAGGTAGCAAACACAGGACGGTCACTTGTTTCCAAGCGAAAAGCAGAAGAGCTACCATAAAGTGCGCGAGTATAACGATTCTTACCGTTCACACAAACAAAATCGTCCCCTTCGGGACGGTACTGCAGACTACGGGCAGCCCCACGCTTATGATCATTATAAGAAGTTGATTCAATAAAGTCGCCTATTCGTTTCACCGTCCCCTGTGCCATAACACAACCAAACGACAAACCGAAAAAGGCTAACAACATAAAAGATAAGTATCGAAGCATGAAAGTAGTGATTAGTGAGTAGTGATAAGTGAGTAGTGATTAGTGATTGTTAATGAGTGATTAGTGATAAGTGGTTAGTGATAAGTGGTTAGTAGGCTGCGCTGTCATCCCGCACGGCACTAATCACTTATCACTAATCACTCATCACTATTTCTACGGCATCGGCTTCAGTCCTTCCCAACGTACATTCCACGTTCCGTCCTTCGGGAAGCCCGGATTCTCCGTCTGACAACCATCCCAACCGGCACACATCATAGCCACTGCGGTCAACAAGCCACCATTTCCCGGCAGATAAACCCGCAAACGGCCATCCTGATAATTGTGTCCATTTACCAAATACGTATTGGTACGTTTATCCATCAGTAAAGCACCTACTGCTTTTTCCGGTTCACCCAGACGGGCAGCATTCATAGCCGTCATAGGATAGTCCCATCCCCAGGTCTTACCCCAGTTCCAGTTGTCCCATATCCAGTGCAGAGTATTTTTCATATAGTCATCGCGAATCAGCTTATTCATCGGCAAAATACCCACAGCACCCAGCACCGCCATGTGGTCGGAAGTAAAACGAATATCTTTGTAAGTATCAGTTGCTGTTTCGGCAGCCAAATACAACTTATCTTCATTATAGGCCAATGGAGAAAGTTTATCAATCATTTCATCCCACTCTAAATTACGTTTTTCGCCGGCACGTTCACGCCATTTCTGCGCTGTCTCCATGGCAAAATGCCAATATGATAACTCAAAAGGAGGATTTACAGTTTCGGCAGCCCGAAGCGTTTCTTGTGCCGGAATGGCTCCTTTCAATACAAAACGGCCTTCCAATTCATCATATGTAGCAAAGGAATACATAAACTGAGCAGTCTCCTGTACGAGTCGATTGTACTTCTTTATCACTTCATCCGACGGATGATTACGATACAATAATTCGGCCAGATAAATAAAGTGCGGTTGTTGCCAAATCAGGAAACTACCCACCTTAGACGGTGCTTCTGTCCCACTCGGATCGGTCATCTTCATCCAGCGTACTCCATCGAAACCTTGTCTACGAGCTATTTCACGGGCAACAGGTTCTACTGTTTCATACCAACCCAATGTACGATCAAGCAATTCTGCACGGTTCCACAATGCAAACTGAGCCTGATGCCACCAAATCATTTCGAGATGAAACTTGCCAAACCAGGAGTTGTAAGTCAGCCCAGTCTCTTGTGGAGGGGTTGTTCCGGCACATTGGATAGCAAGAAGATATTGACTCAATACCACACGGCGTTCCAATTCCTTGGCACGGGTATCCGTACAGGCAGAAAAGTCAACTGCCGCACCATTTTTCCAGAAAGCAGTCCAATATTCAGCAGCCTTTTGTTCGGTTTGTACTGCAGTTGCAGTCTCCGTAGAGGCTCCTTCCGGTGTGAAAGCACAAGTAAAAGCCAATGTATCTTCTTCGGGAGTAAGCACAAAGTAATTTTTATCCTTTTCGCCAAAGAGAGCTTTACCTTCCCAGCGAATCGTAACATAATAAGTAGTAGCATCCAGCGTCCGCTTCAGCACAACCTGTTGCCCGTCTTGACTAACAATAGTGGTAGAATGTCTATCATTAGCATCCCACTGACAGGCATCATCACAATGTCCGCCTGTCGGATACGGAAAACGGAAGTTCACAGCCGGATGTGCAGCAGAACGAACAACGGCTGCCAGCATATCTGCTTCGGGGTGACAAACCGTTTGTACTTCAACGGGAGTCCCATTTAACTTGAAGTTACTATTGACAGCTCCTTTCCAGAGATCAAGTGTCTGTTTCACATCTGTAATCTGCGAAAGTGAGGAAGAGTCGCGTCCAAAATCAAAACCTACCATCCCTAAATGAAGACGATGTGGATTCACACGAAACCAGTTGGCAGCTTCTTTCTGACGTCCTGCTTCATTGAACTGTACGGAATAAGGTTCCATGCGGCCACGGCCAAAATCATAATCTTTCAGGGTTTCTTCATGTTTATAAGCTTCCGGATTGGTAAACTCATGCCACCCCCATTGGCTTTGTGTACCTAAAGGTACACCTTTTGTATAGAGCTCCGGATATGTCTGCAAACCGGTAGCATCTACAGTATATGCAAATTCACCGTTTCCAACTGACAGGGATGCAAGAGAATCAAAAGCTGTTACCTGAGGAGAATTGCGATTAACAAGTGCCTCACGGTCAATGGGCGTTTGCTTCTTCGAGCCGCAGCTTACCAATGTCAATGCAAGCAAAGAATAAAACAGTTTTTTCATGGTATTTAATATAGTTGATAAAAATTCAGGATGTTGATGAGTACAAAGATAAAGGTTTCTATAGGATTTTTCTCTGTACAGATTGGCAGAAAGACTAAGAGATTTGCTTTACTGCCCCCCAAAAGACACCTATAAAGAATCTATCGGAGAAAAAAATCCTCTGCCACCGAAATAGATTAGCGACAGAGGATCTGATTTATTGTGAACTTAAATCACAAAAGAAAGAATTGATTATTTATATCCGGGATGTTGTGTCAGATTCGGATTGTCAACCAGTGGGTGACCGGCAGACTTAGCTGCAAAAGGCAACAATTCTGAACAGTTTTCCTTATAGCCATAGTAAAGACCGTCACTACCGTCAGCAGCTTCAATCCAGTCGGGATATTTACCACCGTTTTCTGCAGAGCCTGTAGGTTTCTGATAAATGATCTTACCAATTTGCAGTGCATTGAAGCCTTTGCCAAAGCCTACAGCCTTACGAGCATTACCATTGAACGTGCTGGTATAGGCTTCAAACATATTAACCGGGTACCATTTATCGCCTGCATTTACTGCAATACCGTGTGCACGAACAATTTCAGCCAGTTTAGTCTGGAATACATCATATTCAGCTTTATTGGTAGGCACAGCTTTTGCTACTGCAATTTCGTTATCATCGGTCAATTCAATATAATCAATTGCCAGGAAAGTATCGCCATAAGTCTGTGCATCTTTATGGAACTTATACAAACGATATACCGGCACATCTGCATATTTGTTCTTACGATCAGAAAGGTCTTTCATCGCTTGTTTTGTTGCTGCCAATTCTTTGGCAATACGTCCCATACGGATCAAATCTGTACGTAGTGAAAGTTCTCCGCCAAATTCCCATTTACGTTCCTGAGCCAAAGCATCCTCAAATTCCTGCGGATCAGTAGGTATTGGTAACGACCCTACACCGGCACGATCACGAATCTCTTTTAAAGCATCCTTAGCTGGCTGAGTCGGAGCACCATTCAAGTAGTTCTGAGCTTCGGCATACATCAGCAATACATCAGAGTAACGTATGATAGGAATATTTACATTACGTTTGTTTGCATCAGATTCGGGTGCCACACACCAGGGGATACGGAATTTACCCGACATGATACATGAATAAGTAGTACCTACGTCCACCCAGGTATCATTGCTGGCACCACCTTCCAGAAAATAAATACTGTAAGAAGTACAAGTCACATCCCGGCGTGTATCACCTTCTTCAAAAGACAAATAGTAAGTAGGCAAAATGAATTGCATCGCCTTACGGGAACCATACGTACCACCTCTGGTACCCGGATGTGCATACAAACCAAACTTTGAGTTCGTCGTTGCTCCATACTGTGCCAAACTCCAAAGAATCTCTTTATTCAAACTGGTGAATTTACGCTGACAATAATTATACCATAAATTCTGAAAGCCACTCATTCCACCTTCTGCCTGAACCAGTGAGTTCTGTCCATGCTCTATGATATCGCTACAAGCTTTGTCGGCTATCTGATAAAGTTCACGTACACGAGCTTCATCACTACGACGGGAAACTTTCAATGTAGCCGGATCATTCGTTTCAAGATTCCAACGCAATGAATAACCTCCGGCATAAAGAGCCACACGTGCCAACAGTGCCAAAGTGCTCTGTTTGGTTAAACGTTCGGTAGTAGCAAAACCACTTTCTTCGAACCAGGGCATATAATTTGCAGCAGTCTGCAAGTCTGAAACGATACGGTCATAAATGACATCACGAGACGTACGTTTAGGATAGAAAGTCGATTCATCATCCGGATCCATATCTTCCAGAGGTTGCCAGTTTGCAGGAACATCACCATAAATGCTAATCAGATTAAGATAGGCAAAAGCACGCAGTGCAAGAGCTTCACCCAACAAAGAGTTACGCTTGGTAGTCTCCGGCATCATATTCAGATTCTTGATGGCAATATTAGTTGCCTCAATAGCACCGTACTCTTCATTGTAAAGCGTAGTTACGGTATAAGGAGAGGTTGAATCATAAAACCAGTTACAAATATTGTATTTTCCGTTGTTAGTAGTACCGTCCTCACTGGAGTGAGTTACAGTTTCACCTGCCATCAACTGATAGACCATTTCGGTAGGAATAATCCCCCGATAACAACCTGTCACGAATAATTCGGCAGCTTCCTCATTTTTAAATACTGTTTCAGAATCGGCTGATGTATAAGAAGGCATTTCGAGCCAGTCTGCACATGACGTCATTCCCATGGAAAGTGCCATTACAGACAAAATGACTAATTTCTTTTTTGTATTGAATAATCTCTTTTTCATAATGCTTAAGTTTAGAATGTTAAGTTAAGACCAATGACGTAACTTCTTGAACGCGGATAAGTAGAACTGTCATATCCCGGTGTACAAACAACCTGGTCATTGCCAGCAGAAACCTCAGGGTCATAACCGGAGTAACCGGTAATCGTTGCCAAATTATTGGCTGTGAAATAAAGACGTGCATTAGAAATCATAAACTTCTTCAGCCATACTTTGGGCAATGTATAGCCCAGTGTCACTTGTGCAATACGCAGGTAAGAACCATCTTCCACATAATATGAAGAAGGATAAGTGATATAACCGGAATTTGTTTTACTCAGATTCCATGTGGCAGAAGCCTCATTCGGATTCAGTTCTTTATAACGCTCCAAAGTAGTAGCCTGTTTGCCGGTCTGCGGATCGATCATGCGATAGTAGTGATCGCCAAATTCAGTAGGTACATTCTGGAAAGCAGCATAAGGGCTCATACTGTGTTTGGTGGCATTGTAAACATCATTACCAATAGAGAATTTCATGAAAACGCTCAAATCAAATCCGTGATAACTAAAGGTATTATTGAATCCTCCAATACAGTCAGGAGTACCATTACCAATCTTAGTCTCTTTTTTAGTGAACTGAGGGTTGCCGTCTTTATCCACACCATTCGCAGCAAACTTAATATCACCCGGTTGCGGTGTTCCCTTTTCAGGTCTGACAACACCATCTTTCAGCGCCAATTTACCGTCTGTACCCTGAACAAAATCATCCGTTGTATACACACCTTCATAAATATAGCCATACATATCGCCTAAACTTTCACCTACTTTTGCATAATAGTTCACCATACCCGAACGGTTACTGCCGACAGAGAAAGTCTTGCTCTCGATCCCGTTCTCCAAAGAAAGAACCTTCGAGCGGTTGAAAGCCAGGTTCAAATCACTGGTCCAACGGAAATCTTTGGTCTGTATATTCACCGTATTGATTGAAACTTCCCAACCGCGGTTACGTATCTTACCAATGTTTTGGAATTGATTCTTATAACCGGTTGAAGAAGGAATCACACTCTTCAACAACAGGTTGTCTACTTGGTTGTTATACCATTCAGCAGTAATATTCAAGCGACTATTGAAGAAAGATAAGTCCAAACCAATATTAGTAGAACGCATAGTCTCCCATTTCAATTTCTTATTTCCTAAAGTTTCATCTACAATATAAACAGGAGAGCCTACCGTATTATTCATCGGATAATCAGACTCTTTAAAAGAAGTGACATACATGTAATCGCTAATGTTACAGTTACCCGTTGTACCGTAACCTACACGTAACTTAAAGCTATTGACAACATCTGCCACTTTATTATCTTTCCAGAAGCCTTCTTCCGAAATACGCCATGCACCGGATACCGAAGGAAAAATACCCCATTTGTTACCTTTTGCAAATCTGGAAGAACCGTCACCACGAACCGTACCAGTCAACAAATAACGCTCATCAAAGGAGTAATTTACACGTGCGAAAGCAGAAACAATCCCATTACGCGAATGGCTTACCGATTTTGATTTTACGGTAGCATTATCAATCTTATCCAACCCAAAGATATTAGGATAAGGGAACTTAGTAAGTTCCATTTTATTTCCTTCAGATTCAGAATAAGTGACTTCATGTCCCAACAATACATTTACCTTATGTTTTTTGGCAAATGTCTGATTATAATTCAGCGTATTGGTGATTTGCCATTTATAAGATTCTTTGTTTTCAATGCTACCATTCATACCCGTGTTCTGATCCATCAGATAGGAAGTAGAGTTTTCATCAGCAAAAGAAGTAGACTTGGAATTTGTCCAGGTATAACTACCGGCTGTACGCCAGGTAAAGTATTTCAGAATATCAATTTCAAGACCTGCATTGACCGTATAAATACGAGAACGTTTGTTAGAAGTGGAAGCCTCGTTTTGTACAAGCGGATTGGCTGTATCGAAGCTGGAATCCAAGGCAGAAAAGTCCGGATAAGTCTGTGTATGTAGCAATTCATCCTGAGTAAAAAGCGTACCACCAATAATGGGTTGAAGCAATACATTCTTCATACCCGAGTAAGCACCGCCACCATCAACTGAATTGTTAGAAAACATCGTGTTCACATCCACACGTACACCTTTATAAAGTTCTGAATTGACTTTAGCACGAAAAGCGCTTTTCTTCATACCATGATTAGCCAGCAAACCATCCTGTCCGTTGAAGTTGTAACTCAACATTACTTGAGTTTTCTCTGTACCGGCAGTCACATTTACATTATGAGACTGAGTCAGGGCAGAGCCACCAAAAACCTCATCCTGCCAGTCGAGAGTAGAAACTCCGGCATAGCGATCAGCAATACGACCATAAGCACCGGTGTAAAAATCAGGAGCATCCACACCTAAACTATTATCGAAAACATTACTGTAGTTAGCCAATCCACCCTGAAGTGCTGCCAACTCATACTGATATTTTGTAAACTGCTCAGCATTAGACATCATATCCAGTTTCTTGGAAAGTTTGTCAAACGAGAAATAAGTATTATAAGTCACCTGTGTTTTGCCTTTCTTCCCCGATTTTGTAGTAATCAGAATAATACCGTTTGAACCCCGCGCCCCATAAATAGCCGTAGAAGAAGCATCTTTCAAGATATCGATATTCTCAATATCATTAATGTCAATGTTTGTTAGTGCATCTTCCATCTCAAATCCATCTACAATATAAAGAGGTTTGGTACTTTGCGTAATAGAGGTACCACCACGCACCGTCACTTCCACTTTTGCACCCGGTGCACCACCGGCAGTCACGATATTCACACCGGCTGCTTTACCTTGCAAGGCTTGCGCTGCAGTCATTACAGGTACAGCTGCCAATTCCCCTGCCGAAACAGAAGAGGTAGCTCCTGTAAGATCTCTACGTTTTACTTTCGCATAACCGATAGCCACTACTTCGTCCAGCATCACACTGGATTCTTTTAATGTAATATCAAAGTGAGTTTTACTGCCGATTAATACAGTCTGATTGTCATAGCCTACAAATGAAACAACCAACTCCTTGGCAGAAGCGGGTACCGAGAGTTTAAAATTACCATCAATATCGGTAATCGTACCGACAGAGTTGTTGCCTTTCACAGTTACAGAAGCACCAATCACCACGTCCATCGCATCGCGAACCGTACCGGTAATTGTCTTGTTCTGAGCAAAAATGCTTAGAGGGCAGCTTATTAACAGAAGCATCAATAAGCAGAGGTTTTTGCGTAAGATTCTCATAGATTATTAATATATAATTTGATAATAAATAAATTCAAGTTTAACAAAGCATGCTCCGTTATCGAACACAGATTTTGTGTCTGCAAATATAAGGGGTCTTATAATCTACAGATATGCAACTTTTGACAGAAACACTTTCATTTTTGATTTTCCTTAAGAAAATATGCGCTTTTTAAGCCATAAAACAGCAGAAAAAGAGACAGTTAATAATCATTCTGATTTTCAACTGTCCTTTTTGATTTAATCGATTTCTTCTTCTGAAACATCCGTTTCGCGTCCAAAAGAGCGATATTCCAACGGAGTAAAACCTGTACGTTTTTTGAATAATGAGAAAAAATGCTCAGTAGATTTGTAATCGAGCATAAAAGAAATTTCTTTAACTGATTGGGAGGTCCCCACCAGCAGTTGTTTTGCTTTGCGTAATTTCAATTCCTGGAAGTATTTTGCCGGAGCATAGCCCGTATAGTCTTTAAACACCTTGCGGAACCACGAATAACTAATATTCAGTTTCATTGCTAATTCCTCCGGATCAATATCCTTAAAGACATTTTCATTCATAATAATTTTAGCTTGTTCAATCTTCTGGTCTACATCTCCTACCTCAAAAATCTTATTCTTCGAAATAGAAAGAATCATCCCAAGCATATGCATTACAATACCCGAAAGATATTGCTGAGCTGAAATCTTATCCTGCTCTGCAATCTCCAATGCACGGGAGAAGAGCGAAACCAACTCTTCATTTAATCCAACTTCAAGAACTTGATTGTCTTTAGATAAGAAGCCCTCTCCGAACAAATTATTAACTACCGGGCCTTCAAAACCAATATAATATTCATTCCAGCCGGTTTGCTGATAAGGGTGATACGTATGCCATTGTCCCGGGAAAAGCACCATTAACCGTCCTTTACAAACTTGCTTTTCGGGGGTTGTTTCCGAAGTAAATAAGCCTCGTCCTTTCGTTATATATACTATTTGATATTCGCGCAGAATACGACCTTTGCTGGTATTAAAAAAATAACCGGAAGGATGATTTTTCAATGGATAAGGGGAGTCCGGCAAAATAGACTGAAAACCCACAGTATTGACCCACAAACCGAACTTGCGATCCATATCATTTACTATCAGATACTTGAATTCAACTCCTAAATCGTTATAATTCTTAGTCATACGTACCCTATCATAATATATAAATAGTAAGAAACAACAGACAAAGATAAAAATAATCTTCTAAAAACACTACTATTTAATTCAGAAATGAAAAAAATTGAATCTACCGATGTTAGCTGGTCACAAAACGATCAATAAAATATAGCTTTATCATCTATTTTTCATTAACACAATTAACACTATTCTTTAACTATAGATTTTACACATGCAAAAGTGTACACTTTTGTATACATAAAGTACGTACTTTTATCATACAAAAGTGGTTCTTCTTCAATTTAGTTGAAAAAGACATGACTATGCCTGTATTCACTTTACACATTTTGGTTAATATCTACTGTTTTCCTTCACAGTTTCTTGATTGTTTTACT
>NZ_CAXSVC010000020.1:0-116631 GCF_964240755.1 Bacteroides sp. HPS0048 | reverse complement strand
TTGCGGATAAACTATCAGCAATCCCTTTAGTTCATTCTGTACAGGTTTAGACCAAATATCGAACTGCTGATTCGCATATATAATATTTTATATCTTTTGTGCCTATATATCTTTTTAGTATGCATATATATTATCCCCGATCATTTACTATAATAAATTCGAAGTTACTTTAGGATTAGACTACAAAATCAAAAGAATAGACCTACATTTAATCCGACTCACAGGCATTATTTTAAGGAATAGTACAAAAAGAACATAAAAAAGGAAAGCAAGATTTGATAAATGAAATTTTAAACTTAACTTTGCGCCAAAGTTTTCTCAAAATATTCTATATTATAAATTTATAATCAACAATTTAACGGAATGAGATTTAGAACTATAATAATAAGTCTGTGCATTTGTCTAAGTTTTAGCTCTTGCATACGTGAAGAAGCGGCTAACACTGAAGCTGATATCGAATCTTGTACAGTTTCCGATCCCTCAGTGTTGAAAATGCAGCCAATTATTACTAATAATACGGTAATAATCATGGCGCAATCAACCATTGACATCACGCACTTTGCTCCTGAATTCACATTAACCAAAGGGGCCACTATTGAACCACCCAGCGGAACAGTAAGAGATTTCTCAAATCCACAAACTTATATAGTAACATCGGAAGACAGACAATGGAAAAAGGAATATACTGTCTATGTTGATATTTCTGATATTAAATTGGATTTTAATTTTGAGCATTGGGAAATAATAGAAGGAGCCAGAGGTAAACAATGGCACGGTTTTTATGAAATCTCAGAACAGGAGCAGAAACAGTTTATTTGGGCAACAGCTAACAGTGGATATGCCCTGACTGGTTATGTTACTCCCGAAGGAGAAAAACTCACTAATCCTCTTATTTATCCAACTATCTCCTATGAAGCCGGTCATTCCGGAAAAGGAGTGAAACTTGAAACTAAACCGACCGGTGCGTTCGGTGATATGGTAAGAATGCCGTTAGCTGCTGGAAATTTATTCATAGGCTCCTTTGATGCCACAGTGGCAGGTCAAGGCCCTGAAGAGGCATTAAAGTCAACATTATTCGGACTTCCGATCGCTTACAGTCCCAATAAAAAACCTAAGGCTTTTAATGTATGGTATAAGTATACTCCCGGAGAAGTATTCAGAAATGAACAAAAAGAAGAAGTGCCAGGTAAGGAAGACATATTCGATATGTATTCAATTCTTTATGAACCAACCGATGGGAAAGTTCTGGATGGTTCTATACAGTTCGATGATCCTTGCATTATAGCTATCGCCCGTATTAAAAACGCCAAACCTGCTTCTGAATACACATACCGATCAATACCTTTTGAATACCGTAAAGAAATTGATCCATCCAAACTGGTAACAGGTAAGTATTATACAGCAATTGTATTTTCGTCCAGTCTGGAAGGAGCATATTTCAGAGGTGCTATCGGAAGTACCCTTATCATTGATGAGGCTACAATTGAACTCGAAGACATAGAAAACATAGAAGACCATCTTAATTAAAACTATCAATGAACAAGAAAATAACCTTTATACTTCTGTGCCTGATTATAGCTACTGTTGCTCAAGCTCAGGAAGATCGCAACAAGAATATTCTTAAATCACTGACAATAGGACTTGAATATCGTTTAAAAGCCGGATTTAACATAGGTGGGACATCTCCTATCCCCCTACCTGTTGAAATAAGAAAAATCAATAGTTATAAGCCTACAACAGCCTTCTCTATAGAAGGAGATGTAGTAAAAACGTTCGATAATAAGTGGGGAGTTAGCGCAGGGATCCGTTTAGAGACAAAAGGTATGGAAACGGATGCTACTGTGAAAAACTATCACATGAAAATGATTGCCAGTGACGGCGGCGAAATGGAAGGACAATGGACAGGAGGTGTAACAACAACCGTTAAACAATCGCTGTTAACTGTCCCTGTTTTAGCTCTTTACAAAGTGAGTAAGCGTTGGGAATTAGAGTTAGGCCCCTGGTTTTCTTACGTTCTATCAGGTGAGTTCTTTGGAGAAGCCTACGACGGTTATCTCAGAGACGGTGATCCGACAGGAGAAAAAGCAAATGTAAGTTCTGCTACCTACAACTTTAATGATGATTTAAGACGTTTCCAATGTGGTATGCAATTAGGTGCGCAATGGAGGGCCTTTTCTCACCTAAATGTAACTGCCAGCCTTACCTGGGGAGTAGTACCTATTTTCAAAAAAGATTTTGACACCGTTACATTTAATATGTTTCCTATTTACGGAAACATTGGTTTCGGTTATGTGTTCTAAAGAATAAACGATAAAAGAAAAAGATTATGAAGAAAAAATTACTTACAGCAATTATTGCGTTCATAGCAATCACAATGTCCTCATCAGCTTACGCACAAGTAAGTCAGGAAGCAGCAGGAACTTACAACGGTACGCTGACAGTTTCGCAAGATGGAAATACAATGGGAAAACCCAGTACAGAAAATGTATACCTCACGGCAACAGACGATTCTCACGTTACGTTAGAAATAAGGAATTTCTCATTTAACATGGGAACAGTTCTTGAGTTAGGAGATATAGTAATCCCGGAAGTGGAAATACAGAAAGAAGGAAATGTAATTACTATTCTTCCTAAAGAATTAAAAATGACGCTGAACATAGTAGGTGAAGTTACTGTACACCTTAATACATCAACAATTGTTGATAAAAAGATAGTATTATCTTTAAATGTAGAAACCATTTTCCCTGTTGAATTATTCATTGATGTGGATTTTGAAGGAACAATGACTGCAACTGGTATCTCAGACGTAACTATAAATAAACCTACAGTTTATTATAATCCTTCAATAGATGCTTTAATGGTGCAAGGTGCAGAAAATCAAAAGTATGATATATATAATGTCACTGGTATGCAAATCCTATCAGGAGTTTTAAATACAGAAGAAGTTAGTGTATCTACTCTATCCAGAGGTTTGTATCTTATAAAGATTGGTAATACTACGGTAAAGTTTATAAAAAAATAAACTCAAAATATCTCTAAAATAAAAGCTCCCTACAGATTTAGAAAAATAATCTGTAGGGAGCTTTTATTTTGGTTCATTACTTCTCATTGCGTTAACACCGTTAACGAAGTTTTTAACATTCAAATTCTTACCTTACAAGATTGTACATTTTAGCACCACAAGAATGTACAACCTTATATGGCAAAAGTGTACATTTAACACTAACATAAGTGTACACTCTTATAGGACTAAAAATATAGGATCATAACTATCTGACAAACAAAATATTAAATCAACAAACATATTCTATTCCGGATTTTCTTCCTCCAATGTCTATAATTGCTTTTTGAACAACTATCCATATATCGAAGGGATTAGAATGAACACCTTCTTTCACTATCTGCTTTAGATAAAACTACGGTATTACACAAAAAACACAAGTTATATAGAATAGCGTAGTCCTTTTATCTATTTGAACCACCGCACTACTCTATATAACTTGTGCCAAAGTTAGATAGCAGCCAGCTCTTTTATCGCGCCAGCTGCTATTTCAATTATCTAACAACTATTTTAGCTACATAAGATCCAACACGTACCACATACATAACATCTTTATCGATATTAGTAGAAATCACGTTATCTGTTCCTTCGTAAACCTTCACACCTTGTGTTGTATACACTTCAATTGTTTCAGTAGCTTCATTATTAGCTACACAAATCGCTCCGTTTTCACTATATACGCGAACATCAGAAAGCGAATTGTTATCAATTCCGGTAGGAGCCGTTATCTTCAGTACACCATTTACATAAGTAACTTCATAATTGGCAGCTGTACCTTTGGTTATAGCAATTGCAAACTCGTCACCAACTTTCGCATCAGATAGAATTTCCTTTTCAAGAGCAGCAACAGGAACTTTTGTACCAAATGCTTTTGCTACATCTTCATCGTAAACAAATCCATCGTATGTCAACTCAAAGGTTTCAGGTGCCGGACTTCCAATAAGTAAAGCCACATCTTTAGCTGTAACTGTAAGCGGAGCTTTAGCAATAGGAATGTCTACACGTTTTGACAGAGCCATATATTCATCATTAGCAGCAACCTTAATGGTTACATAAGTAGATGCATATGCAGATTTAATAGTCAAAGTTTTACCAGACACAGTAAGTCGGCTGGTACTTGAAGGAGTAATGGTATAATCAACAGATTCACCCTTATCATTCTTCACGATAAAAGGAGCTTCAAAAGGAGCATCACCATATACTTTCTCTATCTTTTCCGCGTTTTCTACTGTATATGCCTTCAAAGCTTTTACAGTCAATCCTGTATAAGTCTTGAATTCATAATTATCCAATACCTTTTGAGGGAATTTCACTGTCAGAGGAACAACTTCTCCAACTGCTGCAGTTTTAGGTGCTTTGTCAAATACTACATTAACCGTATCATTACCTAATGCTTCCATCACAGCAGCATCCTCTTTATATACAAATCCACTATAAGTAATTCTATAGTCAATATCAGACCCATATACGAAAAGCCCCTGAGCATCATTCTTGTTCAAATTAACTTTCGTACCATCCAAGTCATAATAAGGATAGACTGTCAGGAATGTTTTCCGGATTTCGGCACCATTATTGACAAAAGTTACATTATAGTTATTAGTTGAAACGGTTGTCAATGGATCACTTGAACCGGTAAATGAGAAGACAATGGGACGATAGTTTCCTATAACCTCATCCGTTGCCTCTTTTCCGGCAGCACCACTTGATATATAAATATTCTTTGTATCAAATATCTTATGTACCACATCGACTATCGTACCCTCACCATCATCATTTTTCAGTCCTTCATATTCAAATTCAACCCCATAGTCCGTACCATTGGCAGCTACTGACGAAGAAGTATTGAAGCTTATCGTCTTACCACGCTGACACCATGCCTTCAAAGTCATAGTCAATGATGCTTTTTCAATGGTCACCGTCACTGGGTCAGAAACAGCAGGTAATGCACCTTCTTTCTCCTGATGTGCCACTACAGTAGTAGTACCTGCACCAATAGCATAGAATTTCTTCGTTTCGGAATCATACTTCAGCACTTTGTCACTTCCAATTGTATAAGTGAACGGCACCTCTGTATTGGTTGATGTAAATGGTATTTCAAATCCATCACCATATACTTGAGACATATCAGCAGGAGCGGTTATATCGCCCACATAACTTCCTTTAAAGGTCAACGTATAGACATACGTCTTATTCACATCAGAAGTAGCATTGTCAGCACAAGTCACAGTCAGAGTCTTTATTACTTCATTAGCATCTTCCTTTGTTGTAGCTTCAGTTACCACTGCATCTTTACCAAAGGCTTTAGCTACAATCACTTTATTGTGCTCGTTATAAGCCAGGTTATATTCAAACTTATCCGGATCGAATCCCGTAAGTTCTTCGCCACCCAACGTTACCGAACTCAATTTAGCATTATAAACAAGTGCAGCATCGTCTACCCACAATGTATTTTCTTTACCGATATCAGCACGTACCCAATAGTTACCTCCTGAGAATACTATATTCATCTTTTCAGGAACCAATTTTCCGTTTTCACCCTCTACATAGTTGACCGGAATAGAAAGACGTACCCAACCGTCTCCTTCAGTTTCTTTAGTAATGGTGTATTCAGTACTGGCAATCAAGACACCATCACCTTTTGTTTCGGCAGGGATAATTTCTTTTCCCAATATAGCCCGATCCTGATCATCCACCTCTACATAGGTAACATCATTGCCACTATGAGAATTAATTATTTTAGATTTAAAAGTTCCCTTCCACAAGTATACCAATATCTTAGCTGTCTCATTGGGCTTTTCTGTACCTAATTTACGTTTATAGTACACAGTCAGAGAATCCGGACGATAAGTGAAATCAATACCACCGTTTACTCCACCATTACTCATATCATTGCCCCCCAGCATACCGGACATATCAGCAAAAACCCACATTTTGCCTAAAGTGACAAAAGCAGGAGCATTAGCACCCAGTGTTCCAAGACCAACAAAATCATTCATGATTTTAGCACCGGTTCCTGTACGGCCTGCATCAGGAAATACAAACTCCTTACCTACTATCACCTGGTATACATTTGAAGCGGTCCACCCTACAGGTTGTTTACCTACCAACTTTCCCTCAGCAGGATAGCAATCCTCCCACTCTTCAAAATCTCCTTTAATTTGCTGTGCCAACGCACTTCCTGCGTACAACACAACACACATCATTAAAGTAATAAATTTCTTCATACACTTCTCTTTTTAATATAAATACAATCTTTCGTGAACCATAAACCGGAAATCCCCTATTGATTCACATCATTCATAAAAACGTTGCAAAGTAACAACCGTTTTTGTTTTCAGTCAAGGTCTATTTCTATAATCTTATATCCCATTACTAAGGTATTTTATCATTTTACCCTATAAATCACCCAAATAAGGGTATCTATTACCACTTTTTCATGTCCTATAACTAAAATAAAAATACCTATTCATAAAATACTTGTATATTTGGGCGTTGAAAAAAGAGAATACACATGAAAAAGGAATTACCCAAAATAGACATCAGTGAAGATTTTGTAATAGGCAGTAATGCTGATATAGATCCTAATATACTAAATCTCTATACCAGCTATCCATGCCGACTTAAAGCCGAAGTCTTTGTACTCTGTATGGGAGGGAGTATTGAAGCCAGCATAAACCTTTCGGACTATACCATAAAGAAATATGATTTCGTAACGCTCTCTCCGGCGAGTATTATTCAGATTAATAAGATAGAAGGTGATTTAAAACTCTATTTCATGGTATTTTCTTCCGATTTTATTAACGGGATAAGTAAAACCAAAGCTATTATTGACCTTATTTATATAACTAAAAATCACCCGGTATTATCGCTGCCTCAGGAGTTTGCCAATATTTATGAAGAGTTCTTTCTACTCATGATGAAAGTATATTATAAGAAGCGGTCTCCTTATAATCCAGAGATACTAAAATGTATGCTGTTATCTATTCTGTACAGACTGAGTGATATGTATCATGAACGCCCTGTTCGAAACAAAAGCAGTTTAAACAGAGGTGAAGATATATGTAAAGCATTTGGAAATTTGGTAATTCAGCACTACACACAGGAAAGAAATATTTCATATTATGCACAACAACTAAACATAACGCCTTCCCACCTGAGCAATACCGTAAAACATATCACAGGGAAGACCGTCATGGATATCATTTCAGAAGTGGTCATTGTTGATGCACAAGCACAGCTAAAGTCAACCAACACACCTATACACGAAATTGCAGATTCATTAAATTTTCCGAATGTATCTTTCTTTGGGAAGTATTTCAAACGACTCACAGGAATGAGTCCTCAGCAGTACCGAAACAGTGATAAATAGAAGTAAATATCCCGGAGATATTCATTTACAATAATTCAAGACATTTGGTTACCTGAAGATAAAAAAAGAGTATTTACACAACAGAAACACTCAACAAAATCAAAAGTATAATAAACTAAAAACCAATAAAGGTCCCTCTTCCTACTAATAAGAAAAGCCAGCTAATCCGATCAGCTGGCTTTTCGTTCATATTTATTTCAGGTTTACTTTGTCATTACGCGTGTTACATAAGAACCTATTTTTACAAGATAAATTGTATTTGAAGATAATCCATGGATAGTCATCGTACCATTAACAGTAGATTGTGCAACCAACATTCCTTGTACGGAATATACTTCAATAAGCTCTTCCAACTGTGCTCCTTCAATAACTACACCACTTTCTATACCTTTTATGCTCAATGAGTTATATGTATTTTGTTCAACACCTACACCGCCTTTGAATGTTAAAGTATAAGTATGATAGTTTGCAGCGTTATCAGCAATATCATTACCTTTCACTGTTATAGTTAGCACTTTGCCAGCAGCAGTAACTTCTACTGTAGCACCTTTACCATCTGCTTCTGCAACAACATCTGCCACAACAGGCATAGCACCATCTACTGCATATTCATAAGTATCTTTGTCGAAACCAGTTAATGCAGTACCACTAATAGTTATTGATTTGAGTTTAGAGTTATAAACGAAAGCTACATTGTCAGCACTCAGCGTATTGCCATTACCAATTCTGGTACGATTGAAATAATCCGCACTAGATATGATCACATTAGCCTTCTCCGGTTTCTCATCACTTACATAGTTCAATGGAACGGATATACGTGTCCAGTCAGCCAATTCCTTAACGGTTTCTTCGGCAGATGCAATTAAAGTAATGCCTCCTGCAGCCTCTCCGCCATTCTTTGTTCCGAGAATGTCGATATCGCGATCAATTAGCAACTGCCAGGACGAGCCTGTTGATGTAAATAGATCTCCTGTAGCCGGAGCCATGGAAGTAGATGTACCTTTCCATAAATAAGCAATAATTTTTGCTTCTTCATTAAGATTCGTACCTGCAAGTTTACTCCCTGCATCTGCATAAGTACGCTTGTAATAACCTATAATAGAGTCTGGCTGATAAGAGAAGTTAACCCCTCCGATAGTTCCACCGTCACTATCATCTGTATCCGGTATTCCACCTGGATAAATTGATGACATTAAACCTATCATATCTGCATACACCCAAGGCCTACCTAATGCAATATATCCCGGTGCATTAGATTCAATCCCCATTGCTCCCGGACGTCCATTAATCATCTTCACAGCCAATTTATCATCACCTACAACATGAGATTCTTTTTCAACCATGACAAAATTCATACTTCCCATCTGAGTTACATTGGATGAATACCAGCCATCTGCTACTGTGCCCCATCTTTCCTCATTCAGAGCATCGGGTCCCCACTGTACCTGCTTTTCAAAATCACCTTTGATCTGAGAACCATTCATTATTTTATCCGAAGGAGTGAATTTCAGTGTATATGTATGATCTGCCCCATTCACTTTATCTGTCACCACAATTGTAACAGTGTGTTCTGAAGTGCTCAGTTGCATGTCTACTGATGTCAAGTTAGGATCAGAATTAACCGATACCACCGGATAAACTCCATTAGTCATTTCAAGACCGTCATAAGAAGTGACAGCAGGATCAAAATCTTCAAGTTTAACATCATTCAATGCAATAGCAGTAGCACCAAAAGTAGTACCTTTTCTAACCAATGAATAGACATGCTGATTAGAAGCACCATCATTGCCGGTAACTACAATCTTCATAATATTATCACCTTCCTGAATGTCGACTTTAGCACCTTTACCATCAGAAATCGCTACGATATCATCCTTAGCAGGAAACTCGCCTTGAAGTACATACATATAGGTATCTTTATTAAACCCCTCTAAAGGTGTACCATTAATAGTAATTGATTTTAGTTTTGAGTTATAAATAAATTTAAAATCATCAGCCCATAAAGTATTACCTTTACCAATAGTTTTGTCATTAAAATATTCTGCACTGGAAATAATTACATTTGCTTTTTCCGGCACTCCATCTGTTAAATAATTCACAGGAAGACTAACATAAGTCCAATCTTCATAATCTCCTTCAATAAATTTATCAACAGTAGCGACTAATGAAAAATCTTCACTTTTAGTAACACCTTCTGTGATCATACCTAAAACATCCTTATCACGGTCAACCATTTCCTGAGGTTCTACATCCTCTTTCTCTTTTAAGCTCAATCCACTTTTTACTTGCGATTTAGTAGTTCCTGTCCAGAAATAAGCTAAAATTTGAGCTTTTTCATTCAAATTTTGTTCACCCTCCTTCTTTCCTGTATCCACACCGTGTTGTCTTTTAATATAACCCACAATAGAGTCTGGCTGAGAAGTGAATTCTACACCTCCATGAGTTCCTCCATCGCTAGCCAAAATCTTACTACCACTACCAAATAGGACTAATTTACACCATGCATAACTCCAAAACTCTCCTAAGCTAACAAAAGCAGGAGCATTTGCTCCCAACCCCATTGCACCGCAAAAATCGTTCACCATCTTTATACTTTTACCACCTGTAGTAGTACGATCTGCATCTCCAAAAACAATAGGAAATTTTAGCACGCGATCTACATTAGATGCATACCACCCTTCTGGATAGATACCATCTGTTTTCTCCCAAGTATTTTGAATATCAAAATCTCCTTTGATCTGTGACGATACATTTCCTTGTGCCGAAGCCCATGAACAACTTACTGCTGCACAAAGCACCATAAGTAACTGTTTCTTCATACTTTTTTTGTTTTTTAAATTAACTATTCCAATTCCATCTTTATTTCAAAAAAGACATTGCAAAATACGGTATTTTTGAATCTCCTCACAAGGTCTATTCCTTCTAATTTATGTTCTATTACTTAATTCTTTTATTTATCTCTCTATATATTACACAAATACAATAAATATATTCTTTTTTCATGTTCTATAACTTAAACGCCCATGTCTATTCATTAATTATTTCTATATTTGAACACACATTAAACATTTAAACAATTATGGAAAAGATATTGCCCAAAATTGATATAACCGAAGATTTCGTGATTGGAAGTAATGCGGACATAGACAATAGTATACTAAGCCTTTATACCCAATATCCTTGCCGCCTTAAAGCCGAAATATTTGTGCTTTGTATGGGAGGAACTCTGGAAGCCACAATCAACTTATCAGACTATACCATCCGGGAAAATGATTTTATCACACTCTCTCCCGGAAGTATTATCCAGATAAATAAGATTGAAGGTGATTTAAAACTCTACTTCATGGTATTCTCTTCCAAATTTATCGAAGGAATAAGCAAAACAAAATCAATTATTGACCTTATCTATATAACCAAAAACCATCCGATACTATCGTTACCAAAGGAATTCGCCTGCATTTACGAAGAATTTTTCACACTCATGATGAAAGTATATTATAAAGAACATTCTCCTTATAATCCTGAAATATTGAAGTGTATGCTTCTTTCAATTCTATACAGACTGAGCGATATGTATCACGAACGTCCCATACGGAGTGAAACAGCATTAAGCAGAAGTGAAGAGATATGTAAAACATTCAGTCATCTGGTAATTCAACATTATACCACAGAAAGAAATATCTTATATTATGCAAAGCAGATGAATATAACACCTACTCATCTGAGTAACACTGTAAAACATGTTACCGGAAAGACTGTCATGGATATTATATCAGAGGTTGTAATAGTAGATGCCAAAGCACAACTAAAATCAACCAATATACCCATACATGAAATTTCAGACTCCCTGAACTTCCCTAATGTGTCTTTCTTTGGAAAATATTTTAAGCGCCTTACCGGTATGAGCCCTCAACAATATCGAAACAGCGATAAATAAAAGTAAAGTTATCAACTATAGTGTTAGATAAATTGTTATATTTGCAATATACAATCTCTTAAATTACACAACATCATGTTCAATTCATTCGGAAACATATTCAGACTCACCAGCTTTGGAGAATCTCACGGGAAAGGCATCGGAGGCGTTATTGACGGCTTTCCGGCAGGTATCAGGATTGACGAAGAGTTCGTTCAAAAAGAACTCAGTCGTCGTCGTCCGGGACAATCGGCCATTACCACCTCACGCAAAGAAGAAGATAAAGTAGAGTTTCTTTCAGGAATCTTCGAAGGAAAATCTACCGGTTGCCCTATCGGATTTATTGTATGGAATCAGAATCAGCATTCCAACGATTACAATAATTTGGAGTATGTATATCGTCCATCGCATGCCGATTATACCTATAAAGTTAAATATGGCATTCGCGATCATCGTGGTGGTGGACGATCTTCTGCACGAGAAACTATTTCACGTGTTGTTGCAGGTGCATTAGCAAAATTAGCACTAAAGCAATTGGGCATTCATATCACAGCTTACACATCACAAGTGGGCCCTATCAAGCTGGAAGGAAATTATACTGATTATGATCTGGATCTGATTGAAAGTAATCCCGTACGTTGTCCTGACCCGGAAAAAGCAAAAGAGATGCAAGACCTTATATACAAGATAAAGGGAGAAGGGGATACCATTGGCGGAGTATTGACTTGTGTAATCAAGGGCTGTCCCATCGGATTGGGACAACCGGTATTCGGAAAGCTACATGCTGCACTTGGAAACGCCATGCTGAGTATCAATGCTGCCAAAGCTTTTGAGTACGGTGATGGATTTAAAGGTTTAAAGCAAAAAGGTTCGGAACAGAATGATGTGTTTTACAATAACAACGGACGTATTGAGACACGTACGAACCATTCGGGAGGTATCCAGGGCGGTATCAGTAACGGACAGGATATCTTCTTCCGCGTTGCGTTCAAACCGGTAGCGACAGTATTGATGCAGCAGGAAACCGTGAATATAGACGGTATCGATACTACTTTAAAGGCACGCGGACGCCATGATCCTTGTGTATTACCCCGTGCAGTACCTATCGTAGAAGCAATGGCTGCTATGACAATACTCGACTATTATTTACTGGATAGAATGACACAGCTATAGTTTAGCAGTCAGCAGTTAGTAGTCAGTAGCTGGAATCCTTTCGGGCATATCAACACTTACATGCTGCATAGATTCTATCTACTAACTATTAAATTCCAACTTCTTATTCTATCTACTAACTACTAAATTCTAACTTCTTATTCATTATGAGTTATATTAAAGACTATATTGCGGCTAATGAATCGAAAATGATGGAAGATTTGTTCAGCCTCATCCGTATCCCAAGTATCAGCGCTTTGCCGGAACATCATGATGATATGTTGGCCTGTGCACAACGCTGGAGTCAACTATTGCTGGAAGCCGGAGCAGACGAAGCTATCGTTATGCCTTCAAAAGGAAATCCAATGGTGTTCGGACAGAAAATTGTAGATCCGAATGCCAAAACAGTACTTGTGTATGCGCACTACGACGTAATGCCTGCTGAGCCACTGGAGCTTTGGAAGAGTGCTCCCTTTGAACCGGAAATACGTGACGGTCACATTTGGGCACGAGGTGCAGACGATGACAAAGGACAAGCATTCATTCAGGTGAAAGCCTTCGAGTATCTGGTCAAAAATGAGTTATTGAAAACGAATGTAAAATTCATTTTTGAAGGAGAAGAAGAGATTGGTTCACCAAGCCTTGAAGCATTCTGTGAAGAGCATAAGGAGCTATTGAAAGCAGATGTCATATTGGTATCCGATACCAGCATGTTAGGAGCTGATCTGCCTTCACTTACTACCGGATTAAGAGGTCTTGCTTACTGGGAAATAGAGGTAACAGGCCCCAATCGTGACCTCCATTCCGGACACTTTGGGGGTGCGGTAGCCAACCCTGTCAATGTGCTTTGTGGCATGATCAGTAAAGTAATAGATGCCGACGGACGTATCACAATTCCAGGTTTCTATGATGATGTGGAAGAGGTACCTCAAGCCGAACGGGAAATGATTGCACATATTCCATTTGATGAAGAAAAATATAAAGCAGCTATCGGCGTAAAAGAATTATCCGGCGAAAAAGGATACAGCACGTTGGAACGCAACAGTTGTCGTCCTTCATTCGATGTTTGTGGTATATGGGGAGGTTATACAGGAGAAGGTTCGAAAACCGTTCTTCCTTCAAAAGCATTTGCCAAAGTATCCTGCCGACTGGTTCCACACCAGGATCATCATAAAATATCAGAACTATTTGCCAATTACATCCGTGCTACCGCCCCGGATACCGTTCAGGTGAAAGTAACTCCCATGCATGGCGGACAGGGATACGTATGTCCCATCTCTCTCCCTGCTTATAAGGCTGCCGAAAAAGGATTTGAAATCGCATTTGGAAAAAAGCCACTCGCAGTACGCCGCGGAGGAAGCATCCCCATTATCTCTACATTTGAACAAGTGCTTGGCATCAAAACAGTACTGATGGGATTCGGACTGGAATCGGATGCTATTCATTCTCCCAATGAAAACTTCTCACTGGATATCTTTAGAAAAGGTATTGAAGCAGTGGTGGAGTTTTATAAGGAATATGGGAAATAGTGATTAACGAATAGTGATAAGTGATTAATGGCTGCGCTATACTCCGCATGGTACTAATCACTTATCACTATTCGTTAATCACTATTTCTCACGGCAATCTGAACAGGAACGTAAATGCCTTACCATTCTGGAAATCTTTATAAGCATCTCCTGCATAAATCTCTCCATTGGTCAATGACAATTTCTTCACACTTGCTTTCGGACTAAAATCTACTTTCTTCAAGTCTACCCAGAAAAGATTGGGAGTCAAGGTTGATTCAAAGTAATATACTTTATCTTTCTGATCGGATACAGAACGCCAGCGAGTGGAAGAAATATGAGGTTTATCCGGAGTAGAAATACCAAAAGGAACAGATACATTTCTCATTATGCTTAATACACTGGGAACGGCAATTTTCGGATCAGCTGTTTGAGGAATGGCATGCACATAGAATGAGGCACGTACAAAACGATCACTCGAACGGTTTGTACCGGGTAACATCTGCAACCCACCCACTTCTTTCCAGTAATCATTGACAGCTAACTGAAGATCATAACGTGGAGAATTCGTCATCACCTGATATTCTTTACCTTCGTGAATGATAAGATTCCCATCAATATATTCCAGCACAGCGCTATTTCCGGTTTCATCCGTAATAGCCATATGCAAAGTAGAAGCTGAACCATTGGGCAGATTAGGTGCGTCAATACGGAAGGTTTCTTTCTTTAACTCTTCCACGGCTTCACGTACAGTAGCAAAGTTATCAAGTACATATTGTGTCCAGATGGCAATTCCCATTGCCGGACGGGTATCATTCGGGCGAATGTAGTTAGATTCCGGCAAAAATAACAAGCTAGCTACAAGCCCCTTCTCATTCATTCCATCACAGGCGCCCATATCATAGGCGGAGGCGACAATACTTCCATATTTGGAAGTCCAATTCAAGGCCTCTCCCCTATCATAGCTCACCCGCTTAATGCCACGAGGAAACAGATAAAGATTGGACATTATATCCTCCTTCCAATCCATTGTTCGTCCGGTCACAACCATATTTTCCGGGCCAATGTATACAGCACGGGTACAAGCTTCGGACTTCTGCATTCCTATTGAGAACGCAGCAACAAGTGCCGTCAAGGCAACCATTTTCTTTGTTACTTTCATCATTATTATCTTATTAAAAAGTTTATTTCTAACATAAGTCAGATATATTTCACTACAGAGTAGCACAGAGTTTCACAGAGTTTTAAGTCTTTATTGAAACGCGAATGAACGCAGATTTTCGCAAAGGGAAACAAATGTATGATAAAGAACTACAGCCTTTTAATCTGCGTTTCATCAGATAAATAAAACTCTGTGTCCTCTGTGGTGAACTCAATCTTATATCTACTTCTTCAATAAGAACAATCAATAAGAAGAACTGGTTTATCAAAAGACAGGTTTATTTATACAACCCGTAAGTAGTACGCAATACCTGGAATTCAGTACGGCGATTGATAGCATTACAAATTTCCTGCTGCTCCGGAGTAAGAGTCTTTATGAATTCCTCTGTCAGCACATTACCTTCTTTAAGGAAAGGAGCCGATTTCAATACTGATTTATTCACTACTTTCGGCTTGCTCTCTCCATATCCTTTTGCAGTAAGTCGGTCTGTAGAAATTCCTCCCTTAATTAAATAACGGACAACAGACTCCGCCCGACGCTGAGAAAGGCGTTCGTTATAAGCATCATTTCCTTTATAATCACAGTGAGCAGCCAATTCAATAGTCACATTCGGATTATCATTCAGCAGACGAATCAGTTCATCAAGTGCAGTTGCCGATGCAGGAGTAAGGTCGGCACGGTCAAATTCATAAAAGATATTTTCGATAAGTACCGGACGGGTAATAGAAGCCAATGGAAATTCAACTTCATAGTTGCGGTCTACCTGAGCAGTATCTGTGATAAGTTCCTGTTTGCCATTCAAGTATCCACGGCAAGAAGCTAACATTACATAGCGTTGTCCCGGATTAAGACGTTGGACAAACGAACCGTTTTTCTTCACATCTATTTTCAGATACGTACCATCGTCACCCACCAATGTAACTACTGCTTCGGGCAATGCATCTCCCTCCTTGTCATACACCCAGCCGGTGAGAGTATGATTAACTTCAGGGAGCTCAAAACTATAGATATGATCCCAACCACGGGCATCTCCACGATTGGAAGAGAAAAAGCCCCGCTGACGTCCCGGTTCAAAGGTCATACCAAAATCATCTCCCATGGAATTAACCGGGAAACGCATATTTTCTACTTTCCACCTACCAGATACAGAATCCAGATCGGCACGGAAAATATCAAGTCCTCCCATACCGGGATGACCATTAGAAGAGAAATACAACTCTCCTTTAGGGCCAAATGTAGGAAACATTTCGTCACCCGCTGTATTAATATCAGGTCCCAAATTGTCTACATACCCGAAACCGTCCTTAACTACATTGATCCGCCACAAATCGAGTCCGCCATACCCTCCCGGCATATCAGAAACAAAATAAAGAAAATCTCCCTGTGGAGACATAGCAGGATGAGCCACAGAAGAGAGCGAATCATTCAGGATGGCACACTTAGTAGGCGTTCCCCAATTGGCTCCGGTTCGTGAAGAGGCATATATCTCAGCATATACCGGTGCCTCTGGCGATGTGCGGCAACGAGTAAGATACATGGTTTTACCATCTGCAGAAAAGGAGCAGGCACCGTCTTCAAATTCACTGTTTACTTCTGATTCCAACGGTTCCGGCTTTTGCCAGTTCTTTTTTTCATCCCGTTTAGAATAGAATATATCTGCGCTTTTCATGCCGGTGATTCCGTTCAAATCATTTCCCTTTGCTTCGTTTCGGGTAGAAGTAAAATAGACAATATCGGCATCTTCACCCGCATACATGGGAGAATAGTCACTACGCCGGGAGAAAAAGATGGGTTCCCGTTTTACGATATGTCGCGTAGGATGCTCTTTCCACTCTTGTGCCTGTTGGCAAGAAAAAAGTCCGTTCAACGCCAATGTGTCATTAGGCCGATATTGAAGATAAGTTTCATAAGAAGAGACAGCAGGTTTATATTCTCCATTTTTACGCTGACTCTCAGCCAAATAAAAGAAAGTAACTGAATCCGGATAATGATAACGGATCGCATTCATATAGGCCCCTTTTGCCCGAACATTATAATTTATCAGGCGATAACAACCCGCCATCTTATAAGCGATCTCGCCCCGGAGTTTTCGCTGCTTGGGAGGAGTACCGGCATAAGCTTTCCGATAATATTTAGCTGCATCAAAATATTCGCCACGGGCATAACTCTGCTCGGCTTTCTTCAAGCTACGCCCTGCTCCACAGGAAGCAAGCAAGAAAAGGGCAAGTATATAGATGAGTTTACGGTACATAGACATTATATATAAACAGAATAAAGGGAGAAATATTGTATTAGTGATGAGTGATTAGTGATAAGTGATTAGCGATTAGTACCATGCGGTATATAGCACCGCCGCTAATCACTAATCACTTATCACTAATCACTCATCACTATTCCTTAATCACTACCCTATATCCACATCCATTCTTCCATTCAGAACATCCGTAAGCTGTCTTACCTTTTATTATTGTTCCTTTGCCACAAAGAGGACAAGGCTGACCGATCAAAGAATCATTGTTTGCAACATTACCGGGAGTGACTGCCGGAGTTGAAGGAACATCTATAGACACTACGGGTGGTTGCTGTACGGATGATACCCCGGTATTTGAAGCCACTTTCGGTTTCTTTTCTTTAGCAGCAGCAGGCTTACGTTCTCTTTTCTTTGGCTCTTTCTTTTTGCCCGCCTCCTCTATCTGAACTGCTTCCTGAATGGTAATACGCCGATTGGTATTGTCAGACAGCACACTCGTCACAATCTCCGAAACCATCTGTTTCAGTTCCTCCAGAAACTGACGGGCATCATAAGTTTTTTTTTCTATCTCACGAAGTTTCTTCTCCCAGATTCCGGTTAGTTCAGCCGATTTGAGAAGTTCCTCATGAATAATCTGTATCAATTCTACACCTGTAGGCGTAGCTATCAGATTCTTCTTCTCTTTACGGATATAGTTACGTTTGAACAATGTCTCAATGATGGCAGCACGGGTAGACGGACGCCCGATACCATTTTCTTTCAATGCATCCCGAAGTTCGTCGTTATCGACTAATTTACCAGCCGTCTCCATGGCACGAAGCAGAGTAGCCTCGGTGTAAGGACGAGGGGGTTGAGTCCATTTCTCATTCAAATCAGGAATATGAGGACCATTCTCACCTTTTACAAAAGCTGGAAGTACATTCTCCTCTTCTCCTTCTTTCTCTTCGGTAGGGTCTTTCACATCTTTGGCAAAAACAACCCGCCATCCAGGTTCCAGAATCTGTTTACCGGTTACCTTAAATTCAATTCCGTCTACTTCACCCATTACGGTGGTAGTAGATATTTTACAATCGGGATAAAACACGGCAATAAACCGACGAGCAATCAGATCGAACACCCGGCGTTCCATATCCGTCAGGTTCTGTGGAGGTACTCCGGTCGGGATAATAGCATGGTGATCGGTCACTTTCGAGCTATCAAACACTTTTTTAGATTTGGGTAAAGTAACACCGGCCAAAGGAGCGGTCAGTAACTCATAGTCACGAAGCCCTTTTAGAATATTAGGACACTTCGGATAAATATCATCACTCAAAAAAGTAGTGTCTACACGCGGATAGGTGGTCACTTTCTTCTCATAAAGTGATTGAATCAGTTTCAATGTTTCGTCAGCCGAATAAGCGAATTTCTTGTTACATTCTACCTGCAACGAGGTCAGGTCGAAAAGACGGGGAGCATACTCTTTCCCATCTTTTTTGACTACGGAGGTCACTGTGAAAGGCAGATTCTTAATACGTTCTACCAAGGCTTCCCCCTCTTCACGACTGGCAATGGGATCAATGCCCGGATTCTCTGTCCGCTTTACTTTCCCTCCTGATTTTTCTTCTTCTGCAACCAGTTCTTCATCACTTTTCCGGATAAGAGCCGAAAAAACAGTATCCCGATAGGTTGTTTTCAGTTCCCAATACTGTTTAGGCTGGAAGTTCTCGATCTCCAATTGACGATTCACAATCAGTGCCAATGTAGGTGTCTGTACGCGTCCTATAGATAATACTTGCTTGTTCTGACCATACTTGATCGTGTACAGGCGAGTAGCATTCATGCCCAGAAGCCAATCGCCTATAGCACGGGACATTCCGGCTTCATAGAGCGATTGAAACTCTGCCTGATCCTTTAATTTAGCAAATCCCTCCTTTATGGCCTCCTCCGTCAACGAGGAAATCCAAAGACGCTTCACCGGACAACGGGCTCCGGCTTTTTGCATCACCCAACGCTGAATAAGTTCTCCTTCTTGCCCGGCATCACCACAATTTATGATTTCATCTGCGCTTTGCATCAGCCATTCAACTGTACGAAACTGCTTTTCATAGGTAGGATTACTTATCAGTTTTATTCCAAAACGGGGGGGGATCATCGGAAGACTACCCAGACTCCATGATTTCCAGTTAGGCGTATATTCATGTGGTTCTTTCAGTGTACAAAGATGGCCAAAGGTCCATGTCACCTGATATCCGTTTCCTTCTATGTATCCGTCTTTCCGTTCTTTAGCACCTAAAATATCAGCTATATCACGTGCCACTGAGGGCTTTTCGGCAATGCAAACTATCATCCTTTTATCATTTTTAGTGATGCAAAGGTAGATAAATTTAAGGTATAGCCCAAAAGAGTGTACACTTTTGTCTGATGAGAGTGTACACCGAAGATATTATATTTTCCACTAGGGACATTCTTATCTTATCTGCTTTACTAAAAGGCGAGGGATAGTTTGACTTATTCTCCAACCGTCTATTATTAAAGATTACCTTTTCTTAAAAATAACCCGTACCATGAAGAACATCCTTTTATTTACTCTATTATTATGCTGTGTTACACTCAGGTCACAAACGTATAGTATCTATCCCATTCCTCAAAAAACAACCATGAATGGCAATAGTATAGAAATGACCCGGGAAGTAAATCTTATTAAGGAACCCGGAATAAATGAAATGATCAGTAATCGCATTCAGGAGGTTCTGACCAATGCCGGGATCAATTTTACCATCAGTGATGTATTTACTGATGACAAAACAAATATTCTTATAGGAATCAATGGCTCTAAAGGAATCGCAGACAATTATACATCCGACCATTCACTCTCTAAAGATGTTTTCACCGTTACATCCAATAAATTCGACCCCTATCTGTTACAGATAAATAAAAACCATAACAAGGGCGATATACTCATTTTAGGTGATAACAGCGGATCGGCCTATTATGGACTGGCTACATTGGAACAAATACTGGAACAAGCCGATAACAACCACTTATCAACCGCCACTTTTGAGGATTATGCCCATTCCCAATACCGGGGTATCGTTGAAGGCTTCTACGGACATCCCTATAGTGTGGAAAGCAGACTTAGCCTGTTGGATTACTGCAAACGATATAAAATGAATATGTTTGTCTATGGTCCTAAAGCAGATCCTTATCATGCAGGAAAATGGCGGGAAGACTATCCGTCGACTCTAACAGATCAGCAACGCTATATGGGATTGATCACACAAGACGATTTACGCAGCCTGGCTGCTAAAGCCAAAGCCTGTAATGTAGATTTCGTATGGTCTATTCATCCGGCTCTGGAAGGTGGAGGTATAAATTTCAGTAATTTAGATCCTGGAATCGAAGACATTATACACAAATTTGATGCTTTGTATAAGTTAGGAATACGGCACTTTGGCGTATCTATCGATGACATGAACGGCCATCCGTACAATCAATCGGAATTGGCAGACAAGACTCAGACAAAACTATATGAGAAGTTCAACAAAACCGGAGTCACTGAAGATGACAAAGTGGGGCCTTTATTATTTGTTCCTACCCAATATGCATTGAATTACGGTACCGGAACACTTTCGGCCTTCAAAAACATACATAAAGATGTGGTGGTAGCCTTCACCGGTTATGACTGCTTTTCTAATATCCGGGGCAGTGCTTGCGATCGGATGGCAGATCTGATAGGACGCAACCCTGTCATGTGGTGGAACAATCCGGTAAACGATGATTATGACGAATTTCTTTATATGCACGGACTCACTGCACGTTGGAGTATAGAGGATAAAAGCCCGGTCTCTTCTCTGCAAGGACTGATATTAAACCCCATGAATCAGGGACAAGCCTCTAAAATAGCCTTATTCGGTACAGCAGATTACTCATGGAATCCTTCAAAGTTCAACGAATCCGATAATTGGGAAGCTTCACTTGCTTCTATAGTGAAAGAACCGGAACTGCAAGATGCACTTAAAACCTTTATTAATATAGTAAGCGCATATACCACTCATGATACGCGAACACCGGAAGGTGAAAAGTTCGCACCTCTTTATACTGCCTTTCAATCATCTTATTCCAAAGGCAATGTACCTGACGCGACGGAACTAATAAACGAGATGAAAAAAGCGAATGCTGCCTGCAAATTATTAGAATCATTAAAAGAGAGTGAAAACCAGGAGTACAACCTGTTTTATGAAGATATAAAAAGCTGGCTTGCCAAGGTGAAATCAATGACAGATATTGTTGTTAAGTCAATCAGTTTTATGAAAAACGATGCAGGGCTTTCTGCATGGACAGACTTTGCTGAGATTCAGGCAAAAGCACAAAAGATACACACTGATTCTGCCTTTCTGTTGAGTGTGTTTGAAGGTAAAGGTACCAGCACATACGAAGTGTTTAAAGAGGTTCAGCCAACTCCCAAATATCTGGACCCGTTTGTAGATTTCCTGGCTGATAAAATAAAGGATTATGCTCCGCAACTTCCGGACAGATCACGCGAGATGGAAATTATCACCAATATCTACAATTTATCGGGGGTATCCATTGAAACGAATGACATGACATTATTATCCGGTCTGAACACTGTTACATTAAAACCGGAAGAATACGTAGGCATCTATTTTAATGCAATCAAAGAAGTGGCAGTCGAGTTTCTACCCACAAATCTTACGAGTACGCTATCTACAGAGTATTCTATGAATGGAAAAGAGTGGAGTACTTTTATACCGGACCATAGCATTGCTCAGGAAATGGCCTATTTCCGTATCAAAAACAAAAGTAAATCCACACATGCTATTCCAATAAATGAAATATCATTCAGAATGCCAGCATCAGAAAGTTCAATTCCTATAAACGTAACAACGAATATGGGAACTTACCAAACATACAATATAAAGAATGTAATAGACGGAAATTACGCCACAAAATTCTGGAGTGACAAAGCACAAAAGGCAGGTGAATATATCCAACTGGACTTTGGTTCGTCCGCAGCCCGTTATCAGATCACCCTGCATTTTACCGAAGGAGATACACCTACAGGAGAAGCACAGATTCAGTTCTCTGATGATACACAAAGCTGGACAACTATAAGTACATTCACTTCTTCGGATATTTCAGATAAGCTATATACCTGCAATGCCAATGGTCGGTTTGCCAGATACGTTCGCTTGTATTTGCAATCTGTGGGAGGAGGAGACTGGTTCCAATTAGCAGAATTTGAAGTGACAGGTGCCCGTATCACTCCTGTCGCGGAAGACAATGAAGGAAACCCGGTGGCTTTATTGGACGACCGTAGCCTTTCGTCGGGTTATAAAGGTAAAGGAGAAGGGCATATTATCTATCGTTTTATTGAGAACATTGCAATAAATGAAATTCAAATCTTTCATAACAGCATGTTCACGTCCGCAAGCGCTAAGCCTACCATAATGATATATGCCAATGGGAAATGGATTGCCAAAGGAGAGCTGAATGCTCCCTGTACTTCCGTTCCAGTCTCCGATTTGAAGAATATCTCGCAACTAAAGATTAGTTGGAATAAAGACAATATACCGGTTCTTTATGAAATAATGCCTATCGGAGAGCCGTATGTGGAAGAAGTATCCCCTCCTACCGGTATCCTTTCTGAAACAAGTTCTTCAAATGCTTCAATTTTTATTGAAGGAAATTATGTACGGATAGAATCCCGGATATTAATAGAGAGGATAATCATTACAGATCTATCAGGACAAAAAATAAAAGATATAAACGTAAATCAGAACTCCATAGAAATTCCGATACATGAAAAGCAGGTTTTGATAGTAAATGCATATCTTAATAATAATAAGACGGTAACAGCCAAAGTAGCACGATGAAGCACTTTTATTAATCAACTTTTATCAAAGATATATTCTTTATGCTAATCAGTAGTTGAAATTCTATTTTAACCCAATCAGCATTGAGCTTAATAACCTCTGCTGTTACCATCAGGTTCTTACACCGTATCAATAAAGTCCTGTCTTATAGAGTTTCGTAGGAGGTCTCGGTGTGTAACATTGTTTTAGATGTACATGTAAAGCAGTACGACATGCACATGTGGGACAGTACGACATGCACATGTGGGACAGCACGACATGTACATGTAAAACAAGACTGCTCACCGGGAAAAGGAACGTTCCTTCCTGAGAAAGCCAAAGTACAACACCGAGCGGTGATGTGCTTCCCGCACGGGGAGGTACGCCAGACAATGGTTTATAGAAACGCGGATGAGAACAAATTCACGCAAAGCATATCATCGCTCAAGTATAGCGCAGCCATTTAATCTGCGAAAATCTGCGATCATTTGCGTTTCAATAAAACGCTGTCACATAGTATGAACTAAATTTGAAGTAGTGCTTAGAAAAGATACGCGCTGTTAATTTATCGTTTTCAGTCAGGTCTTTTCATCTGAATATAATATTTGTAATCACCGTAGCTCCCACCTTTTGATTCAGATTACGGACTAATAATTCACGCCCCATCATCAATTCCTGACGGAGTGCAGCAGAGGTAAGATGTACATAAAGTATTTGATTACGAATGTATAACTCTTTTGTATAAGAAGCGATTGCCGGTCCCAATATCTGTGGCCAGGCATCCAATAACCGTTGTTCATTCAGAGGAGACTCCAGACTTTCCTGGCGGAGAAACTGCTGAATCAGTTTTCCGATTGGCTCGGCATTATTTCTTTTCATATTTCCCTGTCTTTCATTTCACTGATTTCACCTTGCTCTACCTGGAACATTTTATAATCACTGCCTACTTTATATAATATGCGGTCCAGATGTTCCCGGTTCGTATCCGTTATAAATATTTGTCCAAAACTGTCGCCTGCCACCAATTTTACAATCTGCTCTACGCGCGATGCATCCAACTTATCAAAGATATCATCCAGCAGCAGCAGAGGAACAGTGCTACCGGTACGTTTCAAAAAATCAAACTGTGCCAGCTTCAATGCCACAAGATACGTTTTATTCTGTCCCTGAGAACCTTCTCTTTTTATAGGAAAATCTCCCAATAACATATTAAGTTCATCTTTATGAATGCCACGCAAAGAATATCCCATAATCCGATCACGTACCCGGCTCTCTTTCAATACTTCCAGCAAAGAGGCATCACGCGCATGAGAATCGTATGACAATCCTACCCTCTCCTTATCCTGCGAAATATAAGAATAAAAAGACTGGAAAATCGGAATAAACTCCCGGATAAACTCTTCCCGCTTACGATACACTACCTCACCAGCCTGTGCCATCATTTCTTCCCACACCAGAAACAATTCCTCTTCTACCGGAAGCTCACTTTTCAATAGTGTGTTACGTTGTGCCAATGCTTTATTATAACGGATCAATGCTTCCAGATATTCCTTATCATATTGAGAGATAACCACATCCATAAAGCGGCGACGTTCATCACTCCCTCCCGCAATAAGTTCCGAATCAGCAGGCGAAACCATCACCAAAGGCAAAAAACCAATATGATCGGACAAACGGCTATATTCCTTTTTATTACGTTTAAACTGCTTTTTAGCACGACGCTTCATACCACAGTAAATTTCCTCAGGTGTACCGTCCGGTGCCTCATAAAATCCCTGTATTACGAAAAAGTCCTGTTCATGCCGTATGTTTTGCGAATCAATCGGATTACCGGCACTCTTACAGAAAGAAAGAAAATAAACAGCATCCAGCAGGTTTGTTTTCCCCATTCCGTTTAGTCCAAAAAAGCAATTCAGCTTAGCAGAGAAATTCAGTTCTACCTGCTCCAGATTCTTATAATTCAGTATGGATATACGTTTCAGTATCATGTTTACGCATTAAGTTGGTTACAAAAGTAGAAAGATTTTCGTGGTTTTAGGGTGTAAAACAAAAAAAGATGCCTCTAAATTTCGTTTGTAGATATAAAAAAACTACTTTTGCGAGTCGAAATATCAAAGTCAGAATAATAACAAAAAAGAATCATATAAAAATGGCAGAACAAAAGCACCACAATGAACAAATGAATGTGGAAGATGCACTGACACAGTCGGAAGCATTTCTTATCAAAAACAAAAAAGCAATCATCGGCGGAGTTGTTGCCGTGATTATTATCGTAGCAGGTTTCATCATGTACAAACACCTTTATGCCGAACCTCGTGAAGAAAAAGCACAAGCTGCTCTTTTCAAAGGTCAAGAACTGTTTGAACAGGATAATTTCGAGCAAGCATTAAATGGTGACAGTATCGGCTACACCGGTTTTCTGAAAGTAGCCAGTGATTTCAGCGGAACTAAAGCTGCCAACTTGGCTAAAGCCTATGCAGGCATCTGCTATGCACATCTGGGCAAATATGATGAGGCGATTAAATATCTGAATGATTTTGACGGAACAGATCAAATGGTGGGTCCTGCCGTTCTTGCTGCCGCAGGTAATTGCTACGCACAATTGGATCAGCTTGACAAAGCAGCTTCTTCTTTATTGAAAGCTGCCGACAAAGCAGATAGCAATACATTGAGTCCTATTTACCTGTTGCAAGCTGGAGAAATCCTGGTAAAACAAGGAAAAATAGAAGAAGCAATCAAAGCATATACAACCATTAAGGATAAATATTTCCAGTCTTATCAGGCAATGGATATCGATAAATACATCGAGCAAGCTAAACTTCTGAAAAAGTAAATAAAGTATCAACCAATAGTGAAGAGTGAAAAGTACTCTGTAGCCTTGTAGCGCAGTAGCTTTTCACTCTTTATTTTTAACTCATAATGATTATGGCTACAGCTTATCACAATTTATCAGACTATGATTTCAATTCTGTTCCTAATGCAGAAGAGATGAAATTTGGTATTGTTGTTTCTGAATGGAACGATAAAATTACAGGTGCATTGTTGAATGGTGCAGTAAATACATTAAAGAAACATGGTGCAAAAACAGAAAATATTCTGGTAAAAACAGTACCCGGAAGTTTTGAACTTACTTTCGGAGCTAACCAAATGATGGAAAATTGCGACGTGGATGCAATTATAATAATTGGTTGCGTAATAAAAGGAGATACCCCACATTTTGATTATGTTTGTATGGGAGTAACCCAAGGAGTTGCCCAATTAAATGCAACAGGCGATATACCAGTTATTTACGGACTTATTACCACCAATACAATGGAGCAGGCAGAAGATAGAGCCGATGGTAAGCTGGGTAATAAAGGAGACGAATGTGCAATTACTGCAATAAAAATGATCGATTTTGTTTGGAGTTTAAATAAATAGTTGTATCTTTGCACCGCAATTGAGAAACAAACCAGCTTAAGTGAAAGCAAAAGGTACTCAAAAGCAAAAAAAGGGCAAATACCAGAGTGGCCAAATGGGGCAGACTGTAAATCTGCTGTCTTTCGACTTCGGTGGTTCGAATCCATCTTTGCCCACAAAAATTGCGGAAGTAGCTCAGTTGATAGAGCATTAGCCTTCCAAGCTGAGGGTCGCGGGTTTGAGCCCCGTCTTCCGCTCTCAAGAGAAGAGAATCTGAGGTATCAGGTTCTCTTTTTTTATTTAACTTCTTACAAGTATGGCACACACTCCAGAATCTTATAAAAAAGACCAATCTAGACTGCCTCCATAACAGTTTACCATTAGATATGGATATAGTATGATACTGCAAGAATAGTCATGTATTATTGAATCAAGTGAAAAGCTCATACTAAATGGCAGTTCACCAGTAGATATTCCCAACTTCACACGAGCTAACCGACAGACATTAGGGAAACTCACATTTGCAAAATAAGTATTACCCTTCTTCCTATAGTCCCAAATACAACACAGTCTCTCCCGAGATAAAAATTACAGAACATAAAAGGTATATTGACATAGCGCGTAGCCAATCAATCACATTAGTACATTTCCCACATTGGTAGATTGGCAATTACCGTGATTTTTCTCTTATCCCGTTATTTTGTCTTAAAAGAGCAGAGAAAAGACCGTGTATAGATTTGTAACTTCCTATATTTGTATCAGCATATTTATTATTTATTTTAAATACATGGAAAACATGAAAAAGAGACTGCACTCCCCCCTTGCTGGCATTCTTTTTGGTATCTGTAGCATGCTATCTTCCGACTTGCAAGCAACGGAAATTAACCCTGACAAGCCGTACTGGCAAGATGTACAAGTAGTATCCGTGAACAAGGAATATCCCCGTTCATCATTTATGACCTATGACAATCGTACGGATGCACTTACCGGAAAATTTGAAAATAGCCGCTATTACCAATTGCTCAATGGTACATGGAAGTTCTTTTTTGTAGATTCCTATAAAGATTTACCAGCCAACATCACCTCACCGGAAACAAGTACCACATCGTGGGATGACATACAAGTGCCTGGTAACTGGGAAGTACAGGGGCATGGTGTAGCTATCTACACCAATCACGGATATGAATTCAAAGCACGTAACCCTCAACCTCCATTGTTACCGGAGGCCAACCCGGTGGGTGTTTATCGCCGGGATATCGAGATTCCTGCCGATTGGGACGGACGGGATATCTATCTGCACATCGCCGGAGCAAAATCCGGAGTCTATGTTTACATCAACGGAAAGGAAGTAGGATATAGTGAAGATTCCAAAAATCCGGCAGAATTTCTAATCAACAACTACGTACATCCGGGTAAAAATGTACTTACTCTGAAAATATTCCGCTGGAGTACCGGTTCTTATTTGGAATGTCAGGACTTCTGGCGTATCAGTGGTATCGAACGTGATGTATTCCTGTATTCGCAACCCAAAGCGGCACTCAAAGATTTCCGTATAAAATCAACTCTGGACGATACATATAAAAACGGTATCTTTGCATTAAGCACTGATCTGCGTAACCATCGTCCGGAAGGTAGCAACCTATCGGTAATATACGAACTACTGGATGCTAACGGAAAAGTGATCGCAACGGAAGAAAAAACAGCCTATGTGCCTGAAGGCGAATTCCGCACTGTAAACTTTACCCGGACACTGCCGGATATACGTACCTGGACATCAGAACAACCTAATCTGTACAAATTATTAATGACCATAAAAGAGAACGGAAAAGTAAATGAAATTATTCCCTTTAATGTAGGCTTCCGCCGGATAGAAATAAAGCAGAGCGAACAACTTGCCGGAAATGGCAAGCCTTATACTTTGCTATATATCAACGGGCAACCTCTGAAACTGAAAGGAGTTAATATTCATGAGCACAACCCCAAAACAGGACATTATGTAACGGAAGAATTGATGCGTCGTGACTTCGAACTGATGAAGCAGAACAATTTGAATACAGTCCGCCTTTGCCACTATCCTCAAAGCCGCCGTTTTTATGAACTCTGTAATGAATATGGAATTTATGTATATGACGAAGCAAATATCGAAAGCCACGGTATGTATTATGACCTGCGCAAAGGAGGATCATTAGGCAACAACCCCGAATGGCTAAAACCCCATATGGACCGGACTATCAACATGTTCGAACGTAACAAAAACTATCCTTCACTTACTTTCTGGTCATTGGGTAACGAGGCGGGAAACGGTTACAACTTCTATCAGACGTATCTATGGGTGAAAAATGCAGATAAGGAGCTGATGAATCGCCCGGTTAATTATGAACGTGCACAGTGGGAATGGAATTCTGACATGTATGTTCCGCAATATCCGGGAGCAGAATGGCTGGCTAAGATAGGCAAACAAGGAAGTGACCGTCCGGTAGTTCCCTCCGAATATTCCCACGCTATGGGTAACTCTAACGGAAATTTATGGGATCAATGGAAAGAAATATATAAATATCCCAACTTACAAGGGGGATACATCTGGGATTGGGTAGATCAGGGTATTTTAGAGACTGATAAGAACGGACGGGAATACTGGACATATGGTGGCGATTATGGTGTGAATGCCCCGAGTGACGGTAACTTCTTGTGCAACGGGCTTGTTAACCCTGACCGTGCTCCCCATCCTACTATGGCAGAGGTAAAATATGTTCATCAAAATGTAGGTTTTGAACCAATCGATTTAAACAGTGGTAAAATTCTGGTAAAGAATCGTTTCTACTTCACTAACCTGAAAAAGTACATGATATCCTATACTATATCTGCGAACGGAAAGATTGTAAAAGGCGGTAAAGTATCATTAGACATTGAGCCGCAAGCCTCCAAAGAACTGAGCATTCCAGTTAGTGGTCTGAAAGCCAAACCGGGAACGGAATATTTCGTAAACTTCGTAGTAACCACTACCCAACCGGAACCTCTTATTCCCGCAGGGCATGACATCGCCTACGAACAATTCCGCCTCCCTATCGAGCCTCTACCCCGGGAAGCATTTGTCACAAATGGTCCGGAACTGAAAACAGAAACTGAAGGCGAAAATCTAATAGTAAAATCTTCTAAAGTTAACTTCGTTTTTGATAAAGCAACCGGGCTTGTCACTTCATATAGGATAAATGGCACAGAATACTTTAAAGACAGGTTTGGAATTCAGCCTAACTTCTGGCGGGCTCCAAATGATAATGATTATGGCAATGGTGCTCCTAAACGCCTCCAGATATGGAAACAATCAAGTAAGAACTTCAAGGTAGCGGATGCAAGCATAGTTATGGATAACAAAGTTGCTGTACTAACAGCCAACTATCTATTGGCCGCCGGTAATCTTTATATAGTAACCTATAAAATCTATCCTTCGGGGGTTGTCAAAGTTGATGCACGTTTCACTTCTGCCGATATGCAAGTTGCAGAGTCAGAAGTATCCGAAGCCACCCGTACAGCTACTTTCACTCCCGGTAACGATGCTGCACGTAAGGCAGCAGCCAAGTTGAATGTTCCCCGTATCGGTGTTCGTTTCCGTCTTCCGGCCGAAATGAATGTAGTTGAGTATTTCGGACGTGGACCGGAAGAAAACTATATAGACCGGAACGCAGGTACTCTCATTGGGCTCTACAAAACTACAGCCGACAAGATGTACTATAATTATGTTCGCCCGCAAGAGAACGGTCATCATACAGATACCCGTTGGTTGTCTCTCAGCAAAAAAGGAGGTAAAGGACTAACGATTGTAGCCGATAGCATTATCGGATTCAACGCTTTACGCAATTCTATTGAAGACTTTGATTCAGAAGAAGCCCTTCCTCATCCACGTCAATGGAATAATTTCTCTCCGGAAGAAATTGCCAATCACGATGAAGAAGCAGCCCGGAATGTATTAAGAAGAATGCATCATGTGAATGACATTACTCCACGTGATTTCGTAGAAGTATGCGTAGATATGAAACAACAAGGAGTAGCAGGATACAATAGTTGGGGAGCCCGTCCGGAACCCGGTTATACAATTCCTGCTAATCAGGAATACAACTGGGGATTTACACTGATTCCTGATAAATAATGAAAGGATGTACGATTCGATGTACGATTGAAGTAACTCTTTTAAAAGCCTGTTTCAGCAATGTTAGAGACAGAGTAATCCCAATCGTACATCGTAAATCGTCTAATCGTAAATAAATTCATTCCATTAAGAAATTAATTCATCAACTTTAAAAATAAAAATCATGAAAAATCTATTCGACATCGTTTCGCACTTCGAAACAAAAGGTACTATCAGCGAAATAAAACCGCTGGGTGCCGGACTTATTAACGACACATACAAAGTGAGTACTGCTGAAGCTGACGCACCGGACTATGTACTCCAACGTATCAACCATGCCATCTTCCAGAATGTGGAGATGCTGCAAAACAATATAGCAGCTGTAACCAGTCATATCCGCCGAAAACTGCAAGAACAGGGAGAAACAGATATCAATCGTAAAGTCCTGACTTTTGTAAAAGCTGACGGAGGTAAAACATATTGGTATGATGGTGAAAACTACTGGCGTATCATGGTTTTCATCCCCCGGGCAAAAACCTATGAAACAGTTAATCCGGAATATTCTTATTACGCCGGAGTGGCTTTCGGTGATTTCCAGGCAAAGTTAGCCGATATTCCGGAAACATTGGGAGAGACAATTCCCGATTTCCACAATATGGAGTTCCGGTTGAAACAGCTTCGTGATGCCGTAGCTGCCAATGCAGCCGGCAGATTGACTGAGGTTCAATATTATATCGACGAAATAGAAAAGCGTGCCGATGAAATGTGTAAGGCAGAGCGTATGTACCGCGAAGGAACCCTTCCTAAACGTGTATGCCACTGCGATACCAAAGTGAACAACATGATGTTTGACGAAGATGGAAAAGTACTCTGTGTCATCGACCTGGATACAGTAATGCCGAGTTTTATCTTCTCCGACTATGGAGATTTTCTACGCACAGGAGCCAATACCGGTGACGAAGATGATAAAGACCTGAATCGTGTGAACTTCAACATGGAAATTTTCAAAGCATTTACCAAAGGGTATCTGGAAGGAGCACATTCATTCCTGACTCCGGTAGAGATAGAAAATTTACCTTACGCAGCCGCTTTGTTCCCCTATATGCAATGTGTACGTTTCCTTGCCGATTACATCAACGGAGATACTTACTACAAAATCAAATATCCCGAACATAATCTGGTACGCACCAAAGCCCAATTCAAGCTATTGCAAAGCGTAGAGGAACACACTCCGGAAATGGTAGCATTTATTCACGAATGCTTAAAGAGTTGAAAGTTGAAAATGGAAAGTTGAAAGTTACTATGCAGTGCAACTTATTGTTCACTGTCAATTGTCAATTATCAACTGTCAATTGAAAAACCTCCTTCTTTCCAAATATAAACAATAGGACGGCGGATAAACGGTTTCAGTTTTTCCGCTGTTTCTTTTTCCATGTATTCAGGAGTGGCCAGTGTGAAAGTAAGCGTATGATCTGTTGCCGACAAATCGGCTTTCATAAGTAACATATCAGCCTGCAAACGAGCCTCACTATATCCATAAGATGAAGTCGAATCAGGAGTATTCAGAAAATTATTCATTACAGGCAGTGCCGTAATAAAATCAGATAAAGGAAGTTCTTTCCAGTCAGTGGTATAGAACTGAATACTACTATCACATGCCGGAGCACAAGCAGTAGACACCGTACAAATAACCTGTGTAGAATCATTAACAGCCAACAGTTTCATTTGCCAAGTACTTTGCGGAGTCATCTGAATACGAATATAATCTTTGTTCAGATCCGTCATTTCTGATTCTCCCCCAAAACGATTTTCCACCTTTGCTTTCATTTTACTCTCCAGAAAATCAATAAAATCAGCACGATTCACAGCCGTAAGCAGTGGAGAAAGAGAATCAGGCATACTGACAAATACTGCCTTGGCCTCCTGTTGCGCCCGGAGCGGAGCAAACGAAAACAAACCCAAGCCTAAAAAAAACACACCCAAGCTTACTCTTTTTTTGACTAAGTCCCATTTATCTATCTTTTCCATCCTTCATCATCTATTTATATTAATCTTAATCTGAGCCATCGCCTGCCGTACCTCCCCGTGCGGGAAGCACCGGGAAGCACCTATTTTGTTCCCAAATATAGGAAGAACATTCCAATCAGCACCAGAATAAGGTCAATTGCTTTACTTTTTAAATTCTTTTCACGGAAGAACAACGCTCCGAAAAGGAAAGACACAACCACACTACCACGACGCACCATAGAAACAATAGAAATCATGGAATCTTCGTAACTCAATGCATAGAAATATACAAAATCGGCAGCACATAGAAAGACTGAAATCAAGATGATCGTCCAGTCCCAACGGAAAGGAGTGGTCGTTTTACGCTTCGGCCACCAAAGTAATGCCAGGATAGGACACATGATAAACACCTGATACACATTGTACCACGACTGTACTAACATTGGATTGAGATGTTTCATCAGGTATTTGTCATACAGACCACTAACAGCCCCCATCACAGCAGCCAATACAATAAAAAAGATCCACTTATCGTGTTTAAAGTCGATACCTTCTTTTTTTCCCGACCGGCTCAGCATAAAAAAAGAGATAATAGCCATCAGTACTCCAATCCATTGATAGAGATTCAGACGTTCTCCGAATATCAGCATCGCTCCTACCAATACCATCACCGGACGGGTGGCATTAATAGGCCCTACAATGGTCAACGGTAAATGTTTCATTCCGAAATAACCGAATATCCACGAAGAAAGAACAATAAACGACTTTACTACAATATACTTGTGCACATCCCAGCCGGCAACAGGAACTTCGAACATTGTCCCGCCCAATACATCAGGAGTATATACAGACAAGAGTATAAAAGGCAAAAAGATCAGACTCGAGAAAATCGTATTCAAAAATAACACCGGAAGCACAGCATTGTCTTTGAGAGACTGCTTTTTGAACACATCATAAAATCCTAATAAAGCAGCTGAGAGGAAGGCAAGTAATAACCACATGAGTTT
Organism: Bacteroides sp. HPS0048; assembly: GCF_964240755.1. Taxonomy (NCBI): domain Bacteria; kingdom Pseudomonadati; phylum Bacteroidota; class Bacteroidia; order Bacteroidales; family Bacteroidaceae; genus Bacteroides; species Bacteroides sp. HPS0048. The sequence goes on along the minus strand of NZ_CAXSVC010000020.1, from coordinate 82,824 downwards.
ATTTACAATTAGACGATTTACTATTTACGATTGAAGATACTTTTTTCATATGAGAAAGAGATGTCGAGGATATTCTACGCTGACCAGAAAGAGGGCGTTACCAGGGGCAGAAGTACCCGCTTTACAACGGTCTTGCTGTTCGATGATCTGGCGGAAGCCTTCTACAGTAAGTTTACCACGGCCCACTTCAAGCAGAGTACCCACTATCGCACGCACCATGTTGCGCAAAAAACGATCAGCCTGGATAGTAAATACCCAGGTAGTATCATCTACCTGTGTCCACTCTGCATGCATAATTCTGCAAAGATTAGTTTTCACATCCGTATGAAGTTTACTAAAACTTGTGAAATCCGAATAATCAAACAAGGTTGCAGCCGCTCTATTCATCAGTTCAAAATCCAATGTGCCATAAACCCGACAGCGATACTGACGATTGAAAGGATATTTGGTGGTAGTGACATAATATTTATAAGTACGTGCCGTTGCATCAAAACGTGCATGTGCATCCTTCTTCACCCGGCAAACTTTAAAAACCGAAATATCCGGAGGTAATAAACGATTCAGTTTATCGGTAACAATCAACGTATCGAGTTCTTCTTCATTGTCAAAGTGTGCTACCATCAACGAGGCATGTACACCTGCATCCGTTCTTCCGGCTCCTATCACTTCTACTTCCCTTCTGAGAAAAGTGGACAATGCTTTCATCAGACACTCCTGCACACTGCTTCCATTGGGTTGAATCTGCCAACCGTGGTAGTTGGTTCCGTCGTAAGCCAAATAAATGAAATATCTTTGCACGCTTTTATCCGATTATTGGTTTTCGCGTGCAAAGGTAATTATTTTAATCGAGAATCAGGAATTATCCGTTGAATTCGCATAAGTAGAGGGTGTCGAACCAAATGTATCCACAAAGTGCTTACGGAAAGTAGGTATATCATTATATCCCACCATCTCAGCCACTTCCTGAACAGCATACACCTTCTGTTTCAGCAGTCCAGCCGCTTTTTTCATACGTACCCCTCTTATCAGCTCTATAATCGTGAAGTCCGTACTCTGCTTTACTTTTCGATACAACGTAGGTTGACTCATATTCATATCTGATGCCAATCGCTTCACATTGAAATCCGCTTCACGGATATTCTCTTCTATAATTTTCACCAACGAAGCAATGAACGGATCTTCCATTTTTACCTCTTCTGTACCCTCATCTGTTTCACTATTACCATGTTCAGGCAACACCAGCAATTTGGTATACATCTGTTTCAGGTTCACACGCCCATTTATCAAATTCCGTACTTTTGCTTTCAGTATACTCGGAGTAAAAGGTTTCAGAATATAATCATCTGCACCCAGTTCAAGTCCTCTGACGATGTCTTCGTCTTCCACCTTCGCTGTCAGCATGATAAACGGAATATGACAAGTATCCAATCCTTCCTTCACCTCCTTGCAGCATTCAAATCCGTCCTTAACGGGCATCATCACATCACAAAGAATCAGGTCCGGCTGCTCCTTGATGGCCATATCCACACCTTCCTGTCCATTGGTAGCCATTATTATGTTATAATCCTTCCCAAACAGAACTTTCAGATAGAGACGGATATCTTTATGATCTTCTACAATCAATAAGTTCTTCTTTGCTCTCGCAACAGCAGGGGTTTCAACAGGTATATGCACCACAGTCTCTTCCGGTCTGGGCACTTCCCGAGGCACTTCTGCCTCAACTACCGGCACTACCGCCTCCTCTACTTCCTTCGGTTCATCCTCTTCCACGAACAAAATATTCGGATCATTTTCCAGCACTTCTTTTCCAATAGGAATATTTACAGTAACCTCCGTTCCTGTTCCTTCTTCACTGTTCAGGCTTATTGAACCATGATGAAACAGAATAACTTGTTCCATCACATCATATCCCAATTCAATCCCTGTCAGATCTGTCTGAAGTTCTTCATCCACTGTCTGCCTGACCTCCTTCACCTGGCTTTTTCCACTATCCGACACAGTAATTGTACAATAAGCTACTCCGTTGTTCACCGTCTCCTGCATTGACAAATGTACTGAACCTGACAGACGTACATGATTGAACGCATTAGAGAGCAGATTATGCAACACAAATCGGATTCTATTACTATCTACCCAGATCTCAAGTTCTTTTTTAGTCTTTTTATCATAATGAAAGTCAATCTGATTCATGCGTACCAGTTCGCTCACCGCAAAAACTACTTTGTCCAAAATCTTATCAGCAGTATTACGAGATACTTCCAGCTTTTCCGCCAAAGGGCGTTGAGTATAAATAGCTAATAACTGATTACATGCATCCAGCATCCCAAGAGAGTTTCTGTATGCCACACGTACCTTCGACAGAATTCTGGTCGACAAATCATTCTCCTGCGACATTTCCTTCAATGGCGCAATAATCAGTGAAAGTGGCGTACGCAATTCCTGTACAAACAACGTGAGCAGCTGATTGCGCATCGCTTCTATTTCTTGTTTTTGTTCTTGTTTCATCTTTGCAAGATTTAGTGTTTCTTTCAGCTCCATCTCACGAGCTTTATGCATCTCACGTTTTTTCCCCTTACGCTCCATGTAATAATATACAATGAAGAGTATCCCTAAAAACAGGGCCATATATCCCAGATAGGCCCAACCTGTTTTCCACCAATGTGTATTCACACGAATAGACATTTCAATCATTTCTCCTTCACTGGCATCCGGATAGATCAGTTTCACTTGCAGTGTATAGTCTCCTACAGGCAGATGTCTGTACGAAATACCATTTTCCAGCGTTCCTATTTTCCATGCCTCATCCGGCAATAACCGATAAGCTATTTTCCGTTGCATCATGCCAAACTGCAAATCTGAAAAATAAAAAGTGAAATCATTATTATCAGCATCAAATACAAACTTCTGCTGCAAATTGGGCGAGGTAGTCAGCAATATCTGCCCATTCCTCTTTTCTCCCACAGGTACAGATTCACCATTTACCCACAATTCCGACACCACCAACCGACTTTTATTTCGGGTACTCTTAGCCATCAATGGGTCAAAATAAATCAATTCTCCCGAATTCCCCCACAGCAACCGACCGTCCCGAAGACGGCATACTTTATCACAATCTCCAAACAAAGCATAATCATAAAATGTAGTCCGGTCATTTCTTATTGTCATAATCCCCGAATTACTTCCCAACCAGGTATTTCCATTCTGATCATCAACCATACAGAAAATATGTCCGCTACTCAAACCATTCATCAAAGTAAACACACTTTCCACTTTATCCTTTTCACGTCCGTCTATGCGAAATATTTTATCAGAGTAAGAAGCAAATATTTGATTGTAACTATTAACATAAATAAAATTTACCGGCGATACATTCAACCCGGCATCCCGTTCATAGTTTCCAAACAAAGTAATATCGGTTCCCTGTACATCAATACGCTTCAATCCAAGATTCGTACCCACCCATATATTTCCTTCTTTATCTTCTGCTACGGCACGCACATCTTTCACCTTCACGCCTTTATCTTCCAATTGTACCAGCCGACTGGTATTTCCTTTGTTATCAAAAAGAATCAGTCCCTCTGCTGTAGCAATCCACAAGCGATTTCTGGAATCCAGGCAGAACTGACGGATAGAAGCTGAAAAATTAGTCCTACCAGCAGGAGCCAACTTATAAGATTCCACCTTTTCTGTTACCGGATCAATATATAAAACTCCGGCATGCTCATCACCCAGCCATAAGCATCCATTTCTATCTTTATAAATCCTGTAGTTCTCGTTTACCTTTATCCCTTTCGTCCATGGTACAAAAGAAGTATTTTCTGAAAGAACCGTTGAAGTACTTCTCCATACTTGTCCTTTATTCGTAGCGATCCACACACAGCCTTTCATATCTTCCTCAATGGCGGTAACATCTGCATTAAACCGTTGTTGCAGACGATTGCATGCATCTTTAGTAAAATCAACTTTAAGTGCCCCACCTCCAAACGTACCTACCCACAACATTCTTTGCGAATCATCCCACAGCAAACTCGTCACTTTTTTCGCCACCTTAAAATTATATGGTTGCTCTACATAATCCATTCTATAAGCGGATTTAGTCAGATCTTTAGAATCGAATTCCAGACGAAACAACCCTGTCCAGGCAGCTACATAATAAGTATTTTCATCCAGACAGATAACATCCGTCACATACGTATCCTGCAATGGCGAATACCCACCCGCCTCATGCAAGGTATGAAATGTTTGCTGTTTGAGATTATAACATTCAATGTTGGCCCTCGACGAACAGATCCACAAATAATCTCCATGTTGATAGAGAGTTGTTATTTTGCTATACTCCGCTTTAAGCATCTCAACTTTTCCGGAGATAACATCATAAATCGCCACTTTCGAATTGTCTACGCTGACAAAAAGAGTCTCACTGCCTATTCCGCATAGTTCTGAAATGTTTCCCTTTACTATAGGCTCAACCGATAAAGTAAATGTAATACACTCCTCTCCCTCCTTTTCAGAACGGACAGCTTTCCCTATATAGAGCCCACTGCTGGTTCCGACACAAACAAAGTCTTTGCTTACTATATATAAAGAGGTGATACTTTTCGTATCAAATGACGAATCAAAGTTTACAGATAGATAAACCTCTTTATTCGTATCAAAGCAGACAATCCCCCGTAAAAGACGGAGGTAAAGCAAACCATCAGTATCTTCTGAAATAGAATAAACGGCATCCAACACCGGTTGTGAAGAAGAATCATAACGAGAAGTCAAAGGGTAATTCAACAATCGAAAACCGTCATAACGACTGAGGCCCATATCTGTAGCAAACCAAACAAATCCTCTCTTTCCGTTATGGATATCATAAATAGTATTGTTATTCAACCCACTATTCATCGTAACAGGAAGCATGTTACCATAAAATGAGAAGGAATAAGAAAAGTACGGAGCCCCCAAAAGGCAGAGTATTAGCAATGAAAATTTAATCAAATGCTGTTTCATCTGTGTGGAAATAGTGATAACTACATTATTATTTATCTGTATCAAAACACAAATATATACAAAATCCATCAGATACAAAACAAATAATAAATAAACTTATATTTATTATCCATATCGAAATGCTCAGTCAAAAAAGCAATGTCTGCATTATCATAATAAAATCCCCTGCAGGCAAAAACCTACAGGGGAATAGTTTGTTCTTGTTTTCGGTGTCCCTCAACTATTTATACAAAAAGAATCAATTGTTTGTTTCAGTGTTCCCCACCTTATTATTTTTTTATCGTACAATAAATAATTACTTGCTATATTTTAATAGTTGAAAACTATATGTTCCTTCTTCTGTCAGAAAATTGTAATTGCCTTTGAATACCACCGGTACTTTCACCAATACATTACCTTCATCTTTTACTTTGAAATACAGGTAGCTTTCTGATTCGAATCCATAGGTATTACCGTCACCACCCTTCACCGGAGAGAGTGACAAACCTTGTGCACGCCAGTCGAATAAATTGGAAGAGAAAGAATAATCAGTACCCCAATAATATACCTTATTATTATCAAAGCTGAATTTTAGCTCAACGCTCAGTGCAAAACCTTCATTCACACTGCTACGGGTAGAAGCCTGATAGTTGCCGGACATGACCACTTTCTCATAACCATTCTCCGAGGTACGTATACAATTGTGTTGAGTATTGCTGTTCTGACGCAAAGCCTCGAGAACATTACGCATATCTTCTGTTGAAACTGATGGAATATTGTCAGCACCTGTAATACTATATGTAACGTTCTCTACGCCATAAGCACTCCTTACTGATTCGAAAAGGGAAGTTTGTTCTACTATGTCATTGTCTGCACTTGTGCAAGAAGTAAAACCAAATACTAATACAATTACGATAAAAGAATAAATAGTCTTCATAATGGGGTCCTCCAATTTTTTTTTATTACTAATACTTGTTTGTTATCACCAAAGTTTGTTTTGTTTGTATTCCTCGTGGGGACCTTCATTTGTTTGTTTCTGATGCAAACGTAAAGACTTTATTTGATTAAAAAAACTTTTTTGAAGAAAAAATGAATGATTCACCCATCTTTTTTGAATGATACACACCCCATACAAGCACTTGGACAGAATATACAACTTATTAAACACCCACCATCTCTGAATTAAACACAAATGAGTACAAAAACACCACCTATAAAAATATGAATTATACACCTATTAATAAGATTAAAATACACACTATACGAAATCATCCCTCCGAAATGATATATCAATTGCAAGAATCACCTCCGAACAAAGATGAATATGCCAATTAAAGGATAAAAAGAATCCGGTTACCTTTGCACTAAAACAAAACAAAACCTACCACGCATAATGGAAAATAAAAGAAAACTGTTTTTATTCGTTTGTTTGTTCGCTTCCACCTTATTATATGGGCAGGTAGTGGGTATAAAAACAAATGTGTTAATGGACATTACCAAAACCATCAATCTCGGAGCTGAAATCGGCTTGAGTAAAAAATCTACTCTGGACCTGTATGCCAACTACAACCCCTGGGAAGACAGTAACAACAAAATGTTCAAGATGCTCGCATTCCAACCGGAATACCGCTATTGGTTCTGCGATCGTTTTAACGGGCATTTCATCGGCATACATGCACACGGAGGCATTTATCAGGTAGCCGGTATCGATATGCCCTGGGGAATCTGGAAGGGCCTGAAAGACCACCGTTACAAAGGACATTTCTATGGCGCCGGTATTTCCTATGGTTACCAATGGATCATGAGTAAACACTGGAATATCGAAGCCAACATCGGTGTAGGTTATGCCCGTGTCAAGTATGAGCAGTTCTCCTGTGTAGAGTGTGGCGGTAAACTTGGCGAAGGCTACAAGAATTATTTCGGCCCAACCAAAGCTTCGCTCAGCTTAATCTATTTATTTTAAACAAACGCTGCAAACGATATGAAAAAAGTAATATACCTCTTATTATTAGTAATATTGCCGAGGCTGAGTGCCCAGGCACAAACTGTGTACAAAGATCAGGTACGTGTTGAGAATCAATCCATCACCCGGAGTGACGACAATCGCCTTACGATTGCCATGGATATCATCATGCAGGCAAACATGAAGATTTCATCCAACCGTTCTGCCACCCTCACCCCGATACTGGAAGCCAACGGTCACACAAAGGCACTTTCTCCGATTGTAATTTACGGACGCCGCCGTGCGCTTGTCAACGAACGTGGCAACACAGTACCCAAAGACGCTTTCGTTATTCTACGTCGCAAACGCAAAACAGAGCAACGAGTTAGTTACCTCGTACAGTTTCCTTACGAAGCCTGGATGCAAAAGGCCAATCTTGTAATGGATGCCGATCTTTGCGGTTGCCGCAATATCGTTGAAGCCAATACACTCGATCCGATTACCACATTAAATATTGAACGCATTAAATTGCAACCGGCCATCGCTTACATCACGCCCAAAGCCGAAGAGGTCAAACATCGTGCTGTGGAAGGTAGTGCTTTCCTCGATTTTCCGGTCAACAAAACAATAATCTATCCGGAATACCGTCGCAATCAGGCTGAATTAGCTAAGATACGCGCCACTATTGATACCATTCGTAACGATAAGAACATCTCCATCACAGGGATTCGCCTCGAAGGATATGCCTCTCCCGAAGGTAGTTACGCCAACAATGATCGTCTGGCCAAAGGTCGTACCGCTGCTCTGCTGAATTATGTACGCAATTACTATGATTTCCCGGAAGGGCTACTCACCATGGCTTCTACTCCCGAAGACTGGGCAGGATTCCGCAAATTTATAACGAACTCTGCACTGCCACAAAAGGAAGAGATCCTACAAATGATTGATTTGGACGAAAAAGACATGGATGCCAAAGAGAAACGCATCGCCCGTCTTGTAGGCCCCGAAACATACCGCTTTTTGCTAAACGAATGCTATCCGGCTTTACGCCACTCAGACTATACAGTGGCATACACCGTACGCGGATTCAATCTTGATGAAGCAAAAGAGATTATCAATACCCATCCGCAACAGCTGAGCCTACAAGAGATATTCAATGTAGCACAAACCTACGAACAGGGTAGCGAAGAGTTTAACCATGCCTTCCAGGTAGCAGCACTTATGTTCCCGAATGACCCGACAGCTAATCTGAACGCAGCAGCTATGGAGATTCAGCGTGGTGGTGATCTTACTATCGCCAAAAAATATCTCACTAAAGCCGATGCTAACGAAGGAGCTACTCAAAACAATTTAGGGGTAATAGCACTGATAGAGGGTGATCTTGATACAGCACAACAATATTTCACTCGTGCCAAAGAAGCAGGAGTATCAGAGGCAGAAGCCAATTTACAGGAAGTAGCCAAACAACGCAACTTCCCGGTAGAATAAAGAAAAGATACTTTTTTTCTCATTTCAAATATCTCAATAAATTGTTTTTAAAGAAACCGCCGGATGAATATTCCCCCATTCATCCGGCGGTTTCTTTTAGTTGTCAAATAAGCAAGTATCCCACTCTCCGAAAAGACAGACCAAAGAACACAAAAGTAACTATCAACCCATACAACCAGCTTATTTTCAGCGATATAAAACCCATTTATATTATATACGCAAGATTGTACACTTTTGCATGTGTTAACTGTACGTTTTTGCACTATAAAAGTGTACTAACATACTTTACAAAAGTGTACAAACTTGCCGAACAGGAATCTGGCGTTAACACTTAGTGTTAATAATATTAATTCAATCCGTCGTATTTTGATACTTATTAAAATCACAACTATCTTTTCAGCACTCCTTCCACCTCCAAAGAACAAAGTCCGGACAAATTCTATTACTTAGTGCTAATACTCTTGTATTCAGCCAACAACAAAGTCTATTTCCTGATTTTAAAAAACCTATTTTAAGGACTCGTTAAATACGTACTTATTGCATAGAAAGGATGGATAGTTTAACTTCAAAAATACTATACCTTATATTCCTAAATACAAAAGCCTCAAATGGAGTGTTAAAAAGCTATTGACAAGGAGACAAGTTAACAGGTTTTGAACATATTTCACCACAGAGTAGCACAGAGTTTTATTATCCGGACAAAACGCAGATTAACGTGAATGATCGTAGATTTAAAATTCCCCCCACATACCATGTTAAATTCATCATCAGATTCTCATTGAATCCAAACAAAAAAAACAGATATAATTCAGCAAAAAAGAATCTGTTTTAGATGAAAAACATGAGTGAGAAATGCGTGAAAACACCCCTGTACCATGAGAATTAAGTCGTATTTCATTCATTTTTGACTGAAATACACACTACAAGAACCCTACTTTACATTTTGCAGAAAACATCGCACATTTTTGAAAAAAACACCAATGAGCGGACTCATGACTTCCCTCTATCTTTGCATTGTCGAAAGACAAGAAGGACATGCCTCTCCTTAAAATATAAAAGCATGAAACTTCTTTTCCTTATATAATAGAAGTTTCTGCAAAACAAAAAAGAGCATAGTTAAAGAACAAAACAATAGTAAACAATAAAACAAACAAAAAACATTTCAAAGAAAAAAGAAACTTTTATTCGGAAGCTCTCTCCTTATTAGATAAGACACTTCCAAATCTACCGAACTCCACACATGAACAGAACCCACATTATTATACTAAATAATAATGTCGCTCTCTCAAAAAAAGTAAGGACCGCACTCCTTGAAAGTGCAAAATCAAAAACAAGAATCAAAAAGTATTAATATTTAATTTTATAGATTATGAAACTAAGAAGTTTATTTTTAGCAGGATTAGCAGTAATGGCTATGGCATCTTGTAGCAATGAAGATGATGCAATCGTTAATGGTGGTGAAAATGCAGCAAAAGATGCAGCATTACAATTCTCAATTGGTTTTCCTCAAACCACAAGAGCTACAACAGCATCAGGAGACAAGTCAGATGAGGGTTTAAGTTGCGAGCAAAAAGTAAACACAATCTCCTTTGTGTTAAAATACAACGATAACACCCCTACAGCTGTTTATGACTTTGACAATAACACTGAAGCAGCTCCTGGCTTTACTCAAGAAGGCCTAATTATTAAGACCGAAAAAGTTGAAGTAAATTCAGGTATTGCAAAAATATTTGTATTCATTAATCCTGTAACAAAGATTACTACTGAAAATTACGCAAATCTTCAAGAAACTGCTACATATAGCAATATGGATGATTTAGGTGATATTGCTAATCCAAAAGATTCAAAATTCTTAATGTTTGGAGAAGGTTCATGTACAATCAAAGGTGGTCAAGACAATGAAGCCGATGTTACTGTATCCCGTATTGCTGCAAAACTTGCAGAACAAACAGCAAAAGATAAAGAGTTTACTATTGAAAATAGTACAGATAAATTCGGTTCTACAATCAAAGTAAAATTATCAGAATATTCATATGTAAATTTGAACAAAACTACTAACGTCACAAATAGTACTACCATTTTTACTCCGGCAAATACAGGATATTTCCAATATTTTAAAGAAGAACAAGCTTATCAAACATTTGATGGACTTACTACGATCAAAGAAATGAATGTTGAGGAAGCTAATAAAGTAACTTATTGCTTAGAGAACAATAATGCAGCAGCTCCTACTATGATACTTTACAAAGCTCAAATTACAGAATTCCCCAACTATACAGAGGGTAACAACTTCTACATAGATGCTGACGGTATATTGTATCCAAGTTTTGATGTTATGAATGCTAAAGACGGCAAATTCTTTGGTCAATTAACAAATAAAGAAATATATACCGGAATAGATAATCAAACAGCATTAAGCGATAACAGTTCTTACGAAGATTTCAATAAATATGGTATTCAAAAATACACAAAAGGAATTTGTTACTACAGAGCAGAAATAAAAACAGGTGCTGAAACTAAGATTGTTCATAATAACTATTACAAATTATCAGTATCAAAAATTACAGAGTTAGGTGATCCAGGTACTAATATCCCGACTCCAGGTAATCCACTTACTTATCTGAAACTTAACATAACAGTTGCACCTTGGACTGTTTGGAATAACGATATTATTCTCTAATTGCATCACACATAAACAAACTCCAAGCGGGGGAACAAGAAGTTCCCTCCTCCTTCTTTCCCCCGCTTCTCTTTTTTCTCTCAAGGTTTGATACCTAAAGATCCCAAACAAGACAATAAGCTCATAGCAAAAAATAAAGAAAGCATGAAACGAATACTCACTACCATACAAAAAGAAGCAAACAAAATACTGCTACTAACAGTATTGGCTGGTGCAATGGCATCCTGTGATTCTATCCTGGACTTCGAAGAAGGCGATTGCAGCATCGAATACCGCGTAAAGTTTGTGTATGACAGAAACATGGCTTTTGAAGATGCTTTCGCAAAAGAAGTAAAAACTGTAACACTATATGCCTTCGACGACGAAGGAAAATTCGTCTATCAGAAGACAGAAGAAGGTGAAGACAGATTAGGAACCGGAGAATACACGATGTCTGTAGACATCGAGCCGGGCGACTATCACCTCGTAACCTGGGCCGGACTGGATGACCAGTCTTTCGCCGTCCCTTTGATGACTGCCAACTCCAGAATTGAAGACCTCACCGCATTGACTTTACGTAATAAAGAATCTCAAACTCGTGCTAACGGCGAAGAAGGAAAATACATCGTAAAAGATCCGCTCTCACCCCTCTGGCACGGAGAAGTTACCAAGCAATCATTCACTCGCAGCGGCAGACAGAATATCGTTACCGTTCCTTTGACAAAAAATACCAATACCATACGTGTTGTAATTGCACAAGTCAATCAAAATCCCGATAAACCTATCACCCGTGCCAACGCTATCAGTAAAGAGCGGTTTTCATATACCCTCTATGATGACAACGGCTGGATGAACTACGATAATACACTGCTGAAAGACAACCTGCTTACCTATCTTCCCTATGTCACAGAAGATACAAGCATTAGCACACGTGCTTTCAGTGCAGATGGTACTACAGAAAGTGAATATCCTGCAGCTGTAGCCGAAATTAGTGTAGGACGTCTGCTCAAAACCCAAAAGCCGGAACTGAGAATTGTAGACCAGCAAACAAACAAGAATTTACTTGCCAATGGTTCACTGATCGGATATCTGAGCCTACTGCAACCAAGCCAACTCAATATGCCCCTCGAAGAATATCTGGATCGCGAAGATAATTTCGGAATGATTTTCTTCGTCGACGAGAACATGACACTGATCAGTACCAAAATTCAGATCAATGACTGGATCGTGAACATAAACGACTTCGAACTCTAAAAAGAACAAAGCAATGAGATATTCAAAACTAACATATTGTCTGTTGGCATTCCTCTGCCTGGCTACTACATCCTGTATACAGAATGAGCTGATAGAAGAGTACCCTATAGAACAAGAGAATCCGGTTCAGGTTCATCTCACGTTGAATATGCCACAGGCTACTTCAACAGACATTCAAGCCGGTACAGCAGGCGAACAGTATATAAATGATGTACATGTATATGTTTTCAGTCAAAATGGTTCTTTTATAGAAAAAGCCAGCAAAGTATATATCAGCGGAACAGATGGAGATGCTACCCGTACCATCATTGGAGTACTGGAAAGTGATTACCAACATCAGAGTAACGGTATAGAAATAGTAGTACTTACTAATTTGACGGCAAGAAGTATAACGGCTCCGATTTCGGTAGTAAACAAAAAAGCCCTATACAACCAATTGGAATATGCATATACCTCTGGTCAAGGTGATTGGGTATTTCCAACACAGGGCACTAATAAGAAGTATATCCCGATGTGGGGCACTTGTTCTCTTGATGCCATTCAAGAAAAGAATATCAATCAAGCAAGCTTATCACTCATAAGAGCCATCGCAAAAGTAGACGTAACACTGAATAGTGGAACCGGGTTTGATCACTTTAAATTAAAAACAGTCAAAGTATGCAATTACAATACAAAAGGATATTGTATACCTGTCAGTGATGAAACAATGACTACTCCTTCCATACCTCAGAGTGCTTTAATGCAAGGAAATATAACATTCACAGCAACCACCGATGAGCAAAAAGCTGGCATACAAAATAAAATCTACATCCCCGAGTATAAGAATAAAGGTGTAAGCGACAACCAAGTTTCCTATCTTGAGATAACAGGTGAACTGACTACATCACTCTCGGAAACAATACAGAAAACCTACAGAATAGATTTTAAGGTAAACGGCAAAGGAGATACCTTTGATATACTTCGAAACAATTGGTATAAATTCAATATCACAAGTATAAGCCAGGATGTTGATGTAGAGACTCAATGTAGCTACGAAGTAGAAAGATGGGACTATATTAATGTAGATGTACCACCATTTAATTAAAGGAGAATTTACGCATGAAAAAGCAAAACAATATATTTGCATACGCAAAACAGACATTCAGCCTTATACTGGTAATTCTTTTCTGTACAGCCTGTTCAGACGAAACCTATCAGGACGAAAACCAAGTGGAAGAAGGGATACCGGTAGAAGTTGATTTCCAATTCAACACATCGGAGATGCAGAAAATCAATACACGGCTCAGCGATGCCGGAGAATTTCAGGTAAATGACTTATATCTGTTTATTTTCAATTCTCAAGGTAAAAAAAAGCAAGGTAGCCACTATTATAATAGTGATGCACTAACCGGTTTTGGGCATACCAATGGAGATCAATCCTCTCCAACCAAGGGTACAATAACAGGCATACAAACCACCAGTGGAAAAAGTTATATTTATGGCATAGCCAATGTTGAAGGTAATGAGTTATATAGAAACGGAGAATTAAAAGCTAAACTGGATCGAGTTAATTCAGTCAATGAATTAAAAGCTATTTTTACAACATTAAATAATGATGGAAATATAAACCGCGAAACTCCCCGTTTACTAATGAGCGGAACATTTGAAAGTGCGGATAACACTATAACAAACGAAGCAAAGGTAGAAGGTACCTGTTATATACCTGTTCGTGGTGGTGCTATAAATGGAACTTTACGCCTATGCCGTTTGGACTCTCATATCCAATTTAAAATTAATTTAGGAGACAAAATAGAGAAATTTGAATTGACAAGTTGGCAAGTTTACAACATTCCTACCAGCTCTTACCTTATAGCTCATACTAACAATTATCCTGAAACAACTTATTCAAACAGTGGAGAACAAAACAGTGGCATTACTATAAATAACAATGTATATTCTTTTGGTTTCTACATGCAGGAAAATCTAAAAGAAGCCATAACACAGGATAGAGAGGGAAATATTCTCTCTAAATATACAGATAGAGAAAAAGAATATAAAAACGAAAACGGAGAAAATACAGGTGAATACAGGCATGTAGAAAAAAATGCTACCTATGTAGAGATAAAAGCCAAAATGAATATAAAAAATGCATCAAATCCGGATGGAATAAGGACTGCGGAGGTTAAATATATCATACATTTAGGAGGAGGAGCAGATGACATTGAGAACTTCAAAAGCAAACGTAACAAAAAATACACTTACAATGTTACAATCAACGACGTAGAGAGCATTATTGTTGAAGTACAAGGTGGTGAAGATAAAGAAGGTGCCAATCCGGGAGTTGAAGGCGATGTAGTAGATGCTAAGACCATTGTATACTCTTTGGATGCCCACTACAATTGCATCAATTTAGGATTTACTTACGAAGAAATCAAAGAGTTGTCATTCATCATACAATCGCCATTTGCTGATGATGCAATATATAGTGAAACAAATAAACTGCCAGGAACAGAAAAAGAAGCAGGAGATTACAAATGGATTAAACTCCAAAGAACAACAGATGCACAAACATTGGCAAAATACAGAGAAAAGGGAACAACTCCTATCTATTTGTATGATTTAAAAAAAGACATGGAATCCCGTGGAGCAAGTTCAAAATATAATCAAAAAAAGACTTATTATTACACAATCTTCATAGATGAATATTATTATGATACTCCCCCCACAGACAAAGCTGCCAAAGAATGGACGGACAAAAGTCATTACTGGAAGTATTTTGTGAATAAAGAGAACCGTAAACTACTATTATTCCTCTCACCCCAATACAGTGCAGACAAAGAAAGTAGTTATTCGGAAGCCAAATATATGTTTACCCAAAGATCAATTCAGACTTATTACAGTACTACCGACCTAAACGACGATGGAAATGCTTTGGGTATGGAACATGTGAATGAAACGGGGGCACCATCCTGGAAGTTAACAAGCAGTAACAGGCCATATGGCGACCAGGCCAGTAATACTTTTGGACACGATACATATGGTTCATGGTCTGTGGATAATGGATTTTACAATACATATAGTTACATAAAAAACAGTACGTGGGATTCATATATAACATATACTGCTGATGCCAAAGGATATACATATACCATGAAGGATATTGCAGCTATAGCCGAATGCCTCTCCAGAAATAGAGACGAAAATGGAAATGGAACTATTGACATGGATGAAGTGAAATGGTATTTGCCAGCCAGTGCACAATTAATGAGTATGTTTTTAGGTGCAAAAAGTTTACCGACTCCATTATTTGACGATAGTTCTATCACAAGTGGAGTAACCGGTGACGACTCCCGCTATCATTACATCACAAGTGACGGATTAAAAATCTGGTCAGAAGAAGGATGCTCTTTTAGTGGTTTTAGAGGAGGTACCGAAGGAAATACCAAGTTCAATTCTCCACAGCAACTAAGATGTGTCCGCAATTTGGGTTTAACCAATGCAAATGCAGATCAAAAGGCTAAGACAGTATCACCTGCCTATACAAAGAGTAACAATAATTTCAGAATGAGTTATATGACCCCTCAAAACATACGACCGGGAAAAGTAGAAACAGAATTAGAACGTCATGATAATTTTAGTGATACTAACAGGCCTTACAAAGCATTTCAAATGGCAAACAGTTTTGTAGATCAAAGAGAGGGGAGTAACGTTGTATGGAAAAGTATTTTTGATATTGACACCTATCATAATAGTAAATGCAAAAACTACACAGAAAGTGGTTATAAATGGAGAGCTCCTAATCAGCGCGAGTTAATGATCATGTTTCTCAATGATAAAACGAACGTTATTCATTCATATGATTATGATTATTATAGCGGAGGATATAAATATACTGACAGATCCTTTTCCCGTACCCATTGGAGATTCGGAGATACTAATATAGATAAAAAGAGACACTTTGGTATAGATGGAGAAGTTTTATTCTTAGACAACTATAATAAGTCTTATCAGATGACTATACGTTGTGTACGCGATATAGATTAACAATCAATAAAATACAATATTATGGAAATACTCGATATCTTAACTCGCGAATCAGAAAATACACAGCAAGTGTATCTGTACGAAGAAGAAGGTCACTGGTATGCCTATGAACGTTCTGCACAACTTATAAAACAGTTATTTAAAGGACTTGTAAAAATCAAACAATTTGTGAACACAACGTATGATATTATACTTGACCGCGTAGAAATTGACTTAGGTACACTTATTGAGAAATGTCCTATCACCTTGTGCTCCGATTCGGAAATGATGATAGAATATCCTAAATCATGATAAAGATCATCCCTTTTTAACAAGAATATATTGTTTGTTTTGTTTGTGTTCCTCATCCCACTTACCAATACCGTCTGAGAAGATAGTGGTAAGTGGGTGGGGATTTTCAACATTTATCACACAGGCAATAAGATAAGAAGTATTATCTTTGCTTAGTAATTTATACAATCCACAAATAATCAGAAGCTATGAAAGGAAAAAGCGGAAGAAGAAAAGGTTGAAACAAAGGAGCCTAAAACAAAAAAGAAAGTCAGTAAAACACTTGAAGCTGCAAGAAAACTGAAGGGAAGTCTTATTGTAAATGACACAAAGTTTTTATTATAGAACAATGAGATATTTGATAGACACAAATATTTTTGTGTATTTGGCAACCGATGTAGATTCTTTAAGTAGAGATGTATTATCTTTACTCGAAGAACCGAATACTTTATTGTATATCAGCGTAGAATCAGTGCGTGAATTGATTGTAGGATATAGAAATAAAGGACTGTGTTCCAAACGTTGAAACTCTATAGAAGAAATGGTCACTGCCATCGAGAAAGAATATTATATCAAAAATACTCCCCTTAAAAGGGAGCATATGGGTATTTATGCCCATATGGAAATCAATGAGAGCCAAGGACATAAGGATCCTTCAGATCATGTTATTATAGCACATGCATTAACTGAACATTTACCACTTATATCAAGCGACACGCGTTTTGAGCTTTACCGTAAACAAGGACTCGATCTGATCGTCAACAAGAAATGAAGATCCCCCTGACAATATCGTCGACGGATATAATGGTAAGTGGGTGGAGATTTATTATAAAATATATAGGTTCGTATCCGCTAAAGTTGTATATTTGAAAAGTAAAATAACAACAAATCACTAATACAAACGCCATGAGTAGTAATATTTTTCTAATCATCGCACTTGTCACAACAGGTATTTTCGTTGTTCAGTTCATTCTATCCATCTTTTTTGGTGATTTTGATGCTGACGCAGATATTGACACAGACATAGGCAGTGTAGTTTCTTTCAAAGGGTTAACTCATTTTGGTATCGGATTTGGATGGTATATGTATCTGCAACAAAGTACAGATGCAACAGCATATATTATTGGCATACTCGTCGGATTGCTATTCGTATTTGCTGTGTGGTATCTCTACAAAAAAGCTTATCAGCTACAACAAGACAACCACTCAGAAAAAACAGAACAGCTTGTAGGGCGGGAATGCACTATCTACTTCAGCCGGGGCGAAGGAAAATATACCGTACAGGTGAAACGTGATGGCGCAATGAGAGAAGTGGATGTCATATCTGAATCAGCCAAGAATTACCAAACAGGAGATAAAACTGTTATTGCCTCTTATAAAGAAGGAGCGCTTTATATTAGTTGACAGTGGACAATGGACAGTTGACAATGGACAGTGGACAGTGAAAATCTTAAGAACTCAGAAACTCAAATAACTTAAAAACTCAAATAACATGACTCAGGAAATGATGATTATGGCTGCTATTCTGGTGGCAGTTATTTTACTTACATTTATCGGAATTCTTTCCCGCTACCGTAAATGTAAAAGTGACGAAGTACTCGTAGTTTACGGTAAAACAGGTAAAGACAAAAAATCGGCAAAACTCTATCATGGTGGCGCGGCTTTCGTATGGCCTATCCTACAAGGATATGAATTCCTGTCGATGAAACCCATGCAGATAGACTGCAAACTGACAGGAGCACTTTCAGCACAAAACATCCGTGTAGATGTGCCAACCACTATTACTGTAGCTATCAGTACTGATCACGAAGTAATGCAGAATGCAGCAGAACGTATGCTGGGCCTTACAATGGATGATAAACAGAACTTGATTACAGATGTGGTATACGGACAGATGCGTCTGGTTATTGCCGACATGACAATTGAAGAACTGAACTCCGATCGCGATAAATTCTTGTCAAAAGTAAAAGATAACATTGATACTGAACTGCGTAAATTCGGTTTATATCTGATGAATATCAACATCAGTGATATCCGTGATGCAGCCAACTACATTGTCAATTTAGGTAAAGAGGCCGAAAGTAAAGCACTGAACGAGGCACAAGCGAACATTGAAGAACAAGAAAAATTAGGTGCTATCAAGATTGCAACTCAGATAAAAGAACGTGAAACCAAAGTTGCCGAAACTCGTAAAGACCAGGACATCGCCATTGCCGAAACAAAGAAGTTACAGGAAATTTCGGTCGCTAATGCAGACAAAGACCGTATCTCACAAGTAGCAATTGCCAATGCGGAAAAAGAGGCGCAGGTGGCAAAAGCAGAAGCAGATAAGAACATACGCATTGAGCAGGCGAATACGGAAAAGGAAAGCCGCGTGGCAGAACTAAATTCTGACATGGAAATCAAACAGGCAGAAGCTGCCAAAAAAGCAGCCATCGGGCGAAATGAGGCACAAAAAGAAGTTGCCAAATCGGACGCTGAACTGGCTGTGACACAAGCCAATGCCGATAAAGAGGCCGGAGAAGCTGCTGCAAGATCAGAAGCTGCCGTGCAAACAGCCCGTGAGACTGCACAGAAAGAGGTGGAAGAGGCCAAAGCGAAAAAGGTGGAATCCTCTTTGAAAGCAGAAAAAATAGTTCCGGCAGAAATAGCCCGACAAGAAGCTATCCTGCAAGCAGAAGCCGTAGCAGAAAAAATAACCCGCGAAGCGGAGGCGCGTGCAAAGGCTACTTTAGCGCAAGCAGAAGCAGAAGCAAAAGCTATTCAGATGAAGCTGGAAGCAGAAGCGGAAGGTAAAAAGCGTTCGTTGCTGGCAGAAGCAGAAGGCTTTGAAGCTATGGTGCGCGCAGCAGAATCCAATCCGGCTATCGCTATCCAGTATAAGATGGTAGACCAGTGGAAGGAAATTGCCGGTGAACAAGTGAAAGCATTTGAACATATGAATCTGGGAAATATCACAGTATTTGACGGAGGAAACGGTAGCACAAGCAATTTCCTTAGTTCGCTGGTAAAAACGGTAGCACCAAGTTTAGGAGTTCTTGATAAACTGCCCATTGGAGAAACTGTGAAGGGAATTATAAACCCGGAAAGTAAAGAAGAAAAAGAAGAAGAAAAGAAAAAATAATGTGCCAATATAATCAATGTGCCAATTGGCTGCGCAATGTATGTACAGCTTAATTGGCACATTATTAAATTAGAAATAGAATTTATCATGCGTTTTCATCATTATCCAGTCTATTTATTCTTATTTATAACTTTCATTAGCTTTGCCGGATGCAAGGAAAAAGACAAATCGCTCAAACTAAACGAGCCACGAAATATAAAAGGGGTTATCAGTTATAAACGTTCATTTGGCGATCTGAACGATATTCACCTTAAAGCAGCACAAAGTTTAGGAATCCGCCCGTTAACTTCACGCGAAGAAGCTGAACGCATGAAAGGAAAACTGGTACACATCAAAAACAATGATTGTTATACCGTTGATTCACTTACACATTCCATCCCCTTCCTGGTACCACGCGCCAGTGACTTACTTAACACAATAGGAAGTAATTTTCTTGACTCACTCACAGCAAAAGGATTAAATCCAAATCAAATAGTCATCACTTCTGTTCTCCGTACAGAAGATGACGTAAAACGTTTGAGGCGCAGAAATATAAACGCATCCAAAAACTCGGCCCACTTCTATGGAACAACATTCGACGTTAGCTGGAAACGCTTCAAAAAAATTGAAGAAGAGGACGGACGACCTTTACAGGATGTCAGTGCAGACACATTAAAACTCGTACTGTCGGAAGTGTTGCGCGACCTGAGAAAAGAAGACAAATGTTATATTAAATATGAGCTAAAGCAGGGTTGCTTCCATATCACAACAAGATAATGAGGCATTGCACCACAAAGATCTATTTATCTGATGAAACACGAATTAACGCAAATTGACGCGAATTAAAAAAGATGTTATTTTATCTTTTAAGTCTCTGCTTTAGCGAGAATTTGCGTTCAGCTGCGTTTTAATCAAATATCACCTGCCGAACCTCTCCGTGCGGGAAGCACTCGTAACCATACGTTGTAAATTTATTCTGCCGGAACACCTAAAGTATCCAAACCTTTTCACTAAATTTGCAGATATTTTTCTTTAATACAACTCAATGATAGAAAAACTGATTGTTCTTGAGGATATTGATCCGGTTATTTTTTATGGTGTAAACA
This sequence comes from Bacteroides sp. HPS0048, assembly GCF_964240755.1. Classification (NCBI taxonomy): domain Bacteria; kingdom Pseudomonadati; phylum Bacteroidota; class Bacteroidia; order Bacteroidales; family Bacteroidaceae; genus Bacteroides; species Bacteroides sp. HPS0048. The sequence goes on along the minus strand of NZ_CAXSVC010000020.1, from coordinate 62,005 downwards.
ACGCCAACATACAGTTAATTAAAGCTTTATATCCAAAGCTACGCATTGTTGCCCGCGGCAATGTTATCAAAGTTCTGGGCGATGAGGAAGAAATGTGTGCCTTTGAAGAAAACATCATTAAACTTGAGAAATATTGTGCCGAATATAATTCGCTGAAAGAAGAAGTCATTATCGACATCATTAAAGGAAATGCTCCACAGGCTGAACAGACCGGGAACGTGATTGTATTCAGTGTAACCGGAAAACCTATTATCCCCCGCAGTGAAAACCAACTGAAATTAGTACAGGGATTTGCCAAAAACGACATGGTGTTTGCCATCGGTCCTGCCGGATCGGGAAAAACTTATACAGCGATAGCGCTTGCTGTTCGTGCACTTAAAAATAAAGAAATCAAAAAAATAATCCTTAGCCGCCCTGCCGTAGAAGCCGGTGAAAAATTAGGTTTTCTTCCCGGCGACATGAAGGAGAAGATAGATCCGTATTTGCAACCTCTTTATGATGCCTTGCAAGACATGATTCCTGCTGCAAAACTAAAAGAATATATGGAGCTTAATATCATCCAGATCGCTCCGCTCGCTTTCATGCGCGGACGTACACTGAATGATGCCGTCGTAATCCTGGACGAAGCACAAAATACAACTACTCAACAAATAAAGATGTTTCTTACCCGCATGGGTATGAATACCAAAATGATCGTGACCGGAGATATGACACAGATTGATCTCCCCATTTCACAAACATCGGGTTTAGTACAGGCACTCCGCATATTGAAGGGGGTAAAAGGTATCAGTTTTGTAGAACTAAACAAAAAAGATATCGTACGCCATAAATTAGTAGAGCGTATTGTAGATGCCTATGAAAAGTTTGACAAAGAGAGAAAAACAGCTAAAGAGGGAGCAAGAGTTACCAATGAGAAAACAGAAGTTATCAATAATAAGCCTAAAGCTAACTGATAATAGAATTCTCTTGTAAATCAGTTCAACTCCTGTCGTAAATCGTCAACAGACCTATAGTCATGACCGTAGAAAACAAATTGTAAATTATATAAGATGAAAGCATTAACTAAAACTGAATTCAACTTTCCGGGACAGAAAAGCGTATATCACGGAAAAGTACGTGATGTTTATAACATCAACGGTGAAAAACTTGTTATGGTAGCTACCGACCGTATTTCGGCCTTTGATGTGGTGCTACCTGAAGGTATTCCTTACAAAGGACAAATGCTGAACCAGATTGCTGCCAAATTCCTTGATGCAACAACTGACATCTGCCCGAATTGGAAACTTGCTACCCCCGACCCAATGGTTACGGTAGGTGTACTTTGCGAAGGTTTCCCGGTTGAAATGATTGTACGTGGCTATCTTTGCGGTAGTGCATGGCGTACTTACAAAAGTGGTGTACGCGAAATCTGCGGAGTAAAACTTCCGGATGGAATGCGTGAAAATGAAAAATTCCCGGAACCAATCGTAACTCCTACTACCAAAGCAGAAATGGGATTGCATGACGAGGATATCTCCAAAGAAGAAATTCTGAAACAAGGGTTAGCTACCCCTGAAGAATACGAAATTCTTGAAAAATATACATTGTCCCTCTTCAAACGCGGAACAGAAATCGCAGCAGAACGTGGGTTGATACTCGTTGATACGAAATATGAATTTGGTAAACACAACGGCACCATCTACCTGATGGATGAAATCCACACTCCGGATTCAAGCCGCTATTTCTACTCTGAAGGTTACCAGGAGCGTTTTGAAAAAGGTGAAGCACAAAAGCAACTCTCTAAAGAATTCGTACGCGAATGGTTGATGGAAAACGGATTCCAGGGAAAAGACGGCCAGAAAGTACCTGAAATGACCCCGGAAATTGTACAAAGCATTAGTGACCGCTATATCGAACTTTTCGAAAACATCACCGGAGAAAAATTTGTTAAGGAAGATACGAGCAATATAACGGAACGTATATTTAAGAACGTTTCTACGTTCTTAAAATAGTTGAAAACTGAAAGTTGAAAGTTGAAAATTAGCTGCACTATTATACTGTATAATAACTTCCAATTCTCAACTTTCAACTTTCAATTTTTAACTTTCAATTTTCAATTAAATATGAATTACCCCCAGGAAAAAATCAAGCCTTACGCCACAGACGGCAAGAAAAGTGAACAGGTAGAACAAATGTTCGATAACATCGCTCCTGCGTATGACATGCTTAATCATACCCTCTCATTGGGTATCGACAAAAGCTGGCGACGTAAAGCGATCAACTGGTTACGTCCCTTCCGCCCACAGCGTATTATGGATGTAGCTACCGGTACTGGTGACTTTGCTATCCTCTCCTGCCGTATGCTCCAACCCAAGCAACTTATCGGGACGGATATCTCTGAAGGCATGATGAACGTGGGGCGTGAAAAAGTAAAAAAGGAAGGTCTCGCAGAAAAAATCTCTTTTGCCCGTGAAGACTGTACCTCTCTCTCGTTCGCTGATAACAGTTTTGACGCTATCACCGTTGCCTTTGGCATTCGCAATTTTGAGGATCTGGACAAAGGACTTTCCGAAATGTGCCGTGTACTCACTCCTGGCGGGCACTTGGTGATACTGGAGTTAACAACCCCTGACCGTTTCCCAATGAAACAACTATTTGCTATTTACTCCAAAATTGTCATCCCTGTTTTAGGCAAATTATTCTCTAAAGATAACAGTGCTTACCACTACCTGCCACAAACCATCAAAGTTTTTCCGCAAGGCGAAATCATGACGGGTATTATATCAAGGGCAGGATTTAGTCAGGTACAGTTTCGACGACTGACATTCGGCATCTGTACGCTTTATACAGCAACCAAATAATATACCAATGTGCGCTGTTACAGACAATAAAAAAAGATGTAACACACAGTAATTGGCATATTAAATAATTATTAATTCTATGCAAAAGTACGGCTTAATTGGTTATCCGTTGAAGCATTCGTTCTCTATCGGATATTTCAACGAAAAATTCCGCTCAGAAGGGGTTGATGCTGAGTATGTGAATTTTGAAATCCCCAGTATTAATGACTTCATGGAGGTCATTGAAGAAAACCCCAACCTATCAGGATTAAACGTAACAATTCCTTATAAAGAACAAGTGATTCCGTTTCTGGATTCTTTGGACCCGGACACAGCCAAAATCGGTGCAGTAAATGTGATCAAAATAATCCGTCAACCCAAAGGTAAGGTTAAGTTGGTTGGCTATAACTCCGATATTATTGGCTTTACACAATCAATACAACCGCTATTACTCCCTTCGCACAAGAAAGCTTTGCTTCTGGGCACAGGTGGTGCATCTAAAGCTGTATTTCACGGACTAAAAAATCTGGGTATTGAAAGCGTATTCGTTTCGCGTACACATAAACCGGGTATGTTGACTTATGAAGAGCTAACCCCCGAAGTTATGGCCGAATATACAGTTATTGTTAACTGTACTCCTGTAGGCATGTATCCCAAAGTTGATTTTTGTCCTAATATTCCTTACGAGTATCTCACACCAAACCATTTGCTCTACGATTTGTTATATAATCCAAACGTCACGCTTTTCATGAAAAAAGGAGAAGAGCGGGGCGCTATCACAAAAAACGGATTAGAAATGCTCCTTCTGCAAGCATTTGCAGCTTGGGAGATATGGCATAAGTAAGATATATGAGGAAAAGAAATAAAAAAAACTGGATAATAGGTGCAATTGTTTTTTTGCTGGTGCTCACCGGCTGTACTGTTGGTGGAAGTTATTATATGCTTAACTTCTCACTAACCCCCAATGCAAAAATACGTGCCAAAGACGCCGACTCATACGAGTATATGTATGCTAACTATCCCTTCCTGCGTCCTTGGGTGGACAGCCTCAATAAGGTAAATGCCTTGAGAGATACATTTATCCTAAATCCCGAAGGGATACGGCTACATGCATATTACATTGCCGCTCCCAAACCAACAAAGAAAACAGCTGTCATTGTACATGGTTATACCGATAATGCCATACGTATGTTCATGATTGGTTATCTGTATAATCATGACTTGCAATTTAACACTCTTCTACCGGACTTACAACACCAGGGCGAGAGTGGTGGTCCTGCCATACAGATGGGTTGGAAAGACCGGCTCGATGTAATGCAATGGATGCACGTAGCTAATCATATTTACGGTGACAGTACACAAATGGTAGTTCATGGTATTTCAATGGGTGGTGCCACCACTATGATGGTAGCCGGAGAAGAACAACCGAAGTTTGTACGATGCTTTGTTGAGGATTGTGGCTATACCAGCGTATGGGATGAATTTTCACATGAATTGAAATCATCATTCCACCTGCCCAAATTCCCTTTGATGTACACTACAAGCTGGCTTTGCGAACAAAAATACGGATGGAACTTTAAAGAAGCATCTTCACTGAAACAAGTAGAAAAAGCAAAACTTCCCATGTTCTTTATACACGGTGATAAAGATACCTATGTACCCACATGGATGGTTTATCCTCTTTATGAAGCAAAATCTGATCCTAAAGAGCTTTGGATCGTTCCGGGAGCTACCCATGCCGTCTCTTATAAAGAGAACAAAACAGAATACACGAACCGTGTAAAAAACTTCGTTGACAAATATATCGAATAAAAGAGAATAGTAGCTATATTTGTGGCAATAATAAAGACCATTATGAAGCAAATACTCACTTTTATACTTCTTACACTACTCTATCTGCCCTTACAAGCACAAGAAAAGGTATACACAGTAGATAATATCCCCAAAGTACATTTACAGAATAAGTTTCAATATGTATGCAATCCCGTCGGTATCTTGTCACAAGCCGCATGTGACAGTATTGACCGCATGCTTTACAATCTGGAAGAAACAACAGGTATAGAGACAGTAGTTGCCGTAGTACCTTCGATCGGTTCGGAAGATTGTTTTGAGTTCGCTCACCAACTACTTAATAAGTGGGGAGTCGGAAAGAAAGGAAAAAACAACGGACTGGTTATTCTTTTGGTAACCGACCAACGTTGTATTCAATTCTACACTGGCTATGGACTGGAAGGCGATTTGCCAGACGCAATCTGCAAACGAATACAAACGAAATCAATGATTCCCTATCTGAAAGTAGAAAACTGGAACGAAGGAATGGTGAATGGTTTACGCGCTGTGTGTCAACGTCTTGATGGTTCAATGGTAAATGAGGATACCTCCGACGAAAATGAGGTTTCCGGACTGGCAATCCTATTGGCAATCATAGGTTTTATTGGAGTAGCATCCGTCATCAGTATCCTGGCCATCAGGGCAAGTACCCGTTGTCCTCAGTGTGGGAAACATAAGCTACAACGCACAGGCAGTACAATGATATCCAGACGCAATGGAGTAAAAGTAGAAGATGTAACATATACTTGCCGCAACTGTGGGCACACAGTGGTACGCCGTCAGCAGTCATATGATAATGACTATCACGGAGGAGGCAGAGGTGGCGGAGGTCCGTTCATCGGCGGCTTCGGAGGCGGTAGCTTCAGTGGAGGTGGAGGTGGTTTCAGTGGAGGCAGCTTCGGTGGTGGAATGGGTGGCGGCGGCGGAGCCGGCTCACGTTTTTAAAACTTCGTTCTCCCCTTTAGAGACCAAGAGGTAGAAATAAAGAATGGAAATACAATAATAATAACAAAGAAGAAAATGAAAAAATCAATTATCATTATCATTGCAGTAGTGGCAGTTATCGTTATATGGGCTGTCAGTATGTACAACGGATTGGTTACAATGGACGAGAATGTAAATAGCCAGTGGGCAAATGTAGAAACACAGTATCAACGCCGTGCCGACCTTATCCCCAATCTGGTGAACACAGTAAAAGGATATGCTTCTCATGAGAAAGAAACGCTTGAAGGTGTAGTAGAAGCACGTAGTAAAGCTACTCAGATGCAAGTTAATGCGAGTGATCTTACTCCCGAAAAATTAGCTGCATACCAGAAAGCACAGGGAGCAGTAACTTCAGCATTAGGTAAATTACTTGCCATCACAGAGAACTATCCTGATTTGAAAGCCAATCAAAATTTCCTTGAACTTCAGGCCCAACTGGAAGGTACTGAAAATCGCATCAATGTAGCACGTACTAATTTCAATAATGCAGCACAGGAATATAATACAGCTATCCGCCGTTTCCCAAAAAGTCTGTTTGCAGGTATGTTTGGTTTCGATAAACATGTCTATTTTGAAGCAGCCGAAGGCACTGAAGCAGCTCCGGAAGTGAAATTTTGAACTAAAAAGAGTGAATTGCTGAAGGAACGGGAAGCTATAGAGTCGCTTTATTAAGTCAGACAGCAATTCGATTGAAACGCAGATTAACGCCAATTATCGCAGATTGAAAGTTTATCTTTTTTGCGAGAATCAGCATTAATCTGCGTTTTATTGTAATCTCTTATTTCTACCTGTTAACACACCCCAAACGACCTGTAAAATATGACTTATGTTCCGGTTAACTGATTAACCGGTTAACTTGTTAACTTATTAACTTGTCCGTACAAAAAAAAAGCCGTACTTTTGCCGCCGTATACAAAATCCTATAACTCATGAGTAATCAACGATACATGATGCGGGGCGTTAGCGCATCAAAAGAAGATGTGCACAATGCCATCAAAAACATTGACAAAGGTATCTTTCCTCAGGCATTCTGTAAAATTATTCCTGATATCCTGGGAGGAGACCCGGAGTATTGCAACATTATGCATGCCGACGGTGCCGGAACAAAATCTTCTCTAGCCTATATGTACTGGAAAGAGACGGGTGATCTCTCCGTATGGAAAGGCATTGCACAGGATGCACTGATTATGAATATCGACGACCTGCTTTGCGTGGGGGCTGTTGATAATATTCTCGTATCATCCACTATCGGACGCAATAAACTTCTCATTCCCGGAGAAGTGATTTCTGCCATCATCAACGGTACAGATGAGTTACTTGCCGAGCTCCGTGAAATGGGGGTAGGGGTATATGCAACAGGCGGTGAAACTGCCGATGTGGGTGATCTTGTACGTACTATCATCGTAGACAGTACTGTTACCTGCCGCATGAAACGTTCCGATGTTATTGATAATGCCAATATCCGCCCGGGTGACGTTATTGTAGGCCTCGCCTCTTACGGGCAGGCTACTTATGAAAAAGAATATAACGGAGGTATGGGTAGCAATGGATTAACCAGTGCCCGCCACGATGTATTCTCCAAATATTTAGCAGAAAAATATCCTGAGAGTTACGATGCCGGTGTTCCCGAAGAGCTTGTTTATTCAGGTGGCTTGAAGTTGACAGACGAGGTGGTAGGTTCTCCTGTTAACGCCGGAAAGTTAGTTCTTTCTCCTACCCGTACGTATGCTCCGGTTGTGAAAAAATTGTTGGATGCTTTGCGTCCTGATATCCATGGTATGGTACATTGTTCAGGTGGTGCACAAACCAAAGTGTTGCATTTTGTTGATCAGGTACGCGTAATAAAAGACAACCTATTCCCTGTTCCTCCCCTGTTTAAGACTATTCAGGAGCAAAGTGGAACAGACTGGGCAGAGATGTACAAAGTATTCAACATGGGGCATCGCCTTGAAGTATACATCTCTTCCGAACATGCCGCAGAGGTGATTGCCATCAGTGAATCATTCGGTATCCCGGCACAGATTGTAGGACGTATTGAAGAGAGTGATAAAAAAGAACTGATAATAAAGAGTGAATTCGGAGAATTCAGATATTAAATAATATGCCAATTAAGTAATGTGCCCATATGCCAGTTAATAATGGTATCAATGTATCTACGGCATATCGTTATAGCGTAGTCAATTGATACATTGACATATTGCACATTATTGAATTAGCACATTATTCCCCATTCTTATGACAGATAACAATAACATATTAGAGAAATTAGATGGCCTCGTAGCCCGTTTTGAGGAAGTATCGACCCTCATCACCGACCCGGCAGTGATTGCCGACCAGAAGCGTTATGTAAAACTAACCAAAGAATATAAAGAACTTGACGACCTGATGAAGGCCCGCAAGGAATATATACAGACCCTGGCCAATATCGACGAAGCCAAAGATATACTTTCCAACGAATCGGATACGGAGATGCGTGAAATGGCTAAAGAAGAGTTAGATAAGAGTCAGGAGCGTCTGCCCGAATTGGAGGAGGAAATCAAACTATTGCTCGTACCTGCCGATCCGCAAGACAGTAAAAATGCCATCCTTGAAATTCGTGGCGGTACAGGTGGTGACGAAGCTGCAATCTTTGCTGGTGATCTTTTCCGTATGTATGCCAAGTTCTGTGAAACTAAGGGTTGGAAATTAGAGGTATCCAGTGCCAATGAAGGAGCCGCAGGTGGATATAAAGAAATTATTTGCAGTGTCACGGGAGATAATGTATACGGAACTATGAAATACGAATCCGGTGTACACCGGGTGCAACGTGTACCTGCCACCGAAACACAAGGTCGTGTGCATACCTCTGCTGCTTCTGTAGCTGTACTTCCCGAAGCCGAAGAGTTTGATGTTGTTATCAACGAAGGAGAAATTAAATGGGACACTTTCCGTTCCGGTGGTGCCGGTGGTCAGAACGTAAATAAAGTTGAATCCGGCGTTCGCTTGCGTTATATCTGGAAAAATCCAAATACAGGCGTAGCCGAAGAAATACTTATTGAATGTACTGAAACCCGTGACCAACCCAAAAATAAAGAACGTGCCCTTGCCCGTCTGCGCACATTTATCTATGATAAAGAACACCAAAAGTATGTTGACGACATTGCCTCCAAACGTAAGACAATGGTCTCTACCGGTGACCGTTCTGCCAAAATCCGTACTTACAACTATCCGCAAGGTCGTATTACCGATCACCGTATCAACTATACCATCTATAATTTAGCTGCTTTCATGGACGGAGACATCCAGGAATGCATCGATAAATTGACGGTAGCAGAGAATACAGAACGACTTAAAGAGAGCGAACTTTAGCAAATAGTGAGTAGCGATTAGTGAGTAGTGATAAGTGGTTGCGCTATTACACTGCATAGCACTAATCACTAATCACTAATTACTAATCACTTATCATTAACCCCTAATCCCTATTTCAAAATGAATAAGTTAGAATTATTTGAGAACATTAAACGTAAGAAATCATTCCTCTGCGTTGGTCTCGACACAGATATCAAGAAAATACCTGAACATCTTCTCAAAGAAGAAGATCCTATCTTCGCTTTTAATAAAGCAATAATTGACGCAACTTCCGACCTGTGTATTGCTTACAAACCCAATTTAGCTTTCTATGAGAGCATGGGTGTAAAAGGTTGGATTGCCTTTGAGAAAACAGTAAAATACATCAAAGAAAATTATCCGGACCAATTCATCATTGCAGATGCAAAACGTGGTGATATCGGTAATACATCTGCTATGTATGCCCGTACATTTTTTGAAGAACTGAACATAGACTCTGTCACAGTAGCCCCATATATGGGTGAAGATAGCGTGACACCATTTCTCACTTACGAAGGCAAATGGGTAATCCTTCTCGCTCTTACCAGTAACAAGGGTTCACATGACTTTCAGCTGACAGAGGATACTGATGGTGAACGTCTCTTCGAAAAAGTGCTGCGTAAATCACAAGAATGGGCCAATGACGAACAAATGATGTATGTAGTAGGTGCTACTCAAGGACGTGCTTTTGAAGACATTCGCAAAATCGTTCCCAACCACTTCCTGCTTGTACCAGGCGTAGGAGCACAAGGCGGTTCACTCGAAGAAGTATGTAAATATGGTATGAACAGTAGCTGCGGGCTAATCGTAAATTCTTCCCGTGGTATTATCTATGTAGATAAAACAGAAAAATTTGCAGAAGCCGCAAGAAAAGCAGCACAGGAAGTACAAATGCAAATGGAAAAAGAGCTGAAAAGAGTGATCACTCCCTTATGACTTACGAAAGAAAGATAATAAACGATCCTGTATTTGGATTTATCAACATACCAAAGGGGCTTCTGTACGATATCGTACGGCATCCCCTTTTGCAACGTTTAACCCGTATCAAACAGGTAGGTTTGTCGTCCGTGGTATATCCCGGAGCACAGCATACCCGCTTTCAACATTCATTGGGTGCTTTCCATCTGATGAGCGAAGCTATCATGCAGCTTGCTTCCAAAGGGAACTTCATCTTTGACAGTGAGGCAGAAGCTGTACAAGCAGCTATTCTGTTACACGACATCGGTCATGGCCCTTTCTCACATGTACTCGAAGATACTATCGTGAAGGATGTATCTCACGAAGAGATTTCCCTCATGCTTATGGAACGCATGAACAAAGAAATGAACGGGCAACTCAGCCTTGCCATCCAGATATTCAAAGACGAATATCCCAAACGTTTCCTTCACCAACTCGTCAGTGGGCAACTCGACATGGACCGTCTGGACTATCTGCGACGTGACAGTTTCTATACCGGTGTCACAGAGGGGAACATCGGTTCGGCCCGTATCATCAAGATGCTTGATGTGGCCGATGATCACCTCGTTGTTGAATCCAAAGGCATCTATTCGATCGAAAACTTTCTCACAGCCCGTCGTTTGATGTACTGGCAAGTATATCTGCATAAAACCTCAGTTGCCTATGAACGGATGCTTATCAGTACCTTATTGCGTGCTAAGGAACTTGCCAGTCAAGGAGTAGAATTATTCGCCTCACCAGCGTTTCATTTCTTTCTGTATAATAATATCAGCCCCGATACATTCCGTAATGATCCTGAATGTCTGGAGAATTTTATCCAATTGGACGACAACGACATCTGGACCTCTCTTAAAGTATGGAGTAATCATCCGGACAAAGTGCTCTCCACACTCAGCCTCGGAATGATCAATCGCAATGTTTTCAAAGTTGAAATTTCTCCTGTCCCCATTAGTGAAGAACGGAAAAAAGAATTAACTTTGCAAATAAGCCAGCAACTAAACATCCCACTTTCCGAAGCGAACTATTTTGTTTCTACCCCCAGCATCGAAAAGAATATGTACGAACCGGCAGATGACAGTATTGATATCATTTATAAGGACGGCACTATTAAAAATATAGCCGAAGCATCGGATATGTTGAATATCTCATTGCTCTCTAAAAAGGTAAAGAAATACTATATCTGTTACCATCGTTTGCATAAGTAGGTATAAAATATTCATTAAAGAGTAAGGAAATATAAAAAAAAAGTCCGTTATTTGTGCTCTGATAGAGATATACGTGCAAATGTAGCCTCTATTTGCTATATTAAAAACGGAAAAAAATCATATAATAATAGAGTAAAGACATGGAGTTCTCGGCTAAGCAAATTGCAGCATTTATCCAAGGTGAAGTTATAGGAGATGAAAACGCAACCGTACATACGTTCGCTAAAATAGAAGAAGGAATACCCGGAGCGATTTCATTTCTTTCCAATCCGAAATACACATCTTATATATATGAGACACAATCCAGTATTGTACTGGTGAACAAAGATTTTGAACCGGAACATGATATAAAGACCACACTGATCAAAGTAGACAACGCCTACGAGAGTCTTGCTAAATTGCTCAATCTCTATGAAATGAGCAAACCGAAGAAGCAAGGTATAGATTCGCTGGCATTCGTATCTCCAAGTGCCAATATTGGTAAAAATGTATATATCGGAGCATTTGCTTATATCGGTGAGAATGCCATTATCGGAGACAATACTTTAATCTATCCACATACTTATATAGGTGATGGTGTGAAAATAGGCACCAATTGTACCCTCTACTCCAACGTAAACGTATACCATGATTGTCACATCGGTAATGAATGTGTTCTACACTCCGGTGCGGTTATCGGTGCAGACGGTTTCGGTTTCGCCCCTACCCCCCAAGGGTATGAAAAAATCCCTCAAATAGGAATTGTAATCCTTGAAGACAAGGTAGATATAGGTGCCAATACTTGTATAGATCGCGCCACAATGGGAGCTACCGTAGTACATAGCGGTGTTAAGCTGGACAACCTGATACAAGTGGCTCATAATGACGAAATAGGTTCTCACACTGTAATGGCAGCTCAAGTGGGTATCGCCGGATCCACTAAAATAGGAGAATGGTGTATGTTTGGCGGACAAGTCGGTATCGCAGGACACATCAAGATAGGTGACAAAGTGAATCTTGGTGCACAATCGGGCGTACCGGGAAATATCAAAGCCGGTAGTCTGCTGATAGGTACTCCTCCTGTAGAACCCAAACAATATTTCAAGTCATTCATCATACAAAAAAAACTGCCTGAACTGCAGAAAGAAGTAAATAGTCTGCGTAAAGAGCTTGACGAACTAAAACAACAACTATTAAATAAGTAACCAATGCTGAAACAAAAAACTCTGAAAGATAGCTTTTCACTGAGAGGAAAAGGTCTTCACACTGGTCTTGACCTGACTGTAACGTTTAATCCTGCCCCCGACAATCACGGGTATAAAATACAACGCATTGATTTAGAAGGACACCCCACTATCGATGCTGTAGCAGACAACGTAACAGAAACAACCCGCGGTACTGTATTGTCTAAGAATGGAGTAAAAGTAAGCACCGTTGAACATGGAATGGCAGCACTCTACGCCTTAGGCATCGACAACTGCCTCATTCAGGTAAATGGTCCGGAGTTCCCTATTCTGGACGGTAGTGCACAATATTACGTACAAGAAATTGAAAGAGTCGGAACAGAAGAACAAAGTGCTGTAAAAGACTTCTATATCATTAAATCAAAAATTGAATTCCGTGATGAAGAAACCGGATCGTCTATTATCGTATTGCCAGACGAAAACTTCAGTCTGAATGTACTGGTTTCTTACGATTCGACTATCATCCCTAATCAGTTTGCTACACTGGAAGACATGGCCAAGTTCAAAGACGAAGTGGCTGCCAGCCGTACTTTCGTATTTGTTCGCGAAATCGAACCGCTTCTCTCGGCCGGACTAATTAAAGGTGGTGATTTGGACAATGCTATCGTCATTTACGAACGCAAGATGTCACAGGAGAATTACGATAAACTGGCAGATATAATGGGAGTTCCCCATATGGATGCCGAACAATTAGGATATATCAATCACAAACCGTTGGTGTGGGCTAATGAATGTGCCCGTCACAAACTTCTGGATGTTATTGGTGATCTTGCCCTTATCGGCAAACCTATTAAAGGCCGTATCATAGCTACTCGTCCGGGGCATACCATCAACAATAAGTTCGCCCGCCAGATGCGTAAAGAAATTCGTTTGCACGAAATACAGGCTCCCATATACAATTGTAACGAAGAACCGATCATGGACGTAAACCGCATCCGCGAACTGCTTCCTCATCGTTATCCGTTCCAGTTAGTAGACAAGGTTATCGAGATCGGTGCTAACTATATCGTAGGTATCAAGAACGTTACTTCCAACGAACCATTTTTCCAAGGACACTTCCCCGAAGAACCGGTAATGCCGGGTGTTCTTCAAATAGAAGCAATGGCGCAAATTGGAGGTTTGCTTGTGCTCAACTCTGTAGACGAACCGAACCGTTACTCTACCTATTTCATGAAAATAGATGGTGTGAAATTCCGTCAGAAAGTAGTGCCCGGTGATACTCTTATCTTCCGTGTAGAATTACTCGCTCCTATTCGCCGTGGTATCTCTACAATGAAAGGGTACGCATTTGTAGGTGAAAAGGTAGTATGCGAAGCGGAATTTATGGCTCAAATAGTAAAAAACAAATAATTACTGAATTGAAAGTTAAGAGTTGAAATACTGTTTGTTTCAACTCTTAACTTTCAACTCTCAACTCTCAACTAATTATGATAAGTCCCTTAGCGTATATTCATCCCGAGGCTAAGATCGGGGAAAACGTAGAGATTGGTCCTTTTGTTTACATTGACAAAAACGTGGTTATTGGTGATAACAATACCGTTATGCCCAATGCCAACATTCTATACGGTTCTCGCATCGGCAACGGAAATACCATTTTTCCGGGTGCTGTGATTGGTGCTATCCCACAGGATCTCAAGTTTCGTGGTGAAGAAACCACAGCCGAAATTGGTGATAACAATATCATTCGTGAGAATGTAACTGTCAATCGCGGTACAGCAGCCAAAGGTAAAACAATTGTAGGTAATAATAACCTGCTGATGGAAGGAGTACATGTGGCACATGATGCTATTATTGGCAATGGCTGTATCATTGGAAACTCTACGAAAATGGCAGGAGAAATCATTATTGATGACAACGCAATTATCAGTGGTGCCGTACTAATGCATCAATTTTGCCGTGTAGGCGGATATGTAATGATACAAGGAGGAAGCCGTTTCAGTAAAGATATCCCTCCTTACATTATTGCCGGACGTGAACCAATTACTTATAGTGGCATTAATATCATCGGCTTGCGCCGTCGTGGTTTCAGCAACGAAGTAATAGAAAACATTCACAATGCCTACCGCATCATTTACCAAAGCGGACTGAATATTACAGACGCATTGGCTAAAATAGAGACGGATGTTCCAATGAGCCCGGAAATTGAATATATTGTAGGATTTATTCGCAATTCAGAACGTGGAATTATAAAATAAGTTATAAGGTTATGATGTTATAAAGTTATAGAGTTATAAAACCATTATACACTTTATACTCACTATAATAACTATAACTTTAGAACCCTATAACTTTATAACAATTATAACACTATAGCATTAAAACTCTATAACTTTATAACATTATGATATACAGATTTACAATCATATCTGATGAAGTAGATAATTTTATCAGAGAAATACAGATTGATCCGGAAGCAACGTTTTATGACCTCCATGAAGCGATACTAAAATCAACAGGTTACACTAATGACCAGATGACCTCATTCTTCCTTTGTGACGACGACTGGGAGAAAGAAAAAGAAGTCACTTTGGAGGAGATGGACGATAATCCTGAGATGGATAGTTGGGTAATGAAAGATACCACTCTGAGCGAGCTGATTGAAGATGAGAAACAAAAATTACTCTATGTATTTGACTACATGACAGAACGTTGTTTCTTTATCGAATTATCTGAAATCATCACCGGTAAAGATATGCAAGGTGCCAAATGCACCAAGAAGTCCGGAGAAGCTCCTAAACAGATTATGGACTTTGAGGAAATGGCTGCCAGCACCGGTTCACTCGATCTGGACGAGAACTTTTATGGCGATCAGGACTTTGATCTGGAAGACTTTGATGCCGATGGTTTTGACATGGGCGGCAGTGCTGCAGATGTAGGAACGTTCGAAGAAGAAAAACTTTAATTAATTGACAATTGATAGTTGACAATTGACAGTTAGCAGCTGTACGCTGCATAGTAATTGTCAATTGTCAACTATCAACTTTCAACTAAAATAATGGTAACTCTCATAGTCCTCATAGGTCCTACCGGCGTTGGAAAAACAGAACTTAGTCTCCGGTTGGCGGAACACTTCCACACGAGCATTGTTTCTGCCGACTCAAGGCAACTCTATGCCGACTTGAAAATAGGTACAGCAGCTCCTACCTCAGAGCAACTCAATCGTGCACCTCATTATCTGGTAGGCACTCTAAAACTGACAGATTATTACAGTGCTGCCCGTTATGAAGAAGAAGCATTAGCCACACTTGACAATTTATTCCGCCAACATGACACTGTTATCCTTACAGGAGGCTCTATGATGTACATAGACGCTATCTGTAAAGGTATCGATGATATCCCCACTGTAGATACGGAAACCCGCGAACTGATGTTACAGAGATATGAAACGGAAGGACTCGAAAAACTCTGTGCAGAACTAAAACTATTAGACCCCGAATATTACAGGATAGTAGACCTAAAGAATCCCAAACGCGTGATTCATGCGCTTGAGATTTGTTACATGACAGGGAAGACTTATACCTCTTTTCGTACGCAACAAAAAAAGCAACGCCCTTTTCGCATTATCAAGGTAGGACTGACCCGTGACCGTGCCGAACTTTACGACCGTATCAACCGCAGGGTAGATATCATGATAGAAGAAGGATTGCTTGAAGAAGCACGAAGCGTATATCCCTACCGTACTCTCAACTCGCTCAACACCGTGGGATACAAAGAAATGTTCAATTATCTGGATGGCACCTGGGAACTGCCTTTTGCCATCGAAAAGATAAAACAAAATTCGCGTATCTACTCGCGTAAACAAATGACATGGTTCAAGCGGGACGAAGAGATACAATGGTTTCACCCTGAACAGGAAACTGAAATACTGGATTATATCAACACAAAAATACAATAAGAAACAAGTATTCAAAAAGACTCTTAGATTCCTTTTTAACACAGACTTAAATACATTTATTATGAAGAGATTAATACTCCTTTGTCTCAATATCCTTTTGTTTTTCACCGTTCATGCACAAAATAAAGAACAACAACAGTATGATTCTATCATGACTATCATGAAAGACAAATCTATTCCTGTGTTAGAACGATATTACATGACCGGAGATATAGAGTACCTTTCGCGTGAGCACCAGATTGAAGTAATGAAGCAGCTAATTCCGGAAGCAAAAAATCTGGAAGATAAAGCTGTTGTAACGCGTTTATATTCCATTATCTCTCTCTTCAGAACCCAGTTGAGCCATATGGAAATCGCTAAAAATTATCTGGACAGTGCATTTGTTTATGACGGAAAATTTGCCAACAATAATATTTCGGGCATGATGCATTTTGTAGCAGGGAATTATTATATGGCACAAACTGATTTTGTCGAAGCTCAAAAGAATTATTACAAAGCTGCTGAATATTTTAATAAGAATGAGCAAAAGCCAAGTATCCTGACAGATGTCTATTATGATTTGTCCACGATCTATATTCTATGGAGAGATGAAAAAGGATTAGCCGAATTGATGAAAGATATGGAGCACTCTCCTGTTGATTTCCCCTTTCAGCATATTTTAAAACTAACTGTACAATCACAGTATTATTATGCGCATTACATAAACACGGAAAACACAGCTTATTTAGACTCTGCTGCTATCTACAACAATCTGGCATTTGATGTTTACAACACAACAGATAATCCGTATGATGTAGGATACCAGATTGCCGATAATTATCTCTCACAAGCACTTATTTATTGTTTGCAAGGGAAAATAGCAGAAGCACAAAAATGTTTAGCCACAGGACAAAAGCTTATAAATCCAAAGTTATTAGATTCAGATGCCCGAATCCTTTTCATTTCGGGGACCATCTCATTCTATCTGAAAGATTACCCAAAGGCAGAAAAGAACTTATTGGCAGGATTACAAAAGTTAGAGACGCTGAGTGAAGAGAAGAAAATTAATTATGATGAATCTATTAGTTCTTCCTATCAGATATTAGCTCAAATATATGAAGAACAGAAACTTTATGATAAGGCATTGGCAGCAGAACGCAAATCAATTGATTATGCCACCCGCCTAAACGATAAAAATAATCGGAAAGAAATAAACACACTACGTGTGAAGTATAACTTAGATCAGGCTGAACGTAGCGTAAAACAGCTTTCAGTGCTCAACGAACAAAGAAAACGCGTCAACCTGCTTGCAATAGGAATGATAATACTGGCATTAATCACTATTATTCTGTTAGTGATTCGTCATCGCTCACGTCAAAAACTGAATGCTCATTTATTGCAAATTGCAGAACTAAAGCAACAGGAAGCAGATTTAATGATTGAACTCCAAAAATCTAAACTGGAAGAAAAAGAAAACGAGTTTCAAACCATTCTCAATGAGTCCAAACAACGTCATGTACAATCTTATCTTGAAGGTCTGGAAGCAGAACGGGAACGGTTGGCAACCGAACTTCATGATGATGTATGTAACAATCTTATGGCGCTTGAAATACAAATACGGGCACAGTATAAAGAGCTAGAGGGTGCAACACCAACGATAGTAGAGACGCTGACAGAAATACGCAATCGGGTCCGTACAGTTTCACATGAACTGATGCCTCCTACATTCCAATATGCAACACTGGACGAAATGCTGGAAGATTTCATAACTCACCTCAATCTGCCTGAAAAAACAAAAGCTGAGTACCGGTCAACTCCGGGTACGGATTGGAACAGTATCCCTTCAGAGATTGGTTTTGAATTCTACAGAATAACTCAGGAAGCTATTAACAATGCAATAAAATACGCTTCAGCCCACAAAATATCAGTAGAGCTGAAACTTGAAGATCATCAACTCTCTATTACAATAGAAGATGACGGCAAAGGGTTCGATACAGAAAAGAAAACGAAAGGAATCGGGCTGCATACCATAGCACAACGTATTCAATCCATCAAGGGTACGTTTGAACTGATATCGCACATAAATGCCGGTACAAAAATAGTAGCAAAAATCTCACTTGCATAGATATAAATACCATTTATCTCCTTCTCAATTTTATTAATCTGTGACTTAAATTCGTAAGTCACAGACTGATAAATAAAAAAAAATCAGTAGCTTTGCTATCTCAATATGTTTAATCAAAAACCTGCAAACATGAAAAAAGGTCTGAAAATTACAGCAATCACATTAGGAGCACTCCTGCTGCTGATGCTTATTCTTCCTTTTGCTTTCCGCGGTAAAATAGAAAGCATTGTAAAAACAGAAGGAAACAAGATGCTTAATGCACAGTTTGACTTCGGTAGTCTGGATATTAGTCTGTTTCGTAACTTCCCCAAGGCATCAGTCACTCTCAATGATTTCTGGCTGCGTGGTGTAGGCGAATTTGAAAAAGACACCCTTGTACAAGCGGGTGAAGTAACAGCAGCTATCAACCTTTTCTCTCTTTTTGGAGATAGTGGTTACGACATTTCTAAAGTACAAATAACAGACACCCGGCTACATGCCATTGTACTTACAGATGGCCGGCCCAATTGGGACGTAATGAAACCCGACAGTACAGTTACCGATACTGCAGAAGAATCAAGCAGTTCTCCGTTTAAGATACAACTTCAACAGTTTGTTATCAAAAATATGAATCTCATATACGATGACCGTCAGGCAAATATGTATGCAGATATCCGTAATCTGAATGCACTTTGCTCAGGAGACCTGGGAAGCGACCGTACGACCTTACAACTGGAAGCAGAAACGGAAGCGTTAACCTATAAGATGAACGGCATCCCCTTCCTTTCTAATGCCAATATTTATGCAAAAATGGATGTAGATGCCGATCTCGCCAACAATAAATATACATTGAAAGAGAATGAATTCCGTTTGAATGCTATCAAAGCAGGTATCGATGGTTGGGTAGCACTGAAAGATCCTGCCATAGACATGGACCTCAAACTGAACACCAATGAAGTAGGGTTCAAAGAAATTCTATCTCTGATCCCTGCTATTTATGCCAAAGATTTTGAAGGATTGAAGACAGAGGGTATTGCCACACTTTCTGCTGACATAAAAGGTACGATGGTAGGTGACAGCATTGTACCTCAGTTCAATGTAGCAATGACAGTGAAAGATGCCATGTTCCGTTATCCTTCTCTTCCGGCAGGTGTAGATCAGATTAACATCAATGCAGAAATAAAAAATCCGGGAGGGGCTATTGACCTCACTACAGTGAGTATTCGCCCGTTTAGTTTCCGACTCGCCGGAAATCCGTTCAGCGTGACTGCCGAAATAAAAACACCGATCAGTGATCCGGACTTTCATGCCGAAGCAAAAGGAGTACTCAACCTGGGCATGATCAAACAGGTATATCCATTGGAGGATATGGAGTTAAACGGTACTATCAATGCAGACATGCAACTCGCCGGAAAAATGTCGTACATCGAAAAAGAACAGTATGAACGTGTACAGGCTTCCGGAACAATCGGCCTCACCTCAATGAAACTGAAGATGAAGGATATGCCGGATATAGATATCCACAAGTCACTCTTTACATTCACTCCCAAGTACCTGCAACTGAGCGAAACAACCGTCAATATCGGTAAGAACGATCTGACTGCCGATAGCCGTTTTGAAAACTATCTGGGTTATGCACTGAAAGGAACGACACTAAAAGGAACACTCAATATTCGCTCCAATCATCTCAACCTGAATGATTTCATGACAGCCACAGCAGACACCACTACACAGGTGGCAACTACTCCGGCAGATAGTATAAGTGGTATCATTGAAGTGCCCCGTAATATTGATTTCCAAATGGATGCTAATCTGAAAGAGGTACTATTTGATAAAATGGCTTTCACTAATATGAATGGAAAGTTGGTCGTTAAAGACGGGAAGGTGGATATGAAGAATCTTTCTATGAACACGATGGGTGGCAATGTGGTTATGAACGGCTATTACTCTACGGCTGATGTTAAAAAGCCGGAGATGAATGCAGGATTCAAACTCAACGGCCTGAGCTTTGCCCAGACATACAAGGAGCTTGATATGGTACAACAACTCGCCCCTATCTTCGAAAATCTAAAAGGCAACTTCTCCGGTAGTATGAAGATACAAACCATTCTGGATGCCGCAATGAGTCCTGTGCTCGAAACAATGCAGGGTAACGGAAGTCTTTCTACCAAAGACCTCAGTCTGAGCGGAGTAAAAGTGATTGACCAAATAGCTGAAGCTGTGAATAAACCGGATTTGAAGGAGATGAAAGTAAAAGATATGACGCTGGATTTCACCATCAAAGACGGGCGAGTGGCGACACAACCATTTGACATCAAACTGGGTGACTATGTAATGAACCTCTCCGGAAGCACCGGATTGGATCAGACAATAGACTATTCCGGTAAAATCAAACTACCCGCTTCTGCAGGCGACCTTGCCAAGCTGACAACACTCGACCTGAAGATTGGTGGATCGTTTACTTCACCCAAAGTGTCTATTGACACAAAGAGTATGGCAAACCAGGCGGTAGAAGCCGTAGCTGATAAAGCAATCAGTGAGTTAGGAAAGAAATTGGGACTGGACTCTGCCGCTACAAATAATAAAGAGGACCTGAAAGAGGCAGTAAAAGAAAAAGCTGCCGAAAAGGCGCTGGACTTCTTAAAGAAAAAACTAAAATAGTGGTTAGTGATTAGTGATAAGTGATTAGTGCCATGCGGTGTAGTGATATAACTCACTATTCATTTATCACTAACCACTTATCACTAACCACTTATCACTAATCGCTTATCACTAACCACTACTTATCATGCTTCTGAAACTTTACGAAAAGAATAATAATCCACAAGACCTGCAACAGGTGGTGGATATTTTGAATGATGGCGGCCTCATCATCTATCCTACCGATACGATGTATGCAATTGGTTGTCATGGATTGAAAGAGCGTGCCATTGAACGTATTTGCCGTATCAAAGAGATTGATCCGCGTAAGAATAATCTTTCTATTATCTGTTATGACCTGAGCAGTATCAGTGAATACGCGAAAGTTGATAACAATACGTTCAAACTGATGAAACGTAATTTGCCCGGACCATTCACCTTTATTCTGAACGGGACAAACCGGCTTCCCAAGATCTTTCGAAACAGGAAAGAAGTAGGTATTCGCATGCCGGATAACAATATCATTCGTGAGATAGCCCGCCTGCTTGATGCACCGATTATGACAACTACCCTACCGCACGAAGCACATGAAGACCTGGAATATGCAACAGATCCGGAACTGATAGACGAAAAGTTCGGAGAGATAGTAGACCTCGTGATTGATGGAGGGATAGGAGGAATAGAACCGTCAACAGTGGTTAGTTGTACAGAAGGAAGCCCGGAAATAGTCCGGCAGGCCAAAGGAATACTGGAAGAGAATTAAAACCGGAAGATTAAAAAAATGAAAGCTGCGCAGTGGATAAATAATTCCTACTACGCAGCTTTTAATTTTTAACTTCTAATTCTTACTTAATCAAAGACTTTGGATCCAGATGATCGGCTTCGATATCTTTGAAGTAGCGATATGTTCCTACTTTCAGTTCTTCTGTAGCAGCATCGTCACAAACGATGATACCTTTCTCATGCATCTGTAATGCACTGATTGTCCACATCTGAGTGATAGCTCCCTCTACTGCATGATACAATGCGCGAGCTTTGTTATGACCATTCACGATAATCATCACTTCTTTTGCAGACAGGACAGTCCCCACACCTACTGTCAAAGCAGTCTTAGGCACTTTGTTGATATCGTTGTCAAAGAAACGTGAATTAGCAATGATTGTATCCGTAGTCAGCGTTTTCTGACGGGTACGTGAAGTCAGTGATGATCCCGGCTCATTGAACGCAATATGTCCGTCCGGTCCGATACCACCCATAAAAAGATCTATACCACCGTATGACTTTATTTTTTCTTCATAACGGGCACATTCAGCATCCAGGTCAGCAGCGTTTCCATTAAGGATATTCGTGTTTTCCGGTTTGATGTCAATATGGCTAAAGAAGTTATTCCACATGAAAGAGTAGTAACTTTCGGGATGTTCTTTCGGCAATCCTACATATTCGTCCATGTTGAAAGTGACTACGTTCTCAAAAGAAACAATACCTTTCTTATTCAAATCGATAAGTCCTTTGTACATGCCCAGAGGAGAAGAACCTGTAGGACATCCCAATACGAATGGTTTCTCTGCTGTAGGATTGGCTGCCTTAATTTTAGCAGCAACATAGTGGGCTGCCCACGAAGATACGGACTGATAGTCCGGCTGAATAATTAATCTCATAAGTTTATATTTTTAATCGGTTAGTAATAATGTTATAGGGAGAGTTATAACCTTCCCTATAACCTTATAACTCTATAACTTTATAACTCTCCTTAATTCTTCTTTAAGCGCTCCGCCATTGCCCGTGCCAGATTTTCACACTGCGCGTAAGTTATGTCCCTCATCGCCTGTTTCATCTCTACCGGATCTCCCACTACTTCAAACTTGCTCTTTTCAGCAAATTCAGCCATACGCTTCACGGCAGCACCTGCCCAGGTGAAAGAACCAAACAATCCCAGGTAACGTCCTTTCAGCTCACGTATCAATATCTTCGAAAGTAAAGACTCTATTTCCGGAAATATCTGATTACTATACGTCGGCGAACCGATGATCAACCCTTTATATTTAAAGATATCTGCCAGGATATAAGACGCATTGGTCTTGCTTACGTTATGCATTACGATATTTTTAATACCTTGTGCCGACAGTTCCGCAGCAATAGCTTCGGCCATTTGCTCGGTATTGCCGTACATACTTCCATAGGCAATGACCACACCCTCATCGGCATCATAACGACTCAGTTTATCATAGATACCTATTACCTTCGGAATATTATCGGTCCACACCGGACCATGAGTAGAGCAAATTACAGAGATAGGCAGTCCGCCCAGTTTTTGCAAAGCCTTTTGTACGGGACTACCATATTTTCCTACTATATTAGAATAGTAACGTACCATTTCATCCCAATAGTGATCTGTATTGATACGGGTATCGAGGAAACCACCATCCAACGTGCCAAAGCAGCCAAATCCATCTCCGGAGAAAAGAATGCCATCTGTTTCGTCAAAAGTCATCATTGTCTCCGGCCAATGCACCATTGGAGTGAGATAAAAACGAAGTTTGTGTTTTCCCAATGCAAGGAAGTCACCGTCTTTCACCAGATATTGTTCACCTGTTACCCCATAGAAGCCCTCAATCATTCCAAAGGTTTGCTTGTTACCTACAATTACGATATCAGGATAATGTTGTTTGATCAGCCGGATCGAGCCCGAATGATCCGGTTCCATATGATTTATAATTAAGTAGTTGATAGGACGCTCACCAATCACTTGCTTTATCTTGTGAAGAAAAACCTCAAAATAGCAGATATCTACTGTATCGACCAAAGCTACCATTTCATCATCAATCAGATAAGAGTTATATGAAACTCCGTATGGCAGCGGCCACATCCCCTCGAAGAGATGTTTGTTACGGTCGTTTACTCCTACATAATGGACGTTTCCTTTAATTCTTGTTTTCTGTTCCATCTTAAAATTAATGTTTAATGATTAATGAATAATGTTTAAAATCAAAGTTTAATGATTAATGTTTAATGATCAATACCATGTACAATAGCACAGTCCATTGATCATTAAACATTAATCATTGATCATTATTCATTCCGTCCTGCAAAGATACTTTTTTTTTCGTAACTCCGTATCTCTTGCCTTGATATGCCCCCCTTTCTTTCATTCTTTTTTGAACTCGGGCTGTAAATTCATAATTTTTTAATCCCCAGTCGGGGGCTATTAATAATTCACGGGGAGACTGTGAGACGAAACGCTCTATGACGAGATCGGGCCGTAGATGTTCCACATAATCTATTACAAGATCTATGTATTCGTTCACATCATTAAAAAGGTAGAAATCAGAAGGGTTTTGTTCATATTCGTGAGCCATACGTGTGCCGCGGATCAACTGTAGCTGATGCATTTTCAAAGTGGTAAGCGGCAATTCTGAAAGCACGTCGGCTTGCGCCACAATAGCCTCATGAGACTCTCCCGGGAGTCCTAAAATCACATGCCCGCCAGTAAGAATACCACAACTGGCTGTACGTCGCACCGCCTCCACAGTAGCGGCATAAGTATGCCCCCGGTTGATACGCCTCAGCGTTTCATCACAAGTAGTTTCAATGCCGTATTCCACAAGAAGAAAAGTCTGGCGGTTGAGTGTTTCAAGATAACGAAGAAGATCCTCCGGCATACAATCCGGACGAGTGCCGATGACAAGACCTACTACCCCGTCAACACTCAGCGCCTCTTCATATTTCCGTTTTAAACTTTCGAGTTCCGCATAGGTGTTGGTGTATGCCTGGAAATAGGCAAGGTATTTCATCGAAGGATATTTATGGGCAAAGAACTGTTTTCCTTCTTCCAACTGTACGGAGACCGTTTTTTCGGTCCGGCAGTATTCCGGATTAAACGTTTGATTGTTGCAATACGTGCAACCTCCCTGCCCCTTGGTTCCATCCCGATTGGGGCAGGTAAAACCGGCATTCAGGGATATTTTCTGTACTTTATAAGGGAAATAACGCCTCAGAAACTGCGGGAATTCGTTGTATAAAGGTTGCTCAGTCATATGCTTCGTTGCTTAGAGAGAACAAACATAAGAAAATCCGGGGAATACTACAAGTCTAATCGTGTTTTCAGCAGCTTATAGCCGGAAAGGCTCACCCGGAGCTTGTCTCCGTTCTTTAGCAGCAATCTGTAAGTCTCTTTCCCGAAAAGTTCTACACGTAATATTTGCGCCACGTTTACGATGGTAGATCGATGTACCCGTACGAATTGGGTTACAGGCAGATGTTTTTCAAGATACTTCATTGTCAGTTCCTTTACGAATTGCCCTTCTGGAGTAAATAATGTAACATAATCTCCACACGCCTGAACATAAATTAAATCATTCGTTGCCACCAGATGAATACGCGCTCCATCCTTTACCGTGATGCGATCCAGATATTCTTCCACCGATTGAGAAGAAGCATCCGCAGCTTCTTCTTCATTTTGCCGGTCTTCAACTTCCGCTATTTCTTCGGCAGGAAGACGAAGTGCCTGCAAAGAGTAATATTTGTACCACATCATTACATTCGTCCAGCACAATGCACCAACCAGTGCCCGGAACGGCAGGGTTTCGGCAAAAGGTAAATAAGAACTTCCGGCCATCGTCTCAATCCATCCTTGCAAGGCAAATCCGCCCGCCAGCCAAAAGAGTATCGCCAATACGGATACTATTATTTCTGTTTGCACCGATGATACAAAACCGATAACAAACCATGATAAATAAGCCAAACCACAAAACAGTCCTATCGAAACCGCTCCGTCCACAAGTGCAGACAATAAGTCAACACCGGCATAAGCTGTCAACAGCCATGCCTGTACCCCTATGGCAACTAATACCATCAACAAAACAGGTATCCATCGTCGGGAAGATTCCATTATAGGATGTGCTTGCATCTTCGTTTATCAGCCTTTAATTTCTACTCCTCCGAAAGAGACATTTCCCATTACTACAAGGCTGCGGCTTTGGTCTATATTTACTCCCGGAATACGTTTATCTTCGCAACCTCCCAGAAAAGCATTGGCTTGCAAATCAACCCGCCAGTCGAGAGGCACATAAATTTCTATCCCACCAAAATTACATTCTACTTCAATGTAGGTTTCCCCTTCGGATATATTTGTACGCCGCAAGTCGAGCACAGTTCCACCAAAAGTGTTACGGATTGTTGCCCCCTTGAATACCTCATCAAGTACCACCTGCTTTACGCCCCCGAATACATTGTCCGAGCGCACAAAGCCATCGGCCGAGCTGGTCTGCTTATTACCGAAAGTCTGTTCGCCCCGCGTTTTCCACTCCTTATGACGATTGGGACGATAAAAGAAGAAGATGCCCAGGCATACCAATACAACAGGCCAAAGCACTGCACCCGCATTGACGGGCATCCAAGGCAACCACCCCAGACGAGGCATAATGAAACAAAAACCAACCACAAACAAGATCAATCCGGTGAACATCTGACGGCGAAGAATCGAATAGGCCCCCAGCACAATCAAAAGCATCGGCCAGGATACAACGATACGAAATAAATCATTGGGAATAAATCCCAGATTACGACCCAACAGCATAATTCCGCAGGCTATAAAAATGCTGGCCACCAGTTGCCTGCCCGTCAACCCCGAAGGAGATGTAGATTTCTTTTCCATAATTCTATTTTCTATTTTAATTCGATGATACGTTTCGAGTTTTACTATTTGATGTTGCAAAGATAAACTGTTCAGGGACTTTCGGGAACACTTTACCGTTTATTTCCGTGCAAAAATCGATGAATGCAGGAGTATATCCGGCGAAACAGGGAAATAAAGAAAGAAATCTGCTCCTCGTTCAGCCAATCTGTTAGGGGAGAGCGACAAGATTCACTCGTTCCGGCATACCCTCACCGACGTTCGTTGGTTAGGTCACCGGGGAAGGTTCCTTTTCTCACCGGGGAACATTGTTTTAGATGTACATGTAAAGCTGCTCCACATGCACATGTCGTACTGCTCCACATGTACATGTCGTACTGCTTTACATGTACATCTAAAACAAAGAAGCACTACGACCTTCGATACATTCGATTACGACTAACCGGACGAAGCCCCTAACAGAACACCAATATGCCTTACTATAATAAAATCTGTAAAAGGGAATTAATAAAGATAACGAGTACTGGCGAACGACAGATAAAAAAGTATCCTTTCTTTGACGAATTTCAGTTTATTACTAACTTTGCAGGAATAAGAAGCAAAAACTGAGAAATAATGAAAAAGATAACCCTTACCCTTCTACTTTTCCTTGCTTGCGTGGCAGGCATGGCACAAGGTAGT
Organism: Bacteroides sp. HPS0048; assembly: GCF_964240755.1. Taxonomy (NCBI): domain Bacteria; kingdom Pseudomonadati; phylum Bacteroidota; class Bacteroidia; order Bacteroidales; family Bacteroidaceae; genus Bacteroides; species Bacteroides sp. HPS0048. The sequence goes on along the minus strand of NZ_CAXSVC010000020.1, from coordinate 34,690 downwards.
AAAAAACTCGACCTGAAGGATATAACTTCCGGTCAATACCGCCCTACAAGCATTCGGAACGTAGTCCCAATGCCCGACGGTGAGCACTACACTCAGATGAATGACGAAGGTACCCAAATCACCAAATACTCTTTCAAAACAGGAGAACCTGTGGAAGTGATCTTCGATGTGGCTAAAGCCCGCGAATGTGATTTCAAACACTTTGACAGTTATCAGTTTTCTCCGGACGGGTCCAAACTGCTGATTGCAACTAAAACAACGCCCATTTACCGGCGTTCATATACAGCCGTACATTACTTATACCCCTTAAAACGCAATGATAAAGGGGTAACGACAAACAACATTATTGAACGGCTTTCTGACGGGGGCCCTCAACAAGCCCCCGTTTTTTCTCCGGACGGAACAATGATTGCTTTTGTACGGGATAACAACATCTTCCTGGTAAAAACACTCTATGGCAACAGTGAGAGCCAGGTGACGGAAGACGGTAAACAAAATGCAGTACTCAATGGTATTCCCGATTGGGTATATGAAGAAGAGTTCGGCTTTAACCGGGCACTGGAATTCAGTGCCGACAACTCAATGCTGGCTTTTATCCGTTTTGATGAAACGGAAGTTCCTTCGTACCAGTTCCCACTCTTTGCCGGAGAATCACCGCACATCAACGGGCTGGAAGATTATCCGGGAGAATACACTTACAAATATCCGAAAGCCGGATATCCGAACTCCAAAGTAGAAGTACGTACTTTTGACATCAAATCAAAAGTTACCCGCACGATGAAGTTGCCATTGGATGCCGACGGATACATCCCTCGCATCCGTTTCACGCAAGATCCTAACAAGCTTGCCATCATGACACTAAACCGTCATCAGAATCGCTTCGACATGTACTTTGCTGATCCGCGTTCTACAGTTTGCAAGTTGGCATTACGCGATGAATCACCTTATTATATCAGCGAAAACGTATTCGACAATATTCAGTTCTACCCCGAAAACTTCAGTTTCCTTAGCGACAAAGACGGATACCCGCACCTCTACTGGTACAGCATGGGAGGAAATCTGATAAAGCAAGTGACTAAAGGTGCCCATGAAGTAGAATCGTTTTTAGGATATGACGAGGCCGATGGCAGCTTCTACTTCATCAGCAACGAAGAAAGCCCTATGCGACAAGCTGTTTACAAGATAGACCGTAAAGGTAAAAAGACCAAGCTGTCTCAGAAAGCAGGTATGAACAGTGCTTTGTTCAGCCCCACAATGAAGTATTACATCAACACATACACCAACCTTGACACTCCGGCTGTTATCACCCTGAATGACAACGAAGGCAAGACGCTGAAAACGTTGGAAGCCAACAATGCACTAAAACAAAAGTTGGCACAAGTAGCACTTCCCCAAAAAGAATTCTTCAAGTTCAAGACTTCCCAGGGAGTAGAGTTAAACGGCTGGATGATGAAACCGGCAGACTTCTCTGCATCCAAAAAGTATCCGGTACTGATGTATCAGTACAGCGGTCCGGGATCACAACAAGTGTTGGACAACTTCGCCATCAGCTGGGAAACCTATATGGCAAGTTTAGGTTACATCGTTGCCTGTGTAGATGGACGGGGTACCGGCGGACGGGGTACAGAATTTCAAAAAAGCACTTACCTGAACCTAGGTGTAAAAGAAGCCAAAGATCAGGTGGAAGCAGCCAAATATCTGGGTACATTACCTTATGTGGATAAAAACCGTATTGGCATCTGGGGATGGAGCTACGGCGGATATATGGCAATAATGAGTATGAGCGAAGGCACTCCGGTATTCAAAGCAGGTGTAGCTGTGGCTGCACCAACCGACTGGAAATTCTATGATACCATCTATACGGAGCGCTTTATGCGCACGCCAAAAGAAAATGCAGAAGGATACAAAGCTGCATCTGCTTTCACACGTGCCGATAAGCTACACGGTAACCTCCTGTTGGTACACGGTATGGCAGATGATAATGTTCATTTCCAGAATTGTGCCGAATATGCCGAGCATCTGGTACAACTGGATAAACAATTCGACATGCAGGTTTACACCAATCGTAATCATGGTATTTATGGTGGCAATACCCGCCAGCATTTATACACGAAACTGACCAATTTCTTTTTGAATAACCTATAGAGTTATGATTTATGAGGGTGTCAAAAGCCGGATCAAATTATCAATATGTAACTTTAGAAACACAGATTAACGCAAATCAGCGCAGATTAAACTTAGCGTTAATCAGCGTTCTAATAATGAGTGATTTTACTTTTGACACACCTTCCTAATTCATAAATCATAACTCTCAAACCATAAATCATACATCCAATGAGAAAGCCCGAATGGCTGAAGATAAGTATCGGCGCCAATGAACGTTACACAGAAACAAAGCGTATTGTAGAAAGTCACTGTTTGCATACCATTTGCAGCAGCGGTCGTTGTCCGAACATGGGAGAATGCTGGGGAAAAGGTACAGCAACCTTTATGATAGCCGGCGATATCTGCACCCGCAGTTGTAAGTTCTGCAATACACAAACCGGGCGCCCGCTCCCACTGGATGCCAACGAACCAACGCATGTGGCAGAGTCCATCGCACTAATGAAGTTATCGCATGCCGTAATAACCTCCGTGGATCGTGACGACCTCCCCGACCTTGGAGCTGCACACTGGGTACGTACCATCACCGAAATAAAAAGAATAAACCCGGAAACAACTCTTGAAGTACTGATACCCGATTTTCAGGGACGGATGGAATTAATAGATACTATTATTTCGGCGCATCCGGAAATCATTTCACACAATATGGAAACCGTACGACGTATCAGTCCGTTGGTGCGCAGTGCAGCCAACTATGATACCAGCCTTAAAGTTATCCACCGGATAGCCAGTAATAACATTACCGCTAAAAGTGGCATCATGGCGGGATTGGGAGAAACCCCGGCAGAAGTAGAAGAACTCATGGATGACCTTCTGGCGGCCGGATGTAAAATTCTCACCATCGGACAATACCTGCAACCCAGCCACCGGCATTATCCGGTAACAGAATACGTCACTCCCGAACAATTTGCCGCATACAAGAAGATCGGACTGGAGAAAGGCTTTGAGCAAGTAGAAAGCGCTCCGCTCGTACGTTCTTCCTATCATGCGGAGAAACATGTGAGCAAATTTTAACTTTCAACTCTCAACTTTAAGCCGTATTAGTTTGTTTTATAGGAAACAGACAAAATGTATACTAAAATGAGCCATAAAGGAATATTATCTTCCGCATTTAACATGTCATTGGGATACATCCCCGTTATCATTTCCATAGTCTTATGCGAATTTATAACGCAAGACACCGCAATCTATATCGGAACAGGTATCGGATTGCTTTATTCATATTACTCAATGCATCGTAAGGGAGTGCGGATTCCAAATTTTATCCTTTACATCTCCACAGCCATCCTGGTATTACTAACCATAGCAGCATTAATCCCTGGTGACTACGTTCCTCCCGGTGCTCTGCCGCTTACAGTGGAGGTAAGTATTCTTATTCCAATGCTGATTCTCTATCTTCATAAAAAGAGGTTTATCAATTACTTCCTGAAGAAGAAGGAGGTTTGCTCCAAGCGTCTGTTTGCCCAAGGTGCAGAATCAGCCATTGTATCTGCACACATCGTACTAATATTGGGGATATTGCATTTTATCGCGATCAGTCTGGTGATGTTTTTTGTACACCCTCTGGAAGATCCGGCAAAGTGGATCATATTCAACTTTCTTCCTCCCGCCATTTTTGTTTTAGCCATCATCTTCAACCAAATCAGTATTCACTACTTCAATAAGTTGATGGCACATACCGAGTATGTCCCCATTGTCAATACCCAGGGAGATGTAATTGGAAAAAGCCTGGCGCTGGAAGCTCTCAATAACAAAAACAGTTACATTAATCCGGTAATACGCATCGCAGTGGCTTCACACGGAAAACTATTTCTTTGCGAACGCCCCCAAACAGCCACCTTGGATAGAGGTAAAATGGATATTCCAATGGAATGTTACCTCGGCTTCGGAGAGTCGCTTGCCGAAGGATGCCGGAGAATCATGCACAACACTTTTCCCGGTATTAACGGGTTAAAGCCTACATTCAGCATCATGTATCATTTTGAAAATGCTGTGACCAACAGGCTCGTCTATCTTTTTGTTCTTGATGTAGAAGATGACTCCATCCTTTGCAATCCGCAATTTAAAGGCGGAAAGCTTTGGCAGTTTCAGCAGATAGAACATAATTTAGGGCACAACTTCTTTAGCGAATGCTTTGAAGACGAGTACGAACACCTAAAAGATATTATTGGTATAAGAGAAAAATACAGGGAATTTTAGATAGTTCAGGAACCTTTCCTTTCCATTCTTTCACCGTTTTTGTGCGAATGTATTCTCCTTCACAAGTTATATTGGCAGCAATGCAAAGCCGGGTCTGTGGACGGCAGTTCTGCAAAATATCTTCAACCATTTTGTTATTACGGTAAGGTGTCTCAATAAAAAGCTGTGTCTGGTGTTCAGCATAGACACGCTGCTCAAGCATCTTTATCTTCTTGATGCGCTCGGCTGGTTCGATAGGCAAATAACCGTGAAATGCAAAACTTTGTCCATTGAAACCGGAAGCCATCACAGAAAGTATAATAGAAGAAGGTCCTACCAACGGAACCACTTTCAGATTTTTGCGCTGGGCAATGGCAACAACATCTGCTCCCGGATCTGCGACAGCCGGACAACCTGCTTCCGAAATCACCCCCATAGAAGCTCCCCCGATCAACGGTTTCAGATAGCCGGAAATGTCTTCAGGAGAAGTATGCTTGTTCAGCGTATAAAACGTTAGAGCATCAATATCAATCTCCCGTTCTACTTTCTTTAGAAAACGACGTGCCGAACGAATATCTTCAACGATAAAATGGCGGATACCAAGAATGATTTCTTTATTATAAGAAGGTAATACGGACTCGATAGTTGTATCACCCAAAGTTACGGGAATGAGATAAAGAGCAGTTTCCATAAGAAATAATGAGTTAAATAATGTGCCAATATGCTATTATTTATAACCTGATTCTTGCAGCATACGATGATAGTCAGTAGTCTCCAGCAACTGCTGTAAGCTGACATCTTTATGCTTTTTCATATACGAAGAAACAATACATGTACCCATCCAGGTACCAATCAATGCCGGAGCATTCTCACCAAAGAAGGCAGTAAACGGTGCAGGTTTCATATACTTACGCACTATCATCGGATCACGGGCATAAAGATGCTGATTTGCCAGCATATACTCCCATACGTTCCTCTCATTCTCCTGGCACCACTTTTCTTCTGCATCGTCATAGCCCATTGCCTCACCCGTAGAACGGTATCCTAATAATTTTTGCACTACATAATTTATCTTACCGTAATGCAGCATCATATCGAGCAGGCAACTCCCTTCCTGAAAGGGGAAAGCATACTTGCTCAGCAGATAGAACACAAAACAATCAGGCACAATACGGTCAGGGCGCATAGAACGACACTGATAATCGTAATAAAAACGCTTATATAAAGGATAATCCTCCCCCATATACTTATCCAGACTAATACCGAGCAAAGTATCCGAAAGAACTACCGATTCATTGAATGCCGAGATTTGTGAATAAACATTCGGTATTTTGATATCGGGAACCTCTTTCTTCAGTCTTTTAAAACCTTTGGTCAGCCCTTTCTCCACCTCTCCCAGATCAGGGAAACGAGTTTCTACATCTGCCATCAGCCGAAGCAAAGTAGTATCCGAATAAAAAGTCCGGAGCCGCAAAGAAATGGTATCATCATTAACCTGCCCTAATCCGAGAACTTCTTCAATCAAAATTTTGGTAGGCTGGCGGTACTCCATATTCATCTTTTGCAGAGCGGAGAAACTATTGGAACGTACATACTCGTTCTGCAACTTATCATAGCGAACTATAGAAATCCCATTCTCCTCATTATGTAATAACGCATTCTCTCCCGTACCCATCCGACAGGCTACGGCAAATACACATAATATAATAAGGAGAAGAGGATTTCTTAGTTTCATCATTTTTATAACTTAGTACGCTTCTTATCCGTAAATGATATTTCCTTCTTCATCTTTATACTCATCGAGCCCCTTCTCATAAGTAGCCATTGCACGAAGACTCATACCTACACTGGAGAAACCACCATCGTGATAGAGATTCTGCATAGTCACTTTACGAGTGAGGTCGGAGAACATTACGATACAGTAGTCGGCACATTCGTCGGCAGTAGCATTCCCCAATGGAGACATACGATTAGAAAAATCGAACAGTTTATCCATTCCTTTCACACCCGAACCTGCTGTAGTGAATGTAGGTGACTGCGAAATAGTATTCACGCGCACGCTATGTTCACGTCCGTAAATATAGCCAAAACTACGGGCAATAGACTCAAGCAGTGCTTTTGCATCAGCCATGTCATTATAACCATAGAATGTACGCTGAGCAGCCACATAACTCAAAGCAAGAATTGAACCATAATCAGCAATAGCGTTCAACTTTTTAGCAGCCTGAATCATTTTATGGAAAGAAACAGCTGATATATCCAACGTTTTCTCCAGCATTCCATAATCAAGATCATCATAAGTACGTTTTTTACGTACATTAGGAGACATACCTATAGAATGAAGAACAAAATCAATCTGACCGTGCAACACATCCATAGAAGTCTTAAATACATTCTGCAAATCTTCTACACTGGTAGCATCAGCTGGGATAACTTCACAGTTCAGTTTTTCAGCCAGAGCATTTACTTCGCCCATACGTATGGCCATAGGAGTATTTGATAATGTAATAGTTGCACCTTCTTCTACGGCTTTCTCTGCTACCTTCCAGGCAATAGACTGATCGTTCAGAGCACCGAAGATAATACCTCTTTTTCCTTTCAACAAATTGTAACTCATACCTTTTAAATAGTTAAATTAGGTTGCAAATATAGGAACTTTCTGCATAAAAACACGAGAAGTGTGCAAAGAAAAGACGAAAATGACAAAAAATCCACCTAAACCAACAGATTGTACACATCTAACGGGATTATCGACTCTATATTTGCACCAGATAATTAAGAGGTTTTTTCATAATATTTATTTTAAGGTTAGAATTAGGTTAACATGAATCTTATTATCCATTCCGGTAGATCGCTCGGGAGAGTAGTCTGCCAAAGGATAATAAACCTCTTCGGTTATCAAGTGAAGACAACCCTTAGTATTAATCCATAGAAACATAATTTAAATGAACACATTAACGAAAAAGCTCTTGCTGCTAACAGCTATATGCCTTCCCTTCTCGTACGGGAATCGGACATGCGCTCAAGAAGGAAATGTAATTGACAACAGCATTTATAGTGATCTCCCTTTTGAGATGCCTATTGTAGAACAACCTGCATTTCCGGACTATACAATAAGTATTGTTGCATTTGGAGCTCAAAATGACGGAAAATTTCTAAACACAAAGGCCATCAATGAAGCGATTAAAGCCGTCCATGCCAAAGGCGGAGGTAAAGTTGTTATTCCGGAAGGATTGTGGCTAACAGGTCCTATTGAACTTCTGAGTAATGTAAACTTATACACAGAACGCAATGCAATGATTCTTTTCACAGATGATTTTGAAGCATATCCTATTATAGAAACATCCTTCGAAGGATTGGAAACACGACGTTGCCAATCCCCCATCTCAGCACGTAATGCAGAAAACATAGCTATCACGGGCTACGGAACTTTTGACGGCTCAGGAGATAGTTGGAGACCGGTTAAAAGAGACAAACTAACTGCTTCTCAATGGAGTAAGCTTGTTAAATCGGGCGGCGTAACCGATGCAGCGGGAAAGATATGGTATCCAACAGCCGGTGCATTGAAGGGCGCTTTAGCCTGCAAAGACTTCAATGTACCCGAAGGAATAAATACAGACGAGGAGTGGGATGAAATCCGGCCTTGGCTGCGTCCGGTACTACTCAATATTGTAAAGAGTAAGAAAGTGTTATTGGAAGGCGTTACGTTTAAGAATTCTCCCAGCTGGTGTCTGCATCCATTGTCATGCGAACATATTACAATCAACAATGTAAAGGTATTCAACCCCTGGTATTCTCAGAACGGGGATGCACTCGATCTGGAATCCTGTAAAAATGCATTGATCATCAACAGCCTGTTTGATGCCGGAGACGATGCTATCTGTATCAAATCCGGGAAAGATGAGGACGGTCGCCGTCGTGGAGAACCTTGTCAGAATGTATTGGTAAAAAACAATACTGTACTACACGGCCATGGTGGTTTCGTAGTAGGAAGCGAAATGTCCGGAGGTGTGAAAAATATATACGTTACAGACTGTACGTTTCTAGGTACGGATGTAGGTCTTCGTTTCAAAAGTACCCGCGGACGTGGAGGAGTAGTAGAGGGAATTTACATCAATAATATCAACATGATTAATATCCCGAATGAACCATTGCTCTTCGATTTATTCTATGGCGGCAAGGGGCCGGGAGAAGAAACAGAAGAAGAACGTGCAGCAAATACGAAAACAGATTTGCCACCCGTAACTGAAGAGACTCCTGCATTCAAAGATATCCATATTACAAATGTTAACTGTAAAGGATCCGGGCGTGCCATGTTTTTCAATGGGTTACCCGAAATGCCTATCCGGAATATAACAGTGAAAAATGTTGTAATCACAAATGCTGCCGAAGGTGCTGTTATCAGCCAGGCAGATGGTGTGACTTTGGACAACATCTACATCGAAACGCAAAGTAACGGACCTACACTCCAAATGAAAAATGCAAAGAACATTCGGATAGATGGTAAACTACATAAGCAAGTAGATGCTCAGGGAACCAATCTAACCCTAAAGTAAAATCACATTTACATAGATTAGATCAAAGCAGACAGTCCTTTTGTCATCACTAACAGGACTGTCTGCTTTTTTTAGCTTACATTTGCAGAGGAGTTCGCTACAAAAGCACAGAGTCTATTATTGACAATCAGATAATTCTCGGTACAGCTCTGTGGTGAGCAAACGACATTGACATTCACTCAACAATAAAACAATAAAGAAAGACATGAAAAGAAACCTTTTTACCGCTTTATTATTTCTGTGTTCCTGTCCGTTAGTAGTCCTGGCACAGAGCAATGAAAAAACGATCACAGTAGAAGTGAGTAACCCTTGGAAACAAGCCAAATCTGATGAACCGGTAGTAATCAACCTAAACGATATCAAACCCGGATTTCGCATTAAATCAGCAACAGTAATAGATGGTACTACAGAAATTCCATCGCAACTGGATGACCTGAACGGAGACCGTCGTGCAGACGAGCTTGCATTTGTTATCGATTTGCCTGCCAAAGGTAAGAAAACACTGAAAATCACCCTGTCATCAGAAAAAAGTAATAAACAATACGAACCACGTGTATATGCGGAAATGATGGTAAGTGATAAAAAAGGAAAGCATGTTCCTGTTCATTCCGTAACCATCCCGGGTACTGCCAACATCTATAACCAGATGCACCACCATGGTCCTGCATTTGAATCGGAACTGGTGGCCTACCGTTTATATTTTGATCACAAGCAAACTGTAGATATCTACGGAAAATTCAATAAAGGCTTTGAGATTAAAGAATCACAGTTTTATCCTACCGATGAACAATTGGCACGTGGTTTTGGTGATGATGTACTACGTGTAAGCGGTAGTTGCGGTGTAGGTGCGCTAAAGGGTTGGAATGGAAAAAAAGCACTGCACATAGAACCTGTAAGTACACTCACAGAGAGTATTATTGCTTACGGTCCTGTCCGTACTATTGCCGAAATAAAAGTAACCGATTGGCAATATCAAGGCTCTGAATTAAACATGACTACGCGTTATACCCTCTATGCCGGGCATCGCGACATGAAAGTAGAAGCCCTTTTTGAGGAACCTCTGAAAGACGAAGTGTTCTGTACAGGTGTACAAGACATTGCGGGTTCCGTATCTTATTCCGACCACAAGGGACTTATCGGTTGCTGGGGTACAGACTGGCCCGTAAATGATACTGTAAAATATGCAAAAGAGACTGTAGGATTAGCTACTTGCATTCCACAAAAATATGTAGTAAAAGAAGTGAAAGACAAACCCAACTATCTCTATACCTTAACAGCCAAAGGAGATAACTATTTTTCCTATCACACCACATTTACTTCAATGAAAGAAACATTCGGTTACAAGACTCCGGAAACATGGTTTGCCTATATTCGTGAGTGGAAAGAAGGGTTGGAACACCCTTGTGTGATCAAAATAAAGCAATAAAAACAAATATTACCCCCTATTCGAACAAATATTACCCATTGCGAGAGGCAATACTTCATACTTTTGTACAGTAATAAACAAAGAACATTATTGTATAACTTAAAAATTATTATTATGAAGAAACAATTACTTCTCGCAATGGCTTTTGTGGCTACAACTCTCACCGTTAATGCACAAACTTATGCAATTCAAGCCAATGATGCAATTACAAAAGACACAGAAATTACTTCTGTTGATGGTGTTAAGTTAACATTTGGAAATGATACATACACCATAAAGGCAAGTACTGATATTGACGGAGCTGCAATATATGGAGCTTATGCTTCCGGAAAAGCAAATCCAGTAGACGGAAATAATTTGGCTTTTGATAAAGCCGATGCAGGAGTTCCAACAGTTGGTACATTTTATAATCTGGAAGTAAGTAAAGATGGTACAATAGAAATAGCTATTGTATTAAATCCCGGTAAGAAATTCTATATCTTGGAAGATGGAGTAGCTTTGGACGGATATGACGCATTAACTGTTGTTGATAAATACTATGGTACCTATAGTTTCCCAGTAAAAGCAGGTAAAACTTATACCACATTCTGCACAGGTTCCAAATTAGGTTTTTATGGTTTTACTTTTACCGCAGGTGGTAGTTCTACCGGTATATCAGACATAGCTAATAGTAAGGAAATCGTAACTACTGAATACTATAATGTGGTAGGAATGAGATTAAACGAACCTGCTAAAGGATTGAACATTATTAAAAATATTATGAATGACGGTTCTGTAGAAACTAAAAAAGTGTATTTTGAATAATATTCATTCAAACAAAAAAACATACGAATACCCAGCTCAATATATGAGTTGGGTTTTTCTTTTTTACACAATTATTCCACATTTATGCACAATAAATCCTCCAAAGCAATCGATTATTCACCTCTAAATTTATACAGAACACCTATATTTGCAATCAAGAATTTTATAACATAACTAAATAATAAGAACAGTCTATGAAAAGATTAGCACAGACCTTAGGCCTCTGCCTATTAATGACAACCCCGGCCATAGCACAGGAAAATTATGTGTCCGAAGTATGGGTTGCAGACCAGGGAAACGGGACATATAAAAACCCAATCCTCTATGCCGATTATTCCGATCCGGATGCCTGTCGGGTAGGAGATGATTTCTATATGACCTCTTCAAGTTTTAACTGCCTCCCCGGTCTACAAATACTCCATTCAAAAGACCTTGTAAACTGGAACATCATAGGTGCTGCCGTTCCATACGCCCTCCCTCCCATCGAAACTCCCGAACGTCCGGAACATGGGAATCGAGTATGGGCACCAGCCATCCGCCATCATGACGGAGAATTCTATATCTTTTGGGGAGATCCGGACCAAGGTGCATTCATGGTGAAAGCACGTGATCCGAAAGGACCTTGGAGTGAGCCAGTACTCGTAAAAGCAGGAAAAGGTATCATCGATACTTGCCCGTTGTGGGATGAAGACGGTAAAGTATACCTTGTGCATGCTTATGCTGGAAGTCGTGCCGGGCTAAAAAGTGTCATTGCTATCTGTGAACTGAATGCGGATGCTACCAAAGCCATCTCACAGTCAAGAATTGTATTTGACGGACACGAAGCCCACGAAACCTGTGAAGGACCTAAATTCTACAAACGAGGTGATTATTATTATATCTTTCATCCGGCAGGTGGTGTACCAACAGGTTGGCAGGTTGTTCTTCGTTCTAAAAATGTCTACGGTCCATATGAGTGGAAAACAGTATTAGCACAAGGTAATACTCCGGTCAATGGTCCTCACCAAGGAGCATGGGTAGATACTCCAACAGGAGAAGACTGGTTCCTGCATTTTCAGGATGTAGGTGCATACGGTCGTATCGTACATCTGCAACCGATGAAATGGATAAACGACTGGCCTGTAATCGGTAATGATACAGACGGAGATGGTTGTGGCGAACCCGTACTAACTTATAAAAAACCAAATGTCGGTAAAACCTATCCTATCTGTACACCACAAGAAAGTGACGAATTTAATGGATACACGCTTTCTCCGCAATGGCAATGGCATGCCAATATCAATGAAAAATGGGCATATTATGCAGGTGATCATGGATATGTACGTCTCTATTCTTATCCGGTAGTGAATGAGTATAAGAACCTTTGGGACGTAGCCAACCTACTACTACAGAAAACTCCTTCAAATAACTTCACGGCAACAATGAAGTTGACTTTCAAGCCTACAACCAAATACAAAGGTGAACGTACCGGACTTGTAGTTATGGGCATGGATTATGCCGGGTTAATTCTTGAAAACACGGATAAAGGGCTTGTGCTCTCACAATTAAACTGCAAGAAAGCAGATAAAGGAACACCGGAAGAAGTAAATGAAGCTGTTGATTTACAAAACAACACAGTATATCTGAGAGTTAAATTCAGCAGTGACGGTAAGAAAATCGGCAAGAGTGAAGGCGGATATGACCTTATAGTAATGTGCGACTTCAGTTATAGCACCGATGGTAAGAAATTCCAGAAAATAGGAAAACCATTCCAAGCCAGAGAAGGCAAATGGATCGGAGCTAAAATAGGAACATTCTGTACCCGTCCTGCCTTGGTAACGAATGACGGTGGCTGGGCGGATGTTGATTGGTTCCGTATCACAAAGAAATGAAACGAGAAGCCTTAAAATATAAATAACAGCTTCAAGTAAATGAATTTATGCCTCTGCAAAAAGAAACTATTGCAGGGGCATATTTGTTTTCCTACATTTGCAGAACGATTATTAAAATAAAAAAAAATGAAGAAACTTGTTATATTCGATTTAGATGGAACACTACTAAATACAATCGCCGATCTGGCAAACAGTACGAACCATGCACTTAAAAAATTGGGATATCCTATACATAAAATAGAAGAATACAACTTCATGGTTGGTAACGGAATTAACAAGCTCTTTGAGCGTGCCCTGCCGGAAGGAGAAAAAACAGAAGAAAATGTACTCCGTGTACGTCAGGAATTCGTACCCCATTACGACAAACACAATGCAGACGAGAGCAAACCATATCCCGGAATTCCAACCTTATTAGAAGCACTACAAACCAAAGGAATACAGTTGGCGGTTGCGTCTAATAAATATCAGGCAGCTACAGAGAAGCTCGTAGCTCATTATTTTCCAAACATCCGGTTCATAGCTGTACTGGGACAACGGGATGGAGTGAAAGTAAAACCGGATCCAGCAATTGTAGAAGATATCCTGCGAATAGCAAACGTTGAAAAAAAAGAAGTTCTCTATGTCGGAGATTCGGGTGTAGATATGCAGACTGCCATCAATGCAGGAGTCACCTCTTGTGGAGTTACCTGGGGATTTCGTCCACGTACAGAATTGGAAGGCTTCCACCCGGATTACATTATAGACACAGCGGAAGTAGTGAAATCAATGATTAATGATTAATGATTAATGATTAGCGGTTAGTGATTAGTGATTAGTGATTAGTGCTATGCAGCGTGATTATAATGCCGCCCGCTAATCACTAATCACTCCCTCCAGCCATTCCTCTGCCAGTATGGGCCATTGATTAGTTGTCCCCGGATTATTACGTAAAGCGATACTATGCCCTCCTTCCGGAAAAACATGCAGAGTTGTTTTCTTTATATCCACTCGTTTCAATGCAGTATAGTAGAGAATGCTGTTGAGAGAAGAAACAGACCGATCATCAGTAGCATGTACAATAAAAGCCGGTGGAGTCTGATTTGTCACACGTTCATCACAAGAAAACTGATGCAACAATTCCGGTGACGGGTCCCTTCCCAAAAGATTATCCCGACTTCCTTTATGAGCCATTTCCCTCATTGAAATCACAGGAGAAATAAGTATCGTAAAGTCAGGACGGAAAGACTCTTTATCCAATGCATCTCCTCCTGTCCCCCAATCTTCTGAAAATGTAGAAAGACAAGCCGAAAGATGTCCTCCTGCCGAACACCCCATCACTCCCACCTTATCAATATCAATGCCATAATCTGCCGCATGAAAACGAATGTACCTCATTGCCCGTTGTGCATCTTCCAAAGGAGCCTGATAACTCACTATCACATCCGGTGATTGTGGCATACGATGATTAAGAACAAAAGCAGTAACGCCAAACGTATTAAACCATTTAGCCAACTGCCATCCACTAATTTGATAAGCCAGACGTGCATATCCCCCACCCGGAATAATTAACACGGCAGTCTTCTTATTTTCTGCTTTCGAAGGTTCAAAAACATACACTCCAGGTGTACCTACCTGGTATACCCGCTCATTAGCAATACTATCTTTCACAGTAATACCTTTACTGTTTGGCATGTTATTATTCCATATAGGATAAAAAGTCTGTGCAACACCTATTTGAAATATTCCTGCCAATAACCAAAAACATAAACTTCTTTTCATTTCATTTATACGATTAATAAACTCAGAGTGACAAAGATAGTATAGCTTTTTTATTTCAAGGTAGAATAATTGGTACATATACTCGCAAAAAGAAACATTATTTCTACAAAAAACTACGCAAACTCCATTAACTTTGTTTCAACATTTAATCATTATATCATGAACCAGAAAAGCATACTACTCATTCTTACTTTATTGTATTGTCACGTAGCATCTTTCGCTCAAAAGACAAATATCAAAGACTACGTCCATATCGAGATTACTCCCGATCACGACGATTGGACATACCGCACAGGCGAACAGGCATCATTTACTATTCGAGTTATACGTGGAAACATAATGCTCAAAAACATTCCACTCATCTATGAAATAGGTCCAGAAAAACTCCCCCCTAACCAAACAGGAAGTAGCGATCTGAAAAATGGTAGCTTCAAAGTGAAAGCCGGTACAATGAAAACACCTGGTTTCATCACTTGTCTTTGCCGTACAGAGGTAGATGGTATTACCTATTCCAACTATGTAAATATAGGTTTTAGCCCTGAAAAGCTGAAACCAACAACAACACTTCCCGAAGATTTTACCAAGTTCTGGGAACGTGCCAAAGCAGAAACAGCCAGTATACCAATGGAACCTCTAATTACTCTGTTGCCCGAACAATGTACTCCGGAAACCAATGTATACCATGTCCGTTTACAACACTATCAGAAAGGAAGTTACTTCTATGGCATTCTCTGTATACCTAAAAAGCCAGGCAGATACCCGGCTGTTCTCCGTGTACCGGGAGCCGGAGTAAAGAAGCAGCCGGCAGAAATGACACTTGCAGAAAAAGGAATGATCACCCTCGCCATCGGTATTCACGGTATTCCGCAAACACTACCGGATAACCTGTATGCCAATCTGAGTAAAGGTGTATTAAACAACTATGCCTTCTATAATCTCGATAGTAAAGATCACTATTACTATCGCCGTGTATATACCGGCTGTATACGTGCGCTCGATTTTTTGTGTAGCCTGCCCGAATATGATGGAGAGAACTTAGGTGTCATCGGTGGAAGCCAGGGCGGTGCATTGGCAATGGTTACTGCCGGATTAGACTCCCGAGTTAAGGCACTCGTAGCTTTCTATCCTGCTCTTTGTGATGTGACCGGTTATCTTCATGGGCGTGCGGGAGGATGGCCAGCCATGTTTGCCCCTCAAAATCAGTTATTGAACAATAAACCCGAAAAGATTGAAACGTCCCGTTACTATGATGTGGTCAATTTCGCACGCTTTATTCAAGCACCCGGATATTATTCGTGGGGATACAATGACCCTACCTGTCCTCCCACTTCCACTTTCTCTGCCTACAATGTCATCACTGCTCCCAAACAATTGTTTATCGCTCACGATACAGGTCACTGGCGTACAAAAGAGCAGGACATAGTGACCAATAATTGGTTCTGTAAACAGCTGATTAAGTAGTACTTTTCGTCTTAAAACAAAAAATACCACCCTAAAAACAAATATTGCACATCTCATAGTTCACATCCGTATACTTTTGTAGCGATCAATTAACACTCTACATGGGTGTAACTAAGAAAAACAATCATTTTAATAAACTAAAAGTAAACATGCAAAGAATGTCTAACCAAGTGAAAAACATGCGAATCGTGCTGCTTATGTTATTTGCAGCTCTATCGCTCAGCGTTTCCGCGCAAACGATTACTCTCAAAGGTAATGTGAAAGATGCGACCGGTGAACCTATAATCGGTGCTTCTGTCGTAGAAAAAGGAAATACTTCCAATGGTACTATTACCGACTTGGATGGTAATTTCAGCCTAAAAGTTCCTTCCAAAGCTAATGTTATCATATCTTACATAGGTATGAAAACTCAAGATGTTGCAGTCAAAGGACAAAATTCAATTAATGTGATATTGTATGATGACGCCCAATCCCTTGATGAAGTGGTAGTTATCGGCTACGGAAGTGTTAAGAAAAAAGATTTAACTGGTTCTGTCAGTACCGTACAAGGTAGTGAACTTGCCAAGATTCCTGTAAGTTCTGCAGCACAAGCATTAACCGGTCGTCTGGCTGGTGTACAAATTACAACATCAGACGGTTCTCCCGATGCAGAAATGATTATCCGCGTACGCGGTGGGGGGTCAATCACCGGAGATAACTCTCCTTTGTACATCGTAGACGGATTCCCTGTATCGAGTATTAGTGACGTAGCTCCGGGAGATATTCAAGACATCACAGTACTAAAAGATGCTTCTTCAACTGCCATCTATGGTTCACAAGGTGCAAACGGTGTAGTATTAATTACAACCAAAAGTGCAAAAGGAGGAAAGACTCAAGTTTCTTATAATGGATACATTCAAGGCAAAAAGCTATTAAGAAAAATCGATGTAATGAATCCTTACGAATTCGTAATGTTCAACTACGAAAAAGCTGCTATGAGAAACAGTATTTCAAGTTTTGAGAAACGTTTTGGAGCGTTTGGAGACCTTGACCTTTATAAATACCAAGAAGCAGCCGATTATCAAGATGAAATGTTCGGTCATCCCGACTTATCACAATCGCACAATATCAGTATAACTGGTGGCAATGACAAAACTAAATTCTCATTAAGCGGTACTTACATTAATGATGGTAGTTTGATGAAAGACAACGGTTATAACCGTTTTAATCTGAATTTCAAGTTAAATCACGAAATTACCAAAGGTTTAAAACTTGATTTCGGTACGCGTATATCTGACACTACTGTTAAAGGCGTAGGTACAGGTGGTGGTACTTATAAGATCCGTTCTTACGATGCTTTGATGAAAGCACCAGTTAACGGTTTCTATGATTTCACAGATGTAGATACAAGTGACATGAGTGACGAAGAGCTCGAACAATACCAAAATGATACAATGACTTTACAAGAAAAAGTAGATCAATATTGGAGAAGAAAACAAGAACGACGTTTCAACTTTACAGGAGGCGTAACTTGGAATATTCTGAAAGGTCTTACTTACCGTCTTGAAGGAGGATATGATTATACATTTTTCCAACAAAAAGACTGGTATGGTGCAAAAAGTAGTAAAGCTATTCAGGATGGTAATAAGTTGCCAATGGGCGAATGGAATAAAAAAGACACTTATAAATACCGTATTACCAATACAATAAACTGGAAACATTCGTTCAATCAAATACATGACGTTGATTTAATGGTCGGACAAGAAATTGTAGTAAGTAATAACGAATCTAACACCATGGTCGGAAAATATTTCCAAAGCGAAATTACTCCAGAGAAAATGTTTGCAAGTATGGCATCCAATTCTGGTGAGACAGGTTCAAGAACTATCAGTAGTACATTGGGACAACCTGATAAAACAGCTTCTTTCTTCGGTCGTTTAAATTATGGCTATAAAGACAGATATTTAGCAACTGTTACTGTACGTGCGGATGGTTCCAGCAAATTCATAAGAGGCAATCGTTGGGGTATATTTCCCGCTACCGCCCTCGCATGGCGAATTAGTCAAGAGGAATTTATGGAACCAACCCAAAATTGGTTATCGAACTTAAAGCTTCGCTTCAGCTATGGGCAAGCTGGAAACAACCGTATTGGTAGTGGTATGTACGAAACACTTTATAAGGCATATTCATCATCCAAATATTATGGAGCCGGAGGTTACCTAAATCCTCACTACACGCTTGCCAATTCGCAAATGGCCAATCCTAACCTGAAATGGGAAACGACAATCACACGAAATGGCGGTTTAGATTTTGGATTTTTACACGAACGGATATCAGGTACACTGGATTTCTATTGGAATACAACAAAAGATTTGTTAGTTGAGAGACAAATTGTAGCTCCGGGATACTCCAGCGTACAAGAAAACATAGGCCAAACTTCAAATCGTGGTGTCGAACTAAGTTTAAATGCAACCATTATTCAAACAAAAGACTTCATGTTATCTGCCAATTTCAATATTGGTATCAACAGAAACAAGGTTGACAAATTAGCCGGTACAAACGAAATGTCCTACAACTCAGGTGGTTTTTCATCAGATACCAAAGAACAAGACGATTATCGCGTAATAGTAGGTGAGCCATTAGGATTGGTTTATGGTTTCGTTTATGATGGAATTTATGGAGTAGATGATTTCGTGACCTACACTGATGCAAATGGTAGAACTCAATTCCAGTTCGATAATAAAGGTAATTTTATACTAAAAGAAGGAATACCTAACAATAGTTATCTATCTGGATCAAATGCTGGAGTACGTCCCGGCGCTATGAAACTAAAAGATCTTGATAAAAGCGGTGACATAGACAAAAATGATCGTCAGATCATTGGTCGTACTGCTCCTAAACATACAGGTGGTTTTGGTCTTAATGCAACTTGGAAAGGTTTAGATTTATCAGTTATGTTTAACTGGGTATACGGTAATCAGATCTATAATATGGACAAAATTGCAAGTACACAATCCTACCGAACAACTTACGCCAATCTACGTGAATATATGGGCGCTGGTTCTGCCTGGACATACTTAGATCGTACATCGGGTGAAATAGTAACTGATTATGAAACATTAAAATCGATGAATGAAAACAAAAGTTACTGGTCTCCTTTGACAATTCCGGACGGAAATCCATTAGTTACTTCATGGGCTATAGAGGACGGTTCCTATCTACGTTTGCAAAACCTAACATTAGGATATACCTTACCTAAAGAATGGACAAAAAAATTTGCTTGTAGTCAATTACGTCTTTATTGTACATTAAATAATGTATGGACTTGGACCAACTATAGCGGATATGACCCAGAAGTCAATTCTTCTATCCGTAATAGTAAAACAAGTGGTATTACTCCAGGTGCTGATTATTCAGCCTATCCTAAGGCTTTCTCGTGGACAGCGGGTGTTAACATTACATTCTAATCATTTTCAATTAACATTATTATAAAATGAAAAAGCGACTATTATATATTGCAGCTATAATAAGTACAATGTTCCTGAGTACTTCATGCAACGACTTCCTTGATACGGAAACTCTATCAAATGATTCCCAAGAGTATCTGTGTTCAAACCCTACGGACGCCCGTAAAATGGTTAACCATATTTATTCATTCTTCTGTGAAGATACATATACCTCCCGTATGTCTAACGCCTGGATGCAGAATACCGACGTCGAGATGTTCTTTGTTAGCAAAGCACAAGCGATTGCTCATAATGACCGTCGTGGTATTTGGGCATTAAACGCCGGAGATTTTAATGACATCAAAAATTGTTGGGAGCACAACTACAATGCTATTGACTTCGCCAATCAAGTAATAGAAGGAATAGAGGCCAGTGACATGTATAAAAATGGAAATGCAGAAATGAGTCAATTATTGGGTGAAGCTTATTGTTTGCGTGCCTATCGTTATTTTCTGCTTTGTAATTTTTGGGCAGATGTCCCCTTCTCCATCACTCCTTCTAAATATGGAGAAAACAACAATACCCCTCGTGTAGACAAGAATATTATTTATTCTCATATCATTCAGGATCTTATTAATGTAGAAGGTTCAATGAAATGGGCAGATAAACTCGAGAATGGTGTAGAACTAATGAACCGTGAGTTTGCTATGGGCTTTATAGCTAAATTAGCAATGTTCCGTGCCGGATATTCTATGCAAGCAGATGGCACTATGAGCCGTTGTACTATAGACGGCCAAATCACTCCTGTTACCTATACAGACGAAAATGGCGTTAAACAGACTGCAAGTGCCAGTGATGATTTCTATAAGTTGGCACAAGCCTATTGCCGCAAATTAATCAAAGAAAAGGACCGTGCTCTGACTAATGATTTCAAAAGTATCTTTTATAATCAAATAAACTCATCCAGCAGTGCTAATGGTGATGTTCTTTACGAAAATGGTTTTGTTCAGAATGGTGGTGGCGATGTTGCTTGGTGTATAGGTGTTACCGTAACAGGAGGTAGTAAAGGTACAACAACTATTCAAGTAGGCCTTTCTCCTAAATATGCTTGTTCATTCGATAAAGAAGACCAACGTCTTGCAGTAACTTGCGCTAATTATAAATTCTTAGGAGATAATACGCAAAATGCATGTGATCCTACTGGTATTACTATTGGTAAATGGTGTCGTATGGATATGACTACCTCTAGTGCAACTAAAAATACAGGGGTTAACTGGCCAGTACTTCGTTATGCAGATGTACTGTTATTACTTGCCGAAGCTGACAACGAAATTAACAATGGGCCGACAGACGAAGCTAAGCAAATGTTGAAACGGGTACGCGAACGTGCATTTGCAAATGCAGAAAGTAAATCTCAGAAAGTTGATGAGTACATTAATCAACTAACATCCTACAACGATTTCAAGCAGGCGATCATAAACGAACGTGCATGGGAACTTGGAGGTGAATGTATCCGTAAATTCGACCTTATACGTTGGAATGAATACGCTAAAGCAGCTGTACAGACTATTGAATGGATGATTGAAGAAGGGAAGAACGCCCAACAATTGGAAGAAGCTAACGGAGAATTTATATACAACAAAGATTTGGAAATAGCAGATACTGGTGTGGCCAACTCCCTTTACTTTCAATTCGAGAATGGAATGTTAAAGTTTGACAATGATATCTTCACGGCACGTGATGCAAAAGTTGAACCTTATAAGAGCGCAGAAACAATCAAGGATGACGAGATTAAATCAGGATTTACCAGTGCAAAAGATAAAATGTATCGTATAGATTTTGCTAAAAAGTTTATCTCTTCATCATCTACTGACCCAACAACTAATAAACCTTACGGACAAGACGAAAATGGTAATGACATAAAAAAAGGTACGGTATTAGAAAGTGCATTGTATAGTTTCTATGGGATTACCGATGGAGTATTAATCAATGGAACAGAAGATCTTTCTTCTTTGGTGAACAAACCGGCTCCTTACGTTATGCCTATCCCTTCATCTAAGGTTTCTAACAGTGCAGGAGTTTTGTCTAACGATGGATATGGAATCCGTAATAAATAAAAAAGAACGATATGAAAGCGATTAAATATTTCAAATATATTGTATTAAGTCTGCTCATTGGAGCAGGCTTAGCAAGCTGTAACGATGATGATCTGGGAACGACTCCCCGCCTATTCAGACCTGTGGCCACTATTGAATCACAAAATAATAATATAGTTGTTACCTGGGATAATATAAAAGGTGCCTCCTCCTATGAAATCATACTCTTTAAAATGACAGGAGAAAACGAAGACGGTACATTGATCGGCACGAAATATGACGAAGCCACTACTTCTACTTCTCCTTATACTTTCGAAGGAGTAGAATGGGATGAGAAGTATGGTGTTAAGATCAAAGCTATCGGTTCAGAACTCCAATCTGAATATTATGAGACAAAAGCAATCAGTGTAGTATACCCTACAAAATTAGTTAGTATCCGTACAATTGATATTGCTGCCCTACCTACCTGGTCAAGTGGGGGAAATCAAATTACAGCGCTAGAAATCACTCCAACAGAGATTGAAGGTGAACCAATCATCGTTTCTATTACCGACGAAGAATATGCTTCCGGACAAAAGGTTATTTACGGTTTGAAACCCAATACTGCCTATACCTTAACAGCATATTCGGGAGAAGAACTGATTAGAGCCAACTATGAAGGAAAATTGAACTTTACCACTCGAGAATCCGAAAATTTCGATGAGAAATATGGAGAAGGAATGTATATAGACTTACGCGGTTATGATGATCCTAACATTCTAATTTCAGAAGAAGTGAAAGCAAAATTAGATGAAACAGAAGGATTGACCGTTGTTCTTCAAGGAGGATACCAATACAAAACAAGTAGTGATACTCCGCTAAAATTCAAAAAATCAGTTAACTTCATTACTGGTTTATCTCTCGAAGGTAATGCGATTATTGTACAAAGTGGAGCAATGCAATCAGAAAGTGGAGCGAATATAGCAAAACTTTCATTCACCGATATTGACTTCATTAGTGATAAAGCAAACGAATTACCTATAGCTGAATGGACAGATAAAGGGTTTGGAGGCCGACAAGTATATAATGTAAACGGTAGTAAATCGATGGTAGGAGAACTCACCTTCAAAAACTGTCGCATTGAAGGATATCGTGCTATTGCACGTCTCCAAGGTGAAGATGGTATAAACAGAGTATTATTTAACAGTTGCACCATCAATGGTATTGGTGACCAAGCCGTTGTCACGACCAACAATAAAGCTGCTGCCACAATGGATGAAATTGATTTTATTAACTGTACTATTACCAATATCGTACAATTATGCGACTTACGTTCTAGCAAGAATTCACCTACACTGACTGTTAGCGATTGTACATTTTGTTATGCTCCGGTAGACAGAACTGATAAAGCAGACTGGGCCCTGTTCCGTATGGGAAGCAATACCGTTTCTTTAATCGTCGAAAATACAGTATTCGGACCTTCGATGCAGGCAACAGCAGCAGATGGTTCTGTAATTACTCCGTACGTTGCAGGTAAAGGCTCTATCTTCCTTAATGGAACAGATGGAACAGCCGGAGTAAAAAACTCTTATCGTACAAATTTTGAATGGACTAAAGTAGGAGATAAAGCTCTAACTTATCCTTTAGATGGGCTTATTACCATAGCTACAGACGAAAAAGGTTTATTCACTGCCCCAACCGCGGAAGAAGAAAACTATATGTTTAATTTCACCTTTGATGGTATATCCTCATCAGGAGCCCTCAAATGGAGAAAATAGAATTTAAGTACCCGTAACAAGAAAGGGAGTAGATTGGTGATCTGCTCCCTTTCTTCTTTATCACCTAAATTTATAGAAAAAACAAATCATGAAATATACATTTACTCATATTTTACGAACAGCAACATTAACTATCATTATTGGTTTAACCGCCACTACCTATTCCCAATTACCTTATCAAGATCCCAATTTGACTCCTGAACAAAGAGCTACCGACCTATTACAACGTCTCACTATAGAAGAAAAGGTATCATTAATGCAAAACAACTCACCTGGCATTCTCCGGTTAGGAATTAAACCATACGAATGGTGGAATGAAGCCTTACATGGTGTAGCACGTGCCGGGCTGGCTACCGTCTTCCCGCAAACCATCGGTATGGCAGCATCTTTTGACGATACACTTATTTATGAGGTTTTTAATGCTATATCTGATGAGGCAAGAGCCAAAAACAGACACTTCAACACATTAGGACAGTACAAACGCTATCAAGGACTAACTATGTGGACACCTAATATTAATATTTTTCGTGACCCACGTTGGGGACGCGGGCAAGAAACTTATGGTGAAGATCCTTATCTGACAAGCCGCATGGGAGTAGCTGTAGTAAAAGGTCTACAAGGTCCAGATAGCGCCCGTTATAATAAGTTACATGCTTGTGCGAAACATTTCGCCGTTCATTCTGGTCCAGAATGGAACCGGCATAGTTTCAATGCCGAAAATATCATTCCAAGAGATCTATGGGAAACCTATCTTCCGGCATTCAAAACATTAGTACAGGAAGCTGACGTTAAAGAAGTGATGTGTGCTTACAATCGTTTTGAAGGAGATCCTTGTTGTGGCAGTAATCGCCTGCTGACACAAATTTTACGTAACGAATGGGGATTCAAAGGGATTGTCGTATCTGATTGTGGGGCCATATCAGACTTTTGGGGAACAAAAAAACACAACACTCACCCAGATGCTGCGCATGCATCCGCTGAAGCCGTGTTAAATGGAACTGATCTGGAATGCGGAAGCAATTACCGAAAGCTTACAGAGGCCATAAAAGCCGGAATTATTTCTGAAAAACAAATAAACGTTTCTGTAAAACGATTGTTGAAAGCCCGTTTTGAACTTGGAGAAATGGAAAATATTCATCCATGGACACTTCCTTATAGTATTGTCGACAGCCCTAAGCACCGGTGTTTGGCATTAAAAATGGCTCATGAAACGATGACACTCCTACAAAACAAAGGAAAAGTTCTACCACTTGACAAACAGGCCCGAATAGCAATAATCGGGCCTAATGCAAACGACTCAGTAATGCAATGGGGTAATTATAATGGAACACCATCGCATACAAGTACTCTGTTATCTGCATTTCGAAAGAGACTACCAATTTCCCATCTTATTTATGAACCGGTATGTGGACTAACTGACAGTATTACTTACAACAGTTTATTTGATCAATGTAGTTACAATGGAAAACACGGATTCTTAGCCTCTTATTGGAACAATCCAGATTTTGAAGGAGAAGCAAATGCTATCACTCAACTCTCTACACCATTCCGTTTCACTACTTTAGGAGCTACAGCATTTGCACCCGGAATAAAGTTAACAGAATTCAGTAGTTGTTATCAAACAGTGTTCCGTCCTCAAAAATCGGGAAATGCGATTTTCCGTTTTCAAACGAACGGAAATATCCGAGTAAGTATTAACGGAGAAGAAGTCATTAAAACCGGTAATATTAAGAATCCGAAAAATCTATATACTCTACAAACCGAAGCCGGGAAAAGCTATAAAATCAAAATTGATTTTAAGCAAGTAAAAGATGAAACTTATTTCAACTTCGACTTAGTTGAAGGACTTCCTCTCAATATAAGCAACACACTCGAAAAACTCAAGGATATTGATATTATAATCTTTGCAGGAGGTATCTCCCCATCATTGGAGGGTGAGGAGATGAATGTATCTGCCACCGGATTCAAAGGAGGTGATCGAACAGATATCGAATTTCCAGCTGTCCAACGTAAAGTATTAGCAGCCTTAAAAGAAGCTGGTAAAAAAGTTATACTTGTCAATTTTTCCGGCTCAGCTATGGCACTAACTCCAGAAACAAAAAGTTGTGATGCTATCTTACAAGCATGGTATCCGGGTGAGGAAGGTGGAACGGCTATTGTAAATGTACTTTTCGGTGATTATAATCCCGCCGGACGACTTCCTATCACATTCTATAAAAGTATCGATCAACTTCCAGACTTTGAAAACTATTCAATGAAAGGACGTACCTACCGTTATATGCAGGAAGAACCTCTTTTTCCTTTCGGTTACGGACTCAGTTATACTACCTTTGCCTTCGGTAAAATCCATATAAACAAAAATAGCCTTTCTGCCGGAGAAAAGGTTACACTCCATATACCTATTAAAAACATTGGCGATAGAGATGGAGTAGAAGTGGTACAAATCTATATTCAAAGACAAGCCGACAAAGAAGGTCCAGTGAAAACACTACGTGCATTCAAAAGAGTAGAAATACCCAAAGGAAAAACGCAGGAGGTAAAGATAGAGCTACCATATGTAGCTTTTGAATGGTTCGATCCAACTACCAATACAATGCGTCCTATTCAAGGAGAGTACAATATATTATATGGAAATAGTTCCAGAATGAAAGATTTACAATCTGCTAAAATACAAATACAGTAAGAAAGAAATATGAGAAATTTAATGATTACTTGCTTTATTGTTCTAACAGCTAACAATATACAAGCACAAGACAAACATCTGAAACTATGGTATGATCGCCCTGCTACCCAATGGGTGGAGGCTCTGCCATTAGGAAACGGACGGATCGGAGCCATGGTTTATGGTGACGTGTTACACGAAGAGTTTCAATTGAATGAAGAGAGTATATGGGGAGGCTCTCCTTACAACAATGTCAATCCAAAAGCGAAGGAAGCTCTGCCTCGAATTCGTCAATTGATATTCGAAGGTCGAAATAAAGAAGCACAAGAAATGTGTGGACATGCTATCTGTTCACAAACAGCCAATGGAATGCCTTACCAAACTGTAGGTTCATTACATCTTGATTTTGAAGGAGTTAATAATTATTCCGATTATTACCGTGAACTCGACATAGAGAAAGCAATAGTCACTACGAAGTTTACCTCTGAAGGAGTAACTTATACCCGAGAGGCTTTCACTTCTTTTCCCGATCAACTACTTATTATTCGCCTGACAGCTTCCCAAAAAAGAAAAATCTCTTTTACAGCACGATACAATACTCCGTATGGCAAGGATATAATACGAAATGTATCTTCCCGAAAAGAACTTCAGTTGCATGGAAAAGCCAATGACCACGAGGGTATTGAAGGTAAAGTACGTTTTAGTACTTTAACACGAGTCGAACATAACGGTGGATACACAGAGGCTATTGCCGACACTCTGTTACGAATAAGTAATGCCAACAGCGTAACATTGTATGTATCTATAGGAACAAATTTTATAAATTACAACGATGTATCCGGCAATGCTTTAAAAACAGCACAGAATTATTTGAAAAATGCTGGAAAGAATTATCAAAAAGCCAAAGAAACTCATTGCTCTACTTACAGAAAATGGTTCAACCGTGTTTCACTTGACTTAGGTAGCAATGCACAATCTTTTAAACCGACCGATGTACGAGTGCGGGAGTTTACTTCCACATTTGATCCTCAGCTGGCAGCTCTTTATTTTCAATTCGGGCGCTATCTTCTGATATGTAGCTCCCAGCCCGGCGGACAAGCTGCTAACCTTCAAGGTATCTGGAACTATCAATTACGTGCTCCGTGGGATGGAAAATATACTACCGATATCAATGTGGAAATGAACTATTGGCCGGCAGAATCCACTAACTTACCAGAAATGCACGAACCCTTCCTGCAACTCATAAAAGAAGTAGCCGAAAAAGGTAAACAGAGTGCCGCCATGTATGGTTGCCGTGGATGGACACTTCACCATAACACAGATATCTGGCGATCAACTGGTTCGGTAGACGGCCCGGGATATGGCATCTGGCCTACTTGTAATAGTTGGTTCTGCCAACATTTATGGGACCACTATCTGTTCTCCGGCAATCGCGATTATCTCACAGAAATATATCCTCTCATGCGTAGTGCTTGTGAATTCTATCTTGATTTCTTAATACGTGACCCCAAAAACAACTGGTTAGTAGTATCTCCTTCCTACTCTCCGGAGAATCGTCCAGTAGTGAACGGTAAACGTGATTTTACAATAGTGGCCGGAGCCACTATGGATAATCAGATGGTAAACGACCTCTTCCGTAATACTCTGGAAGCAGCTTCTCTGATAGGTGAATCTTCAGCTTTTATAGATAGCCTGCAAACCGTAATCCAAAATCTGGCTCCCATGCAAGTAGGACGCTGGGGGCAATTACAAGAATGGATGGAAGATTGGGATAATCCTCAAGATCGCCATCGTCATACTTCACATCTATGGGGATTATACCCGGGACGTCAGATTACTCCCCGCACACCTATCCTCTTCGAAGCTGCTAAACGTACGCTTGAAGGACGTGGAGATCATTCCACTGGCTGGTCTATGGGATGGAAAGTCTGTTTTTGGGCAAGACTCCTCGACGGAAATCATGCCTACAAACTAATTACCGAACAACTTCATCCTACTACTGACGAGAAAGGACAAAACGGAGGAACTTACCCTAATCTTTTTGATGCCCATCCTCCTTTCCAAATTGATGGGAACTTCGGTTGTACAGCCGGTATATCCGAAATGTTTGTACAAAGCCATGCAGGTAGTGTGCACCTGCTACCTGCATTACCCGATGTATGGAAAAAAGGAAGTATAACAGGGCTTCGCTGCCGTGGCGGATTCACAATAGATGAATTGAACTGGGAGGATAACCAATTGCAATCCGTTCGAATCACTTCATCTATAGGAGGAACACTGCGTATCTGCACGACTACTCCATTAATATTCAACGGAGAAAAGCTTGAGGTGACTCAAACTCCGGAATGTGATAATCCACTGTTGAAAAGTCAGCCAATACGCCGTCCGCTAATTGCAGTCAATGCTCCAATCAATACAACCACATTGAATAAAAACTATATATATGATATAAAAACAGTAGCCGGGAAAAGCTACCTATTAAGAAAAGCAAAATAATAAAGTAGATTATAAGGATAACTGCGGACAAGCCAACCATATAAAAAATCAACTCATCTTTGTGTGACAATAAAACAAGCATTACAGTTATAACTTGAATTCACTCTTTTCTGTGAGTTGTTTTTACAAACACTTCTCATCCTCCGTTTTTTTGATATGAATATCAAAAACGGAGGAGAAGATAACCTCTGATTTAGTCCTATTTACAACCAATCCGCAACTACCCAATAGATCCGTCTGCTACCCCATTCTCAACATACAAGTCAGCCAAACAAAATATTATATCCTCTTCTTTGCCCTAATCCCATAATATTTGTACATTGCGACGACTAAAACCTCAAAGACCCAATTATTATGGAAATGAATAAAGAAAACTTCGAAAAACTACTCAACCAAATCAAAGCGTCCGGAAAACCTGCTACCGAATGGTTTGGCAAATATACACACGATATATTAATGCATCCCGATAATTGGTGGGAAGCTCTTGCTGTATGTGAATATGCATTAGATAGTAAAGAAGATGAGAAACAAATAGCCGAATTCTTTCACCACATATTTCAGGCCTATGATTGTAATGTAGAGGTAGACCTGAACGACGAAGAATATACATTCTGGTGGGAGAAAGTACAGGAAACTTGTGATCGTGTAGGTGAGTTTGCAGGTGTAGGACTTGTGCAGAAAGGCTCGCAATATGCCGAAGCACGTTATGGTCTGCGTGATACCAGCAAGTTAGTACCTTATTACGAAAAAGCTGCTGATATGGGAGATGAAAATGCACAAGCCACTTTTGCCTTTTGGAAATATATGGGTTATTACTGCGAAGCAGACAAAGCAGAAGGGGAACGTCGTTTTGCCACTCTTACCACTCCCGAAGGACTGCACTGGAAGAAATTCTATGAAGCTTGTATAGAGAATTGTGCAGGACATGAAGAAAAAGCATGGGAACTCCGCCAAGAGTTGCTGAAGGAACTGCCTGAAGGAGACAAAATGCGTGCCAATATATATGCTATTATCGGCGATGAGCTTGATAATGACGAAACAAAAGTTGCCGAACAAGCTGAGTATTATGAAAAGGCATTGGCTGTAGTACCCAATTTCTATGTTCAGAAAAACCTGGGTACGCTCTATTTTCGAAATCCGGAATTAGGAAAAACACAGGAACAAGCTTTCGAGTTATGGGAAGGTGCATGGAAAGCCGGTGTATGGTCAGCAGCCAACTTTTTAGGATATTACTATCAGGAAGAGCCTTGGACAGATATCCCCAAAGCTATTGAATGGTTGGAAAAAGGGATGCTTTATTGTGAGTCGTATTGTACGTATGAGCTTGCATTAATCTACCTCTATAATGAAGAGTATCAGAATGTAGAACGTGGATTATACTGTCTCGAACGATGTGTGGAAGATAATTACATACAGGGTATTGAAAGTCTCGCCATGGTTTATTTTAATGGAGAACTGGTGGAAGAGAATATCGAACGTGCTCACGAACTATTACTGAAAGCTACCGAACTGAATTCCGGAAGCGCTGCATACCGCATCGGATGGATGTATGAACGTGGTATCCTCTCAGAAAATCCTGATTATGAAAAAGCTCTGGAATATTATGAAAAGTCTGCCGCATTGGAGAACAATGACGGATATTGCAGGGCCGCCCTCTATTTGGCAAACGGTTATGCCGGAATAACAGATGAAGCTAAATCTAAAGAGTATTACGAAAAAGCAGCTGCACAAGGTTCTCCTTATGCACTTGTGGAGTTAGGTTTTCTCCAAGAGAATGAACAGAACTATGAACAGGCATTCGAATTGTTCAGTAAAGCTGCCGAACAGGAATACCCCTATGGCATGTACCGCGTGGGTTACTACCTGAGTGAAGGAATAAAAGGTGATGCCCAACCCGAAGAGGGGGCAGCCTGGTACCTCAAAGCTGCCGAAGCCGGTGATACAGATGCCATGTTTGCCATGGGGCGTTGTTACAAAAACGGATATGGTGTAGAAGAAGATCCGGACAAAGCACTCGCCTGGTACCAGAAAGGAGAAGAAAAAGAAGACCCCCGCTGTATCACCGAATTAGGATTAGCATATGAAAACGGTTACGGTGTAGAGGAAAACCCACATAAAGCAGTGGAATACATGACCAAAGCCGCCGAACTAAACTATGGATATGCCCAGTTCAAAATGGGTGATTATTATTTCTACGGTTACGGTCCCTGCCTGGAAGATAACAAACAAGCAGTGGAATGGTACGAAAAAGCAATAGCCAACGGCAATGCACTCGCTATGCTCCGCTTGGGAGAATATTATCTCTACGATTACGATAAACTAAATGAAAGTGAAAAAGCATTCACTTATTTCAAACAGGCGGCAGAACAGGAATTCTATAATGAAGGAATAGGTATCTGCTATGAAATGGGCATCGGAGTAGAAGAAAATGAGACGGAGGCCTTCAAGTACTACACCCTTGCCGCAAACAATGGCAATACAATGAGTATGTACCGCACCGGTCTCTGCCATTATAATGGTGTAGGCGTTAAACAAAACCTTCAGGAAGCCTTCCGTTGGTTCAATGACGCCGCCGGAAATGAAAACATTCATGCCTGCTATTATGTAGGTAAAATGCTAATGTACGGCGAAGGATGTACCCCAAATCCAGAAAACGGCTTGCAATGGTTGCAAAAGGCAGCAGAAGCCGGTAGCGACAAAGCCCAGTTTGAGCTGGGAAATGCTTACCTGAGTGGCAATGGTGTAGAAGAGAATGATGAGATCGCCATGGAATGGTTTGAAAAAGCTGCTGAGAACGGAAACGAAAAAGCATTAAAAATAACAGGAAGAAGAAAAAGATGATGAGATTTATGATGTATGACTTATAAATCCCATAAATTCTAAAAATCATGGAGAACGAAAATAATAATCTATTCCAGGTCAATCTAAAGGGGATGATTGCCCTGCTATCGGAACATATCTATAGTAACCCCAACACATTTGTCCGCGAACTGCTTCAAAACTGCGTGGATGCTATTACCGCCCTGCGCAATATTGACGAAAACTATTCCGGACGTATTGATGTATACCTCAACGACGACGGTTCACTGACTTTCCAGGACAACGGTATCGGACTGAAGGAGGAAGAAGTATATCGTTTTCTGACCGTTATCGGTGAAAGCTCCAAACGAGAGACTCCCGATGCCGACGATTACATTGGTCGTTTTGGTATCGGTTTGTTGTCATGTTTTGTAGTAACCAATGAGATTACAGTAGAAAGTCGTTCGGCAATGGGCAAACAAGCCGTTCGCTGGTGCGGAAAAGTAGACGGAACCTATCAGACCACCCTTCCCGCTGAAGAATGGCCTATCGGTTCACGTGTCATTCTGATCCCGAAAAAAGAATGGAGCCATCTCTTTGAATACGAGACCTTCAAAAAGATTCTTCAAAACTACGGAGAAGTACTGCCCCACCCTATTTATCTGCATAATCAAGGTAAAGAAGAGTTGGTAAACACCCCTGCTCCCATCTGGCTGGATCCCAAAGCCACCCGTAAAGAACTTCTTGATCACGGGACCAAAGTATTTCAATCATCTGCTCTCGATGTCTTCCGCATTCATACAGAAAATGGTAAAGTGAACGGAGTACTCTATATACTTCCGTTTCGTACCCAATTCTCTGTACGCAACTCCCATAAAGTCTATTTAAAACGCATGCTGTTGAGCGAAGACGATTGTAACCTGTTACCTCCCTGGGCTTTCTTTATCCGTTGTCTCATCAATGCTGACGGCCTGTTGTCTACCGCTTCAAGAGAGTCTTTTGTCAGTAACGACCTGCTAAAAGATGCACGAAAAGAGATAGGCAACGCCATTAAAGAATATCTGAAGGGGCTGATAGAAAACAACCGGGAAATGTTCAACAAGATTCTCGACGTACACTACTTTCATATTAAAGCAATTGCAGCAGAAGACAATGAACTTCTCCGGCTCTTTATAGACTACCTACCATTTGAAACAAGTAAAGGAATGCGCAACTTCGGAAATATTCGTTCTACAGACAACGTTATCCGTTACACCCGTAATATTGAAGATTTTCGTCAGGTTCGCCGTATTGCAGGTTCACAAGGTTGGTTGGTCATCAATGCAGCCTATACCTTTGACGAGACATTGCTGAAAAAATCGGCCCGTCTCTTACCGGAACTGACTCTGGAAGAAGTCTCTCCCGCCCGCCTGCTCGAACAGTTCGCAGAAGTAGAAGCCAGTGCAGAACATATTGATTTTGAGAAGAAAGCCAGCGAGTTATTGAAGCCCTTCGGATGCATCTGCCGTTTAAAGCACTTCACTCCGGCCGATACTCCTGTTATCTTCGTTGCCGAAGAAAAAGAAACCGGTACTAAAGCGGCCAATAATCCACTGGCAGCCGTATTAGGTGCTATTAACGCGCAAAAACAAACTCCTCCGACACTGACATTCAATGCCGACAATGAAATGGTACAAACATTACTGAAAATCAAAGGAGACAACAAACTGTTTCAGCACATCATACATATACTTTACGTACAGGCATTGTTACAAGGCCGTTACCCTGTAAATAGCGAAGAGATGACCCTCTTCAACCATTCACTCAGTGAGCTTATGACTACTAAAATGAATGACTTTATAAACTTCCTAAATTAAGAAAGCCTTATGAAATATACCCTTGAAATACAAAAAAGATTGTTACAAGTAGAAAATGGTAACCTGTCTCCTCACGAAAAAGCCCTTTTATTGAAAGAAGCTATCCGCATAGCCGATGAGAATGATGATCCGCAATGGGCAGTAGAGATGCGTCTGGACTTGATTTACGAACTGAATCTACTCTCTCAGGCCGAAGAAGAGATAGCCGTATTCTCCCGTATACTGGACGATTACGAAAACAATAAAGATCTTATCTCTGAAAACGATATTCTCTGGAAATATAAGTGGATATGCGGAGCAGCTTTCGACGTACCTGAGGTATCCCAATCACAGATAGATGCCATACTGGAAGATTTTAAAATCCGCACGTTGCGCAACGGATATTCGGCCCGTGCATACTATCATCTCTTATTCCTGCATTACAACAGAATGCGACAGTATGATCTGGCTAAAGAATATGCAGACAAAATGCTAAGCGAAAAGTTAGATGACATGATATGTGAAGCTTGCGAGCTGAATCTTCTGTTAGATTATTACCTGGAAACAGGACGGTTTGACGAAGCCTATCAGCGTGCACAACCGCTTATTAATAAACAAGTCACTTGTTATGAAGCTAATTTAAGAGCATTTCTTAAACTCGCTTATTATGCACAGAAAGCCGGAAAACCTGAAATAGCTTCCGATATGTGTGCCCGTGCAGAAGAGGCATTGGCAGGGCGGGAAAAAGACGAATACCTGTTACTTTATATCGGACAATTTATTATCTATAACTTTATGGTCAACCCACAACGTGGCTGGGAATATGCCGAACGTTGTATCCCCTGGAGTCTGAGAACAAGTAAATACAAGAAGTACCGTTTTGGTTGTGACATGACCGAAGCCCTGAAATATGAATCACGCCCGGAAGTGAAACTGGAGTTACCGGAAGAGTTCCCACTCTATAATGATAGTGGGATATATAATGTGGAAGAATTACGTACTTATTTCTATAACCAGGCAAAAGAGCTGGCACAACAATATGACGCACGCAATGGAAATAAAGGACATATGGAAAGGTTAGAATATTAATTTAATAATGTGCCGATATGCACATCGGCACATCCTCTTATTTTCTACAATACCTTCGATCTCAAATTATCAAAACAGGTATTATCTTCTCTATGGAAAATACCCGAAAAGATATCTAAACGCATTCCACAAGTTATAATTCTGTCTTTATAGCATTGATTAACAAGCTATTGAAAACATGCATTCTTTGTATTACAAGAGTACGTACTTAAGTATGTGTTAAATGTACACTTTTATGGTTCTTCTTCAATTTAGTTGAAAAGAGCTGTCTTATAATCCAATTTCCATAAATTAACGATCTATGAATTTAAAGA